>JBGQLA010000417.1:0-4151 GCA_041499865.1 Deltaproteobacteria bacterium
AGCACCGCCGTCTTCAGCCCGCTGAAGGAAAAGTCGAACTCCGCGCGCGAGCGCCGCGAGAGCCCGCGGGGGAACTCGATCGCCCGCGGATCGCCGCCCCGCGCCAGGCGGTCGATGTGCGCGCCGCCCGGATACGGCAGCCCGAGCAGCTTCGCCACCTTGTCGAACGCCTCTCCCGCCGCATCGTCGAGCGTGTGCCCGAGCGCGCGGTACTCGCCGAGCCCCCGCACCTCGTAGAGCGAAGTGTGCCCGCCCGAGACCACCAGCCCGAGCCAGGGCGGCCGCGGCGCACGCTCCGCCAGCAGGACCGCCAGCAAGTGCCCCTCGATGTGGTTCACGCCGACCAGCGGGATCCCCGTCGCCGCGGACAGCGACTTCCCCACCTGCACGCCGACCAGCAGCGCGCCCACCAGCCCCGGGCCGCGCGTCACCGCGATGCCGTCGAGATCCCGCAGCCCGCAGCCCGCCTTCTCCAGCGCCTCGTCGAGCACCGGCAGCACGCGCTGCAGGTGATCGCGCGAGGCGAGCTCCGGCACCACCCCGCCCCACTTCTCGTGCACGTCCGTCTGCGTGTGAACCACGTCCGCCAGCACGCGGCCGCACAGGCCCTCGTCCGTCTCCACCACCGCGGCGGCGGTCTCGTCGCAGCTGGTCTCCAGGCCGAGGACGCGCATCGCGCGCAGGTGTAACGCTATCCGCCGAGGTTCGCGAGGATCACCCGCACGTCCTTCGCGTACTCGCTGGCGGGCTCCAGCTCGAGGAACCGCCGGTAAGCCTTCGCCGCATCCGCCTTCTTCCCCAGGGAGTGATAGGCGGTGCCGAGCAGGAGCTGCGCCCGCGCCCCCTTCGGATCGAGCCGGGCGGCGGCTTCGAGGGGCTCCACCGCGCTCCGCGGCCGATCCGCCTCCAGCCACGCATCGCCGAGCGCGATCAGCACGGGCACGGCTTCCGGCCGGATGGCGACGGCCTTCCGGTACTCCGCGGCAGCAGCCCGATACTTTCCCTGCCGGAAGAAATCGTTCCCGCGCGTCATCGCCTCGGCGTACCCGGCGGGGTCTGGCGCCGGCGCGGGCGGGGGCGCCGCGGGCAGCGCTTGCGGCGCCGCGGCAGGCGCCTTCGTCTCCAGCCACGGCGCGTCCTTCCGCTCGGTGCGCGGCTGCAGCCGAAGAAGCCATGCGACCGCGAGCACGGCGGCGAGACCCGTGAGGACCCACGGCCAGCGCCGGCGCCGGTTCCCGACCAGCTGCGGAGGCGGAGTGGTCGCGACCACGGGCGCGATCGGTGGGGCCTCCGCCGGGACGTTCGCGGCCGCGACCCGCGCGAGCCGCGAGTCCGGCGCGAACCTCTTCGCCGCTTCGCCCACGGCATCGGAGATCCGCCGCAGCTCGCCGAGCGACTCGCCCTCCTCGCGCGGCGGCAACTCCACCACCCGGTGCAGCCGGACGGGCTCGCCCGCCGCGATCTTCGTCCGGACCTGCTCCGCTTCCCGCCTCAGGCGCGCCCGCCGGACTCCCCGCGCCGGCGGGAACTGCACCATGCGCGGAGCCACGCGCTCCGCCCTGCCCGCGCGCGCGGGAACCGCCATCCATTGCTGCTGCGTCGAGGGACGCGACGCGAGCCGGAGGATGCCGTCGCCGATCAGGCGCTGCACCAGCTCGAGGGTCGCGAGATCGTCGGCCGGCGAGAGATCGATCGCCGCCCGCAGGCTCCTCGTCCCGTCGAAATGGCGGAGGATCCCGTTCACCTCGTCTGGCAGGCTGTCCAGGTGCTCCGCCAGCTTCGCCACGTCGATCGCGAGCTGCGCCTCCATCGGCAGCTTCTGGCCGGCGCGCCCAAGCTCCTCCATGCGGCGCATCGCCTCCACCAGGGCCGCCTGGGTGCCGCCCTGGATGCGCGCCTGCCGCAGCTCGGTGTCGGCGAACTCCACCCGGTACGAGCCCGATTCCCAGGTCATCACCCGCCAGAACGCCGCCTCGCCGGTCACCGGGCCCAGCTCGGCGTCGACCACCTCGCCGTCGCAAACCCAGATCCGGGCGAGCTGCCCGCCGTTCTCGCAGAGGACCAGCGCGCTCTTCTTCCAGGTCTCGAGCGACTGCAGCACGTCGACGAGCCCGAGATCGCGCACCGTTCCCGTCATCGTCACCGGAGTCGCGGGAGGATCGGAGAGCCGGCGGCGATCGAGGAGGTGCTGCACCCGCTGGATCAGCTCCTTCAGCAAGACGGGCTTCGCCAGGTAGTCGTCGGCGCCCGCTTCCAGCGCCCGCGCCCGGGCCGCCGCGCTCCGGTCCTCGCCCACCAGCACGAAAGGGACCGTGGCGAGACGCTGCTCGGCGCGCGCGGCCCGGCAGAGTGCGATTCCGTCCGGCGCGGGAAGCGCCGCATCGCAGACCGCCGCCTGGATGCCGGCGCCGAGCAGCTTCTCCAGCGCCTGCCGGCCGTCCGCGACCGCCTGGACCTCGAACCCCGCCCTGCGCAGCGCCAGCTCCAGGATCCGCAGGCTGCGCGGGTCCGGATCCGCGACCAGCAGCGTGTCCTTCGCCATCAGCTCTTCCGCTTCCCGAACAGCAACCCGGAGAGCACGCCCGGGCTCTTCGGCTGCTTGCCGCGGCGCTGCTCGATCAGCCGCAGCTCGAGCGCGGCGTCGGGATGCTTCGGGTCCAGCTCCAGCGCCTTGCGGAAGGCGTCGGCGGCGGACTCCGGATCCTTGGTCCGCCAGAGCACGCCGGCGACGTAGAAAGTGCGGGCCGTCGAGCCCGGCGCGCGCAGCGCCCGGTTGATCAGCGACGCCGCCTCTTCCTTGACCTGCGGCGAGGACTTCGGATCGCTCACCAGGCACCAGGCGAGGGCCGCCAGCGCGTCGCCGCTCGCGTCCAGCTCCACCGCGCGCCGCAGCTTCTCCTGCGCGGGGCCGAAGTCGCGCTTCTTGATGAGCACGTCCCCCATCTTCAGCGCGATGCTTGCCTCTTCCCGGCGCATCTCCACCGGGGAGGCGGCCTTGAGCGAGGCGTCGTACCGGGCGCGGTCGTCGGGCGAGGCGACGTGCTCGTACGCCTCCTTGAGCAGCCCGAACAGCGTCTGCAGCTCCGGCTGGATGAACGAGAGCGCCGGCCCCGCCGCCCGGTCGGGATGGAACTGCTTGGCGAGGTTGAGATAACTGCCGCGGATAGCGTCGCTGCTGGCGCTCGCGTCGAGGCCAAGGCGCAGGTAGGCGTTCTGCCCCGGCGAGTGGCGCAGCCGCGCGCGCACTTCGTCCGCGAAGGGCTGGTGTTCGGCGGAGAGCTGCCCCTCGGCGGCGGCCGGCGCGTCCAGCACCTCCTCCACCGCGCCCTCCATGCCGGGCCGCGCGGGCATGCCGCCCAGGTTGCGCATCCCTCGCACCAGCATCTTCTTCCGCAGCTCGCGCGCGCTGTCCCCGTCCATCCCGTCTGCGCGCCGCCCCTGCAGGGTGGTCTCGTCCCGCATCTGCGGGGCGGCGCCGAACGATCCGCGCTCCGGCTGGTAACCGCCCTGATCGAGCTCGAGCTCTCCTTCCTCGTCGGCTGCGCCTTGCGGCGGGTCGTCGAGCGAGAGGGAATCGAGCCTGGCGAGCTGCTCGCCCTCGTCGAGGCGCGCGCCGTTCGGCTGCGCTGGCGGGTCGCCCAGCGGCTCGGGGTCGATGATCCCGTCCGCCACCGATTGCGGCTCCGCCGCGCCGGTGAGGAGGAGCGTGGCCAGGAGCGCCTCCGCCCGCGTCTGCGTGAGCTGGGAGATGTGGACGAAATCCGGCAGCGCGCGCGGAAGCGCCAGCAGCGCCACCGCGCGGCGATCGAGGGGCGCCAGGGTCACCCGGCCCTGGAGGTCGGTCCAGTCGACCGACAGGCGGACCGGATGTTCTCCGAGCCACTCCATCACTTTCGCCCGCCGCGGCGCGTGCTGCTCCTCCTCGAGGGCATCGACGAGGCAGCCGATCGGGTCCACCACCACCTCGCGCGCCCACGCCGGCGGAGGCTCCCACCCGCGCCAGTCGTACTGGCCTTCGGTGAGGCGGAGGAACGTCAAGAGGTTCGTGGTGTGCTGCGCGACCAGCCCCGCCTGCAGCTGCTCGGGGGTGAGCAGGCCGCGCGCGACCAGCACCTCGCCGTGGCGCTTCTTCGTCTGCGCCGATTCCTCGC
>JBGQLA010000418.1:0-4136 GCA_041499865.1 Deltaproteobacteria bacterium
AAGTCGGGCGACGCGCACTACGACACCATCAGCGCCTTCATCAAGAGCCTGCGCGGCAGCGATCCCGACGCCGCCGCGTACTACCTCGTGCGCATGCTCGAGTCGGGCGAGGAGCCGCGCTTCCTCCTGCGCCGGATGGTGATCTTCGCCTCGGAGGACGTGGGGAACGCCGACCCGCGCGCGCTCGGCGTGGCCATCGACGCGCTGCGCGCGTTCGAGCTGGTCGGGCTCCCCGAGGGCGTCTTGCCGATGACGCAGGCGGCGGTGTTCCTCGCCACCTGCCCGAAGAGCAACTCCACCCTCACCACCTATTCCGCCGCGCGCAAGGCGGTGCTCGAGCACGGGCCGCTGCCGGTGCCGCTGAAGCTGCGCAACGCGCCCACGCCGATGATGAAGGCGATGGGGTACAGCGGCGGCTACCGGTACCCGCACAACTTCTCTGGCAACTACGTCCCCGAGGAGTACCTGCCTGACGCGCTGCGTGGCGAACGGTTCTATGAGCCCGGCGCAAACGGGGAGGAGGCGCAGATCCGCGAGCGCCTCGACCGCTGGCGGCGCGAGGCCGAGGAGCGGCGCCGGGCCGAAGAGGCCGAGAGCGCAGCGGTTTCGGCGGCGGCCCGGACGATCGACAAGTAGCTCTTCCGCCACCGGTTTCAGACCAGGGTCGGATGTATTAGAATAGTGGGGATGGAAGCGCTGTACAACGGTGCGCGCCGGGTCGCGGTCCTCGTGGCAGGCTCCGTGCTGCTCTTGGCCGGCATCGTGCTGCTGGTGCTGCCCGGCCCCGGGATCCCCTTGATTTTCGCTGGCTTGGCGGTTCTGGGCACGCAGCTGCCTTGGGCGCGCCGCACCCACGAGTGGATGCACGCGCGCTTCCGGTCTGCGGTCTCGAGGGTCCGCGCTAGGGTCCGCCGGACGCCGCCGGGCGCTGCAACGCCACCGTCCTCGCCACCTTGAGCGGAATCGACGCGCCGGCCGCGTTGACGATGGCGTCGATCTTCACTTCCGCCACCCCGCTGCGGATCGCCTCCGCCACCGCCGCGCCGGTCTGCAGGAAGCTGATGTCCAGCGGGATGTTCACGGTCGTCTGGCCGTTCGAGGGCACCGGCGCCGCCTCGGGCAGCGCGATCCGCCCGACCTGCGCGCCCGCGAGATCCACGGTACCGAGGATGCCGCCGAGCGGCAGCGGGAACCCGTTCTGGTTGGCGATCTTCAGGGGGAGCGCGAGCCGGGCGCCGGTGAGCGAGACCGAGGTGATCTGCGGAGAGCCGATGTCGAGCTTCGGGATCTTCGGGGCCGCGAACGTGCCCTCGTGCTGCAGCGGGAGCGTCACCGGACCGATGCCCAGCTCGCCGCTGGCCTTGTAGTGCACCTGGTCCAGGGCGAAGACGGCCTCCAGCGCGGGCGCGATCCCGGTCCACAGCAACTTCGCCGGGAACGTCACTTCGGTGGTGGCGCCCCCCGGGATCTTCAGGCCGTTCTTCGGCGTGCCGGAAGCGACCTTGTGGCCTTCCACCTCCAGGTCGTAGCTGGCGCGGGTCAGGTCGAGGCCCATCGAGTTGGGGTTCGTCACCAGGAAGACGAGGTCCAGGTCCGCGCCCTGGAAGTCGATGTGCGGCAGGCGCGCTTCCTTGAACGAGAGGGTCGGCCGCTCGAAAGCCGAGGAGGCGACCTGGTTGACGAGCGAGCACCCAGCGAGCAGGGAAACGACCAGCAGGAGCTTGCGCATGCAGGAAGCTGGAACACGCACGGTTTCCCGGCAAGATCAAGACTGGTTCGCGGCGTCCTGCCGGGGTACCGATCGCGCACCCGCATGGCGCTCGATCTCTCGCTCCTCAACCCCCAGCAGAGGCAGGCGGTCGTCCAGACCGAGGGCCCCGTTCTGGTGCTCGCGGGCGCGGGTTCGGGCAAGACGCGGGTGATCGCGCATCGGGTGGTTTACCTGATCGAGAAGGGCGTGCCGGCGGGCGCGATCCTGGCGGTCACGTTCACCAACAAGGCCGCCGCGGAGATGAAGGACCGCGTGGTCCAGCTCGCCTCCAGATCCGCGGAGTCGCGGCGGGTGACGGTGAGCACCTTCCATGCCTTCGGGATGCGGATCGTCCGGGAGCAGCACGGGAAGCTCGGGCTGCCCGCGCGCTTCGCCATCCTCGACAGCGGCGACCAGGCGTCGCTGGTGAAGCGGCTCCTGCGCGACTTGAAGGTCGACGACAAGCGCTTCGACGTCTCGCGCCTGCTCTCCATCGTCTCGCGGCTGCGGACCGGCGGCGCCCCCGGGCATCCCGACGACGAGTACGAGCTGTGCGCGGGGGAGCTGCTCCCGAAGTACGAGCTGGGATTGCGGGCGATGGGCGCGGTGGACTTCGACGACCTCCTGCTCCTTCCCCTGAAGCTGTTCGCGGAGCATCCCGACGCGCTGCAGAAGTACCAGGACCGCTACCGGTATCTGCTGGTGGACGAGTACCAGGACACGAACGAGGCGCAGCTGCGGCTCCTGCAGCAGCTCGCCGGGCTGCGGCGGAACCTCTGCGTGGTCGGCGACGACGATCAGAGCATCTACGGCTGGCGCGGGGCGCAGGTGCGGCAGATCCTGGAGTTCGATCGGAAGTTCCCGGGCAGCGTGGAGATCTTCCTCACCCAGAACTACCGCAGCAACGGCAACATCCTCGCGGCGGCAAACGCCGTCATCGGCAAGAACCCGGCGCGCAAGCCGAAGAAGCTGTGGACCCACGCGGGCCGGGGCCCGAACCTCAAGGTCGTCGCCGCGCCGTCCGACGAGGAGGAGGCGAAGTTCGTCGCCGACGAGATCATCCGCGTCTCGTACGAGGAGAAGATCCCGCCGCGCGAGATCGCCGTCCTTTACCGCACCAACGCACAGGCGCGCCCGCTGGAGGAGGCGCTGCGGCTCGCCGGCGTGCGCTACCGGGTGGTGGGCGGGACCTCGCTGTTCGATCGCAAGGAGGTCCGCGATCTGGTCGCGTACCTGCGCGCCGCCCTCAACCCGCGCGACGAGATCGCGCTCCTGCGCATCGTCAACGTGCCGGCGCGGGGCATCGGGGACCAGACGGTGGCGCGCGCGCAGGAGCTGGCGCGGGCGCGGAAGTGCACCGTCTGGGAGGTGTTCGCCGCCGCGCCGCCCGAGCTGTCGCACGCGGGGGAGCGGATCGCGGAGTTCATGCGGCTGATCGGCGGCTACGGCGAAAAGCTCGAGCGGCGCGGTTTCTCGGAGGCAGCGCGGGCGCTGGCCGACGAGGTGGGCCTCTTCGACGAAGCGCGGCGCGGCGCGCAGAGCCTGCCCGCGCAGGCGCGCAAGGTGGAGGCGCTGGAGTCGCTGCTCCGCCAGCTGATCGACTACGAGAAGCGGGAGGAGCAGCGGATGGCCGAAGCCGCGCTGGAAGGCGGCGACGACGAGCCGTTCGCGAAGGGCCTCGCCGGGTACCTGGCGCGCCTGGCGCTGGACTCGAAGGAGGCCGACGGCGACGCCGGCGACGCCGTGACCTTGATGACGCTGCACGGCGCCAAGGGGCTGGAATGGCGCTGCGTCTTCCTCTGCGGCATGGAGGAAGGCCTGCTCCCCCACTCCGGCCGCGGCTTCGACGACGCCAAAGCCGACGGCGCCCTCAACCTCGAGGAGGAGCGCCGCCTCTGCTACGTCGGCCTCACCCGCGCCCGCGAGCGCCTGATCCTCACCCGCGCCGCCGAGCGGACCCGCCGGGGGAAGCCCATCCCCCGCACACCCTCCCGCTTCCTCGACGATCTCCCCCCGGACCTGCTCGACCTGATCGATCTCGCCGGCCCGCAGAAGGCCGCGCCGAAGGAGGTCCAGGAAGCCAAGGCAAGGAACTTCTTCGCCTCCATGTCCAAGCTCCTCGACTGATCCGGAGATCCGGGAGTTTCGGGGACACAATACGAAACTCAAGCGGGCTGCCGAGCGACCGGAGGGAGTTTCGTATTGTGTCCCCGAAACTCGCGTGTCCCTGAATTCTGCGGCGGTAGCTTGTGTTGACACTCCTGGCGGGATCGCGTATCTACCGCCGCCCCTCAGCGGCTTGCCGCGTGGGGATTTCTGTTCGCGGAGCTCTCTGCAAATGACGACGGTGATGGGCAGCAGGCGGACCGTCCAGCGCAACTGGGTG
>JBGQLA010000419.1:0-4114 GCA_041499865.1 Deltaproteobacteria bacterium
AGCACCGCCGCCATCGCCTGCAGGGCGACGCGGACCACGTTGTTGTACGGCTGCTGCGCGGTGAGCGCGACGCCCGCCGTCTGCGCATGCGTTCGCAGGGTCATGCTGATGGCCTTCTTCGCCCCGAACCGGTCGCGCATCACCCGCGCGTAGATGCGGCGCGCGGCGCGGAACTTGGCGATCTCCTCGAAGAAGTCGTTGTGCACGTCCCAGAAGAAGCTGAGGCGGGGCGCGAAGTCGTCCACGCTCATCCCGCGCTTGACGCACTCCTCGACGTAGCCGAATCCGTCCGCCAGCGTGAAGGCCAGCTCCTGGATGGCCGTCGCTCCGGCCTCGCGGATGTGGTAGCCGCTGATGGAGACCGGGTGCCACCTCGGCATGTGCTTCGCCGTGTACTCGATCATGTCCACCACCACGCGCGTCGCCGGGCGCGGGCCCACCACCCATTCCTTCTGGGCGATGTACTCCTTGAGCACGTCGTTCTGGATGGTCCCGCCCAGCTTGTCCTGGGACACGCCCTGTTTCTCGCCCACCGCGATGTACGCGCAGAGCGCGAAGATGGCGCTGGCGTTGATGGTCATGCTGGTGGTGACGCGGTCCAGCGGAATTCCGCTGAAGAGCACCTCGAAATCCTTCAGGGTGGAGACCGCGACGCCTTCCTTCCCCACCTCGCCGCGCGACATCGCGTGGTCGGCGTCGTAGCCCATCAGCGCCGGCATGTCGAAAGCGGTGCTCAGGCCGGTCATGCCGTGCTCGAGCAGGTACTTGAAGCGCTGGTTCGTGTCCTCGGGCGTTCCGAAGCCGGCGAACTGGCGCATGGTCCAGAGGCGGCCCCGGTACATGCTCGGCTGCGGCCCGCGCGTGTATGGAAACTGGCCGGGGAAACCGAGATCGCGCTCGTACTTCTCGACGTCCGCGTCGCTGGGATCGGCAACGTCCGCCGGCGTGAGCAGATCCGGGATGGGGATCCCCGCGTCGGTGTGGAACCCGGTGTGTCGGATCGCGCTCTTCTGCAGGGCTTTCGCCAGATCCGTCCGCCGCCACTCTTCCTGGGCTGCCCTCAGCCTGTCCTTGGCCTTCATGAGCGCGAGATAACACGGGCGCCGCGGAGGCGCGACCCGACGACCGCCCGAGCGTGCGCCCGAGTGCTTCGCCGCTGCCTACTGCGGCGTCCCGATGTCCGTAAGTCAGCGCGCATGCTGGCGATTCAAGGAAGAACCCTCTTCCCTTTCGCCTGACATCGTTTGCGGGACTTGGTCCCGAAATTCACTCCGCCAGCAGGTGCCGCGCGATCACGATGCGCTGGATCTCGCTCGTTCCCTCGTAGACCGTCATCACGCGCGCGTCGCGGTAGTGCCGTTCCACCGGGAACTCGTCGATGTACCCGTATCCGCCGTGGACCTGCACGGCCACGTCGCAGGCCTTGTTCGCCTTCTCGCTGGCGAACACCTTGGCCATCGACCCTTCCCGCCCGAACGGCTTGCCGGCCTCCTTCAGCGCCGCCGCCCGCAGCGCGAGCAGGCGCGCCGCGTCCAGCTCGGTGGCCACGTCCGCGAGCGCGAAGCCGATGCCCTGGTAGTTGGCGATCCGCTGTCCAAAGGCGTGACGCTCCTTGGCATAGCGGACGGCGGCGTCGAGCGCGGCGGTGCCGATGCCGATCGCCTGGCAGGCGATGCCGACGCGCCCGGAATCGAGCGCGCTCAACGCGATGGAAAAGCCCCTCCCCTCCGGCCCCAGCATCGCGCTGGCGGGCAGGCGCAGGTCCTCGAACGCCAGCGAGACCGTGCTGGACGCGCGCAGCCCCATCTTGTCCTCGTGCCGGCCGACGTGAAGCCCCTTCGCGCCGCCCTCCACCAGGAAGCAGCTGATCCCCTTGGTGCCGGGCTCGCCGGTGCGCGCCCAGACGATGAGCACTCCCGCGCGGTCGCCCGAGGTGATCCACTGCTTGCTGCCGTTGATCACGTAGTCGGTCCCGTCCCGCCGGGCGGTGGTCCGCAGCGCCCCGGCGTCGGACCCGGCGTGCGGCTCCGAGAGCCCGAAGCTGACGGTGACGAACCGGCCCGAAGTGATCTCGGGCAGGTAACGCTGTCTTTGCGCCTCGCTGCCGTAGCGGAAGATCGTCTCCGCGACGAGGTTGTTCACCGCCAGGGTGACTGCGGTGGAGGCGCAGCCCTGGGCGATCTCCATCATCGCCAGCGCGTACGCCACCGCGCCCGCGGCGGCGCCGCCGTACTGCTCGGGGAGGTTCACCCCCATCAGGCCCAGCCCGGCCAGCTCCGCGAGCTGCTCGACGGGGAAGCGGGCCTCGCGATCGAGTTGCCGGGCGATGGGAGCGAGGACCTTCTGGGCGTAGTTGCGCGCGGTGTCGCGCACGAGGGCCTGCGAGTCTGTGAGTTCGAAGAGTCTGGGATGCATCTCTGAATTGGCGGCCGCTGTTACTCGTTCATCGCCGGCGGAGCGGGCGGACGCGAGTACACCTTGTACATCTTCTCGAACTCGATCGCGAACTCATCCAGCCGCTTGCGCAGGAGCGCGCGGTCGATCAGCACGCCGTCGTTCGAGACCAGCTGGAACTCGCGCGCCACGGCGAATCCCTTCTCGGTGATCCCCCAGCGGGCGTGCCCGTCTTCCCGCAGCACCCCGAGGCGGACGAAGTCGTTGAGCGCCCGGGCCAGCGAGGTGTGCCAGCGCGCCAGCCGCCGCTCCAGCGGATTCGACTCCCAGTCGCGCGCGCTGAGCGGGACGATGTCCCGGATGTGCACGTAGATGTCGCTGATGCCCGCGTTGCCGCCCCCGAAGAGGAGCGCCGAGAGCAAGGGCGCGCAGAACGTCTGCCGCGGGGTCAGCCGCTCGGACATCTCCGCCCCCGTTTCCCCTGTTGTCTTCGCTACCGCACCCTGCACGACCATGAAGCCCCCCAGCCTCAGGCCACGAACCGATTTACTTCAAGAGAGCGTTCGAGATCACCATCCGCTGGATCTCGGAGGTGCCTTCGTAGATCTCGGTGATCCGCGCGTCGCGGAAGTGCCGCTCCACGTCGAGCTCCTTCGAGTACCCCATGCCGCCGTGGATCTGGACGGACTTGTCGGCGACCCGGTTCGCGGCCTCGCTGGCGTACAGCTTGGCCATGCTCGACTCCCGCGAATGGCGGACGCCCGCATCCTTGAGGGTGGCCGCGCGCAAGGTGAGCAGCCGCGCCGCCTCCAGCTCGGTGATCATGTCCGCCAGCATGAACTGGATGGCCTGGTGCTGCGCGATGGGCGTGTCGAAGGTCTTGCGCACCTTGGCGTAGTCGCGGGCCTCCTCGAACGCCGCCATCCCGATGCCGATGGCCTGGGCGGCGATGCCGATGCGGCCGCCGTCCAGCGTGCTCATGGCGATCTTGAACCCCTCGCCCTCCTGGCCGAGGCGGTTTTCGACGGGGACCTCCATGTTCTCGAAGAAGATGGTGCAGGACGGGCTGGCGCAGATCCCCAGCTTCTCGTCCGCCTTCTGCACCAGGAATCCCGGCGTCTTCGTATCCACCACGAAGGCGGTGATCCCCTTGGTGCCCTTCTTCAGATCCGTCATGGTGAACAGCACCATCGCGTCGGCGACCGGCCCGTTGGTGATCCAGTTCTTCGTGCCGTTGATCGCGTACTTGTCGCCGCGCCGCACGGCGGTGGTCCGCTGCTCCGCCGCGTCGCTGCCCGCCTGCGGCTCGGTGAGCCCGAAGCAGCCGAGCTTCTCGCCGGCCGCGAACGGCTTCAGCCACTTTTCCTTCTGCGCGTCGGTGCCGTACTTCAGCACCGGGTCGCAGTAGAGGGAATTGTTCACGCTCAGGGTCACGCCCACCGACGCGCAGCCGCGCGAGATCTCCTCGATCGCCAGCGCGTACGCGACGTTGTCCATCCCGGAGCCTCCCCACTCCGGAGGGATGGCCACGCCCGCGAGCCCCAGCTCGAAAGCCTTCTTCACCGCCTCGGCGGGATAGTGGTGCTCGCGGTCCCAGCGCTTCGCGTTCGGCTTGAGCTCGCGCTCGGCGAAGTCGCGGCAGGTGTCGCGCAGGAGCTTCTGCTCTTCGCTGAGATCGATTTCCACGTGCGGCGCTCTCGGGATCGAAAAGAAATTGCGG
>JBGQLA010000420.1:0-4081 GCA_041499865.1 Deltaproteobacteria bacterium
CTCGTCCTGGGCGGCGACCACCTCCTGCGCGCCCGCCTCGCTGCACAGCTCGCCCGATCGCGCCAGCTCCTCCAGCGCGCTCTCGCCGTGGCCGTCGTGCTCGACGATCAAGGCGCCGCCCACCCCGTCGGGGAACTTGAAGGGCGCGCGCGGGCTGACCGCGCGCATGGTCTCGCCGTCCAGCAGCTCGCAGGCGCGCGGCAACAGGCCCGCCCCGAAGATCTTCTGGACCGCGAGCGCCGCCTTGTCCTCGTCGGGGAAGAACGCCAGCAGCGTAGCCACGGACCGGGGAAGGGGGATCACCTTCAACGTCGCTTGCACGATCACCGCCAGCGTTCCCTCGCTGCCCACCAGGAGCTGCGTAAGATCGTATCCGGCGACTCCCTTCCAGCTCCGGTGCCCGGTGCGGATCAGCTCGCCGGTGGGCAGCACGGCCTGAAGCCCGAGGACGTAGTCGCGGGTGACGCCGTACTTGAGCGCCCGGGGCCCGCCGGCGTTGTGCGCGAGGTTGCCGCCGATCGAGCACATCGCCTGCGAGTTCGGATCGGGCGGGTAGAACAGCCCCTCCGCCTCGACCGCGGCCTGCAGCTTTTCCAGGATCACGCCCGGCTCGACCACGCAGACCATGTCGGCGCGGGAGACCTCGACGATACGGTCCAGCTTCTCCAGCGAGAGCACGATGCCGCCGCGCTCCGCCAGAGCGCCGCCGCTCTTTCCCGAGCCGGCCCCGCGCGGCACCACCGGGATCCGCCGCTCGCGGGCGTAGGCCAGCACCGTCTGCACGTCCTTCGCGTCGCGCGCCTGCACCGCGGCCTGGGGCGGATACTCGCCGCAGCCGCTCTCGTCGCGGGAGTAGGGATCGATCGCCGCGATCTGCAGACCGAGCGCGGCCAGCTCCTGCGCGAGCGTCGTTTTCACCCGAACACCTCCACCGCGCTGCCCGTCATCGCGAACGGCGCGTCCGTGCAGAGGAACTTCACCACCCGGGCGACGTCCTCCGGCCGCATCCGCGGGGGGAACGGCGTCTGCGCCGCCATCTGCGTCTGCACGGACCCCGGCAGCACGGCGGCGCAGAAGATCCCGCGGTCGCGCCCCTCTTCCGCGAGCGACTTGATCAGCCCGGTCAAGCCCCACTTGCTGGCGTTGTAGGCGGCGGCGTGCGCCGTCCCCAGCGTGCCGCTGATCGAGCCCACGGCCACGATCCGGGTGGCGCCGGTGCGGAACGCCTCGCGCGCGCAGAGGAAGGCGCCGCGCAGGTTGACGCCGAGAACGCGGTCCCACCGCGCCGCCGTGAATTCTTCGACCGGACCGCGCTCGAGGACGCCGGCGTTGAGCACCACGCAGTCGCAGCGGCCTGCCTCCGCGAACAGCGCCGCCACCTGCGCCTCGTCGGAGACGTCGCAGCGGCGGGCGAGCGCGGCGCGCGGCACTTCCGGCGCCGATTGCGAGGCGCAGACCGCGACCTGAAGCCCGTCCGCGATCAGCGCCTGGGCAACGGCGAGCCCGATCCCGCGCGACGCCCCTGTGACCAGCGCCTTCATCCGCCTTCCGCGCGGCGAGCGAGCGAATGCCTGAGCTCCGCGTCCTTCTCGAACACCCCGGCCCAGGCCTCGACGGTGATGCGGCTCTGGCGCCGCATCGGACCTCGCACCTGCATGCAACCGTGCTCCGCTGTGATCACCACGCCGGCCCCGAGCGGCGCGAGCGCTTCCATCACGCTCTCGCAGAGCCGGTGGACGAGCTGCTCCTGGAGGATCAGCCGGTGCGCCAAGGCGTCGGTGGCCTCCGCGATCTTCCCGAAGCCGACCAGCCATTTGTCGGCGACGTAGCCGACCGCGGCGTTTCCCTTGTAGGGGAGCAGGTGGTGCGGGCACATGGCGTGGAAGTCGATCTGCGAAGCGATCACCAGCTCCCCGCGCCGGGGCGCCGGCACCAGCGAGCTCTTCAACGCCTGCACCGGGTCCTGCGCGTAGCCGTCGAGGAGATCCTCGCTGAACGCCTTCGCCACCCTCGCCGGCGTCTCGCGCGTCTCGGCGTCGAGCTCGGCGCCGGAGGCGAGCAGCAGGTCCTCGATGGCCTTCGCCAGCGCCTTGCGATCGGGAGCCTGGGCTTTGCGGTCGGGGAGCGCCATCACCACTTCCCGGCGGGGCCGCGGTACACCACGCAGCTGCCGGGGATCTCCCACAGGCGCACTTCGGCGAAGCCGGGCAGCTTTCCCTCCAGCCGGTGCCACATCCAGGTGGCGATGTTCTCCGCCGTCGGGTTCTCGATGAAGTCGTTCAGGTTGGTGTGGTCGACGCGGTCGAGGACGTTCTCCTTCACCGACTTCTCCACGTCGGAGAAGTCGACGAAGATCCCCGAGTACGGATCGGGCTCGCCGCGCAGCACCACCTGGAACCGGTAGTTGTGGCCGTGCAGGTTGAAGCACTTGCCCTTGTAGCGGGGCAGCCGGTGGGCGGCGGCAAAGCTGAACTCGGCCTCGATCTGGTGCATGGCGCGCTCCTCTAGCACTTCGATGCATGGGCCGGCAAAAAGCGCCGGCCGCTGAGCGTTTTGAGCGGCTTTGGGAACCTTTCACTCGGGAACGCATCGAACGAGAGGCAGAAGAGGAGGCAACGTTGTCGACCGCTCACCTGCACGCTGTTCCCGCATCCGCCGACCCCGTCGAATTCTACGCGGAATCACCGCTGCCCACCCGGCATGGGCTGCTGCGCGCGATGGTGTTTCGCGAGAAGGCCACCGGCAAGGAGCACGTGATCGCCGTCAAAGGCGATCTGCGCGGCCAGGAGGCGGTGCCGGTGCGCGTCCACAGCGAGTGCCTGACCAGCGAGATCCTCGGCTCGCTCAAGTGCGACTGCCGCGAGCAGCTGGAGACGGCGCTGGATCTGATCGGGCGCTCCGAGCGCGGAGCGGTGATCTACCTGCGCCAGGAGGGACGCGGCATCGGGCTGGGCAACAAGATCCGCGCGTACGCGCTGCAGGCGCGCGGAGCCGATACCTACGACGCCAACCGCGCGCTGGGATTCGGCGACGACCTGCGCCGGTACGACGTGGCGGCGCAGATGCTCAAGCACCTCGGGGTGAAGTCGATCGATCTGATCACCAATAACCCGCTGAAGATCGAGGGACTGCAGGCGGAGGGCGTGGTGGTGCGGCGGCGGATCCCCTCGAGCGCGCACCCGAACCCGCACAACATCGGCTACCTGCGGACGAAGCGCGAGCGCACCGGGCACCTGATCGATCTGGCGGAGCAGAAGACGCCCGCGTAGGGGCCCTCAGCGCGCGTTTGCCGTCGAGCGGACGTCGGCTGCGGCGCGCGGCGCGGAGCCGCTGTGTTGCACGGCGGCGCCAACGAGCGCCAGGGCGCAGCCTGTCAATCCGGCGTAGAGGAGCGGCCTCGCCGGCCGCGCGCGCCAGGCCCATATCCGATCCGCGCGCTGCTGGTAGGGCAGCTCGGTCTCGTACTCCCGCCAGCAGCGCGCACGCTCCGCGGCGGCCGCCGCCCGATCGCCGGCGAGGACGTGCGCGCGCGAGAGCCAGAACCGCGCCTCGACGTGGTGGGGGTGCTCCTGCAGGAACATCTGCAGGGGACCGGCGGCAGCGGCGCGCCGGTGGACCCGCGAGCGCCCCAGCGCGAGCAGCGGCGCGCCGTCGCGGAAGTCCGGCCGGGCGTGGTGCACTTCGGTGAGGAACAGCTCGCCCTGCTCGACCCGGCCGGTCGCGAGGCAGGCGACGCCGAGCATGAAGAGGGCGTCCAGGTCGTGCGGGGCCTGGTCGGCGATGGGCTTCACCACCTCGATGGCGCGCGCATATCTGCGCTGGGAGAGGAGGATCTCGCCCAGGTCCGCGCGGGCCTTGCGGTCGTGCGGATTGTGCAGCAGCAGCAAACGCAGGCGCCGCCCGCGGCGGAAATTGGCGACCGCCCGGGCGACGCCGCGGAGGAACCCGAACGTGTACCAGTCCATGATCGCGTACGCCGCGAGCAGGATCAGCGCCGCCGAGACCGGGCTCCCGGTCAGCATCCAGAGGATGGAGAAGTTGATCCAGTTGCTCATCGCAGCGCCATGGTAGCGGCGCGGAC
>JBGQLA010000421.1:0-4079 GCA_041499865.1 Deltaproteobacteria bacterium
CGGTCGTCGCCTGGAGCATGGGGGCGAAGCCGCCGTAGAACCAGACCCGGTTCCGTTCCAGGGCGCCGCCGATCTCCGCGCCGCCGTCGACGTCGTAGCGCAAGCTCCGGCGGGGGACCTCGATGGGCATCCAGTCGAGGAAGGCGGACCCGTGCAGGTCGTTCCCGCCGGACTTCGTCACCGCCTCCACCACGCCGGCGCCCACCCGGCCGTACTCGGCGCCCAGCGCGCGCGTTTCCACCGCCACCTGGTCCACGAAATGCTGCAGGAGGCGGCGGCCTTGGAGCAGCGTCGCCGGATCGTTCACGTCCAGCCCGTCCACCCGGTACCGGGTGGCGCCGGGCGGGGATCCGAAGATCCCCTCCGGCAGGACCCCCGGGACCGAGAGGGCGGGAGCCTCGAAGCTCCGCTCGTCGCGCCCGTACGGGATCAACTCCATCTGCTCGCGCGGGATCACCGTTGCCGCGCGCGCGCTGGTGACCGGGATGACCGGCAGCGCGGAACCCAGCCGCACCGGCGCGAGGAGCATCGCATCGGGAAGGATGGAGAGGTGCAGGCGGACCTCGCCGCCGGTTCCCACCTGCACGCCTTCCTGCGTGAACGCCTGGTGCCCTTCGGCCTGGACGAACAGCGTATAGGAGCCCGGGGGAAGAAGGGCGATGACGAATTCGCCGCTCGAATCGGTGCGGGCGCTCTCCTCCCCCTGCAGCGCCGGGCTGGAAGCGACCACCGTGGCACCCGCCACCGGCCGGCTGTTCTGCGCGTCGAGGATCCGGCCGGAAATCGCGCCGGTGCTCTGCGCCGAGGCGGCGGATGCGGCCAGCAGCAGGAACAGCGCAAGGCAGGCGCGCATCATGCGGGAGCCGCGGAGAGTTCCTGATGTGGTTCAGGCAGTCAAGCAGGCTGCCGCAATTTACCGATTTCCAACTGTGAGGTTGCTTTGACGCCGATCCGTCCTTGTCCCGCTCGCGGCCGCGTTGACAGCGGGGGGCCGCCTGTGTAGGTTCTGCCGCCCTTTCCGCCCGCCCCTAAAGATTTCGAGAGTTTTCGGGAAGCAAGTCCGGAGGAAGTCACCCGCCATGGATTTCAGTCTCCTTGGGATGTGGAAGTCGATGGGCCTCCCGGCCCGCCTGGTCGTCATCACGCTCGCCATCATGTCCGTCTATTCGCTGAGCGTGATGGCCGAGCGTCTGTTCAGTTTTTCCCGCGCGAAGGACCAGAGCCGCCGGTATGCCGAAAAGCTCCGCGACCTGCTCCCCGGCCACCAGATGGTGGAGGCCGCCCAGCTGGCCACGACGATGAAGTACGGGCATATCCCGCGCGTGCTCGGCTCCGGGATCTCCGAGTACAACCGCGGCCGCGACGCGCTCTCTCAGCAGGGACCGCACGACGTCGGCAACTTCGATCTGGTGGAGGCCATCAACCGGTCCATCGATCGCTCCACGCTGCGCGTGACCGCCGACCTGCGCCGCGGGCTCTCCGGCCTGGCGACGGTTGCCTCGTCCTCGCCCTTCGTCGGGCTGCTCGGGACCGTGCTCGGCATCATCACGGCCTTCCAGCTGATGGCGACCTCCGGGTCGGGCGGCCTCGCCTCGGTGTCGGCAGGCATCTCCGAGGCGCTGATCACCACCGCCTTCGGTCTGCTGGTGGCGATCCCTGCGCTGATGATGTTCAACTACCTGACCAACCGCGTGGAAGAGATGAGCGTCGACATCGCCGATGCCAGCAACGAGCTGGTCGACTTCTTCCTCAAGGAAGGCCGCTTCGACGAGCCCGTCACCAATCCCGGCGCCAAGGCTCCGGCGCCCGGCACCTCCGCGAAGGCGTAAACGATGGGAATGGACGTCGGCAAGAGCGGGGTCCGCTCGGACATCAACATCACGCCCCTGGTCGACGTGGTGCTGGTGCTGCTGATCATCTTCATGGTGATCACCCCGATGCTCCAGCGCGGCAAGAGCGTGGAGCTGCCCAAGGCGAGGCACGCGGCGGTGGCGGGCGAGAACCAGCCTGACCCGCTCTTCGTCAGCGTGACCAAGAGCGGCGACGTCTACCTCGAGCAGGACAAGACGCCCTCCACCCAGGAAGCCGTCACCGAGGCGATGAAGAATGCCGCCGCGGAGCGCAAGCGGGTGATGCTCAAGGCGGACGTGGACACCGAGTACGGCAAGGTGCGGCCGGTGCTGGACTGGGCTTCCAAGGCCAAGCTGAAGGGCGTGTCGCTGGCCGCGGAAGAGTTGAAGGGGAAATAGCGATGTCGATGGAAGTCGGGGCCGGCAAGGGCCCGCGCTCGGACATCAACATCACGCCGCTGGTCGACGTGGTGCTCGTGCTCCTGATCATCTTCATGGTGCTCACGCCGCTGATGGAGAAGGAGATCGGCGTCCGGGTGCCCGAAGAGGTGCCGCCCGAGATGCTCAATGAGCCGCCGCCGCCCGACCTGACGCAGATCGTCTTCAAGGTGGACGAATCGGGGATCTGGCACCTGAACAACGAGACGCTGACGGACCAGACCGCGGTGGATCGGCTGAAGGCGTACTACCGCCTGGCGAAGAGCAAGGAAGCGACGCAGGGACCGCCGGTGATCTTCTTCGACGCGGAAGACAAGACGAAGTATGTGCGGGCGGTGAAGGCGCTGGACACCATCCGGGACTCTTCGAGCGGGTGGACCATCGGGATGATGACCGAGAGCATCAAGGAGCAGGCGCAGCAGCCGCCGGGCGCGACACCGGGGCAGCCTGGAGCGACACCCGGACAGCCGGGAGCGACGCCGGCACCCGGCACCCCTGCGACTCCGGAGCCCCCGAAGTAGCGATTTGGGACGTGGTGGGTCGGAAGGCGCGAGCTCCTGGGATCAGGACTGGCGCCTTCGGCGCTTCGGGCGGGCTTGGGGTTCGGGACCCTGCGGCAGACCGTCCTCCCTCCGTCAGTTTCGCTCCGCACCACAAAATTGTAGTCTTTGGTCGGATGTCCGCCCCCCTCCTCGACGTTACCGCCCTCCTGTTGCGTTTCGGGGGCGTCACCGCCTTGTCCGAGGTGAGCTTCTCCGTCGACAACGGCGCCCTCAACGCGATCATCGGCCCGAATGGCGCCGGCAAGACCAGCCTCCTGAACTGCATCAGCGGCGTCTACCGCCCCCAGCGCGGCCGCATCCTCTTCGACGGCAAGGACGTGACCCGCATGGGTCCGGCGGCGCGGACGCGGCTGGGAATTGCCCGCACCTTCCAGAACATCGCGCTGTTCCGGGGGATGACGGTGCTGGACAACCTCCTGATCGGCCGCCACGTGCACCAGAAGACCGGCACGTTCACCGGGGGCGTGTACTGGGGCCGCGGCCAGAAGGAGGAGATCCGCGAGCGCGAGCGGGTCGAGGAGATCATCGATTTCCTCGAGATCCAGCCGTACCGCAAGCAGGTGGTGCACACGCTGGCGTACGGGCTGCAGAAGCGCGTCGAGCTTGGCCGCGCCCTGGCGCTGGATCCGCGCCTGCTCCTCCTCGACGAGCCGATGGCGGGGATGAACTCGGAGGAGAAGGAGGACATGGCCCGCTACATCCTCGAGATCAACGAGGAGCGGGGCACCACCGTGGTGATGATCGAGCACGACATGGGCGTGGTGATGGATCTCTCCCACCGGGTGGTGGTGCTGAACTTCGGGCAGAAGATCGCCGACGGCGCACCCGAGGCGGTGCAGGGCGACTCCGAAGTGCAGGCTGCGTACCTGGGGGGCCACGCCGCATGAGCACGAGCCTCGCCGTGGAGCCGGCCACCGCGCCCGTGCCGGCGCCGCGCGACACCTTTCCCAAGCTCCTGCTGGAGAACGCGGAGCGCTTCGGCGATCGCGCGGCGCTCCGGGAGAAGGACTTCGGGATCTGGCGCGAGACGAGCTGGCGCCGCTACGGCGAGCGGGTGCGCGACTTTTCCCTGGGCCTGCTGGCGCTGGGGCTGCAGCGCGGCGGCAAGGTGGCGATCGTCGGCGACAACCGGCCGGAGTGGGTGATCGCCGAGCTGGCGGCGCAGTCGGTGGGGGCGGCGTCGGTCGGCATCTACCAGGACTCCAACATCACCGAAGTGGCCTTCGTC
>JBGQLA010000422.1:0-4067 GCA_041499865.1 Deltaproteobacteria bacterium
CCGCCATCGGGATGGAGATGATGGCGAGGCGGAAGATGGGGACTGCGTCGAGGTACCGATCGGTGAACAGGAAGCCGATCAGCGTTGGCGCGGCGATTCCCAGGAGCGCCATCGCGGGAACGAACACGAACGAGAGCCGTGTTACTGCCTCGCGGAACAGGCGCAGCGCGCCCGCGTTGTCGCCCTTCGCATCGTATTCGGCAACTCCCAGCTGCAGGATCTCGGAGACCGGCGTGTAGAGCATGTCGACGATCGGCAGCTGGAAGCATCCAACGCTGTACACCGCGAACGCTGAAGCGGTGACGGCCGCGCTCACCAGATACGAATGGAACTGCTGCTGCGGAATGATGATGGCGAAAGCGGCGCCGAAGGGCAGCGCGTACGCGAGCTGGCGCTTCAGGTCGCGCCATTCCACCGCGAGGCCGTGCTCCCGCACGAGCGCGATCCAGCAGGCGAGAGCGCGGGCGAAGGTGGCGACGGTCACTCCCGCGAATGCGCCCTCGACCGATCGCGTCCACAAGGCACCGGTGATCAGGCAGACGGTGTAAAGGGCCTCGCTCGAGGCGCGCACCAGCGCGGAAGCCTTGATCCGGCCTTCGCTCATGTAGACGACGTCGAAAGAGGAGCCGGCGAGCTTGAAGGCGGTGAAGGCCGCAACCCAGGGCATCAGGTGTTGGAGCTCGTCGTTGTGGAAGGCTCCGGCGACGAGCGGTCCGGCGGCCAGCAGCACCAGCGCGGCGAGGATTCCCACGGCCGTCGTCATCAGCAGCACGTGCGAGACGAAGAGGCGCTTGCGAGCTGGTTCCCGCGGCACGAAATAGACGAGGCTCGGCGTCAGGCCGAAGGGCAGCACGAGGTAGAGCGTGGTCGAGAGCAGCCACGCCTGCTTGAACGTGCCGTAAGACGCCGGCAGGAGGACGCGCGCGAGCGCCAGCGGGATGGCGAACGACAGCGCTGCCACCGCTACCCGGGCAAGCATCAGCGGCCCCGCCCTGCGCAGGATGGATGGTGTCCCTGTCTGCATTTCCCCTTTTGCCGGCGACCAGGCCCGACGCCCCGCTACGACGATGTGTAGCCGTCGGTGACCCGACAAGGCTTGCGGCTGGTGAATTGCGATGCATCCAACACCAGCACCGTCGATGCGCCTTGCGGCGCGCATCGAGCCTGCACAGATCAGCAAGCCTCGGTGTCGGAGGACTTCATGCAGTTGCCGCGTTTGCTCTTCTTCCTTTCCAGCCTCCCTCGGGACACCGTCTCCGTCCGGGCGATTTCCGAGGGTTCGGAGGCAGTCAGCGGCTCACACACCTCTTCCCTGCTGGTCGCAGAGGGACTTGCTGCCCGCGGGCACCAGGTTGGCGTGGTGATCCAGGGCGGACAGACGCTCACCGGCAGCGCCGTCCGGCTGTTCACCGATCTGGATCAGGGCCTGCGCTGGAGCGGAGAGACGGGCAGGGTCGTCTGGTGCTCGTGGGGAGACGAAGACTCCCTCGTCACGTTGCGAGCCGCCGGTGCGCGACCGTGGATGTGGCTGCACACCGGCATGATCCCCCAATTCATCCGCTGGCTCGAGTGCGAGGAGATCGCCGGTGTGGTCACGGTCTCGGACTCCGCCCGGCTCCCGTCACTCCATAGCTCCGGGTACCGGCGCATTGGCCGGGCTTACAACCCGCTGAACCCCCTCTTCGAACGATCTCCAGATCGCAGGGACGCGCCGCGGGCGCCGCGACGGATGATCTTCGCCGGGTATCTTGGCGAGAGCAAGGGCGCCCACCGGGTGTTGCAGATGTGGCCGCATGTCCGGGAGCAGCTTCCCGACGCCACGCTGGTCGTCGCAGGATCGGGGCGGCTCTACGGTGACAAACACGCGCTCGGACCTCTCGGGGTCGCCGCCCCCGATTTCGAGGCGCGTTACCTCCAGCCGCTCGTCGACAAGTACGGCTCTCTGGAAGCGAGCGGGATCCGGATGGCGGGTCTCGTCACCCCGGGCGCTCTCCGGGATCTCTATGCCGGGTCCGCCCTGGGGATCGCGAACTTGAACTGGGACGGACACACCGAGACATTTTGCTGCTCAGCCGTCGAAATGCTTGCAACCTCCCTTCCGGTGTTCAGCGTCGCGCGTGGGGCCCTGCCAGAAACAGTTGGCCGCTCCGGCGGGGCGTTCCTGATGGAGAACCCCGACCTGCGCGTCGCCGCAAGCGAGGTCGTGGGGCTGCTGCGGGATCCGGAACGGCTCCAGGCGGCCGGACAGCTCGGTAGCCGGTACGTCCGCACCCGTTACACGCTCGAAGTCGTTCTGGATCACTGGGAGAAGCTGCTCTCAGGAGAGGCGCACGAACTCGATGCGCGGACCGGACCCTGGGCTTTCCATCGCGATCTGCGTTACTGGGCAGAGCTCGCTTGCGGTCGACTGCGCCTGGGACGCAGCTTCGAGGCTTGCGTCACCGCTGGTCGCGCAGTTCGGGACTTCGCGAGACAGCGCACCTGGCGCCCGGCCGGGTAGAGGCGGACACCCTCTCTGTCAGCGCGCCGACGACGGCGCGTCGCCGGTCCCTTGCGCGCCGAGCTTGGCGTCGCCGCACGAGCGACGAAGCTCCACTACGGTATGCCACGCGCGCTTGCGGTCGATGTTCGCGTCGAGGACCGCATTCCGGTAGTGCATCACCTCGAGCGCGAGCGCGATCAGGAGCACTACCGCAGCGGTCTCCAGCAGCATGCGTAACATCTCGCTCCCTCCAGTACATCAAGATGGTCACCGCTCGGCCGAAAGGATGCGGGGCGCCCTGCAGGACGAACGTTGCAGTCCGATTTTGCACAGTTCGGCGAGCCGGAGATCTGCAGTGGCGAACTGCTTGGATGCACTGCCCAACCTGTTCGCCGCTGTCCTCGAGTGCTATCGTTTCGCGTTTCTTCCGCGAAGGCCGGTCATGATCGCGAAGACCCCGACAGGGAACGCCGCCCATCCGCTCGCCGACGCCTTTCGCCGGCAGAACGCGCCCCAGCCGCTGATGCGAATTTTGCGGAAGTCGAGCTTGCTGGTCACCGAGTTCATGTCCGATCAGCCGAACCTCGTCCTCAACGCGAGGTTGCCGCGGGACAACGCATACGTCGTTACGCTCCACTTGCGCGCCCGTCCCAAGGGAGCGATGGCGGCCGAAGGCCGATGGATCCAGCCGGAGAACTTTCACGGCGGCAACGCGGGCATCGTCGACCTGCGAATGAAGCTGGAATCGGAGTACGCCGGCCCGTTCCACTACATCAGCTTTTATCTCACGCGAGACGCCCTCGACTCCGTCGCCGACGACGCAGGCTCGCCGCGGATCGGCGACCTGTGCCATCGACCGGGTGTCGGATTCTCCGATCCGGTTGCGCGCCATCTGCTCTTGTCGTTGAGGCCGGCTCTGGCGGCGGGACCGACCGAGACCAGCGACCTCTACGCCGACCACGTGGCGCGAGCGTTCGTCAGCCACATGGCGAGCGGGCTAGACGATGGCGCGCACCACGCCGCCATCCACCCGCAGCGCAGCGCCCGTCGTCCCGGAGGCGAGCGGACTTGCCAGGAAGGCGACGAGCGGCGCCACTTCCTCCGGCGTCTCGAAGCGGCGCAGCAGTGAACTCGGGCGCATCTCCCGGAAAAACTGGCGCTCGATCTCCGCGACGGGAACGCCCTTCGCCCGCGCGAGCCCCTCGACGAACTGGCCCACGCCTTCGGATCGCGTCGGACCGGGAAGGACCGCGTTCACCGTCACTCCGGTGCCGGCCACGGTCTCCGCAATTCCGCGCGCGAGCGCGAGTTGCGCCGTCTTCGTCACGCCGTAGTGGACCATCTCCGCCGGGATCTGCAGCGCCGACTCGCTGGAGATGAAGAGGATGCGCCCCCAGCCGGCGCGCACCATGCCCGGCAGATAGTGGCGCGACAGGCGCACGCCCGAGAGCAGGTTCACCTCGAGGATGCGCACCCAGTCCTCGTCGGGGATCTCGACGAAGGGCTTGGCCTCGAAGATGCCGACGTTGTTGACGAGGATGTCCGCCTCGGGAAGTTGCTCCACGACCCGCGCCGCGCCCGCTGC
>JBGQLA010000423.1:0-4054 GCA_041499865.1 Deltaproteobacteria bacterium
GAACCTGCGCGCCGCGCGCTGGGGGACCGCCGCCGCATACGCGGCCTGCATCGTCACCTTCGTCTCCGCCACCAAGCTCACCACCGCGGCGAACGCGATCTTCCTCCAGTACACCGGCCCCGCGTACGTGCTGGTGCTCTCGCCCTTCCTCCTCGACGAGCCTTTCCGGCCGGTGGACGCGATCTGCGTCGCGCTCTCGCTCGCGGGGATGTCGCTCTTCTTCGTCGGCAAGGTGGAGACCGGGCAGTTCCTCGGGAACCTGCTCGCCATCGCCTCCGGCATCTTCTTCGCGCTGGCCATCGTGCTCCTGCGCCGTGACGCGAAGGGCGGCAGCGGCGACGCGCTGCCCTCCGCCACGCTGGGCAACCTGCTCGCCGCCGCGGTGACGCTGCCCTGGGCGCTGCAGGCCGCGCCGGCGATGTTCTCCGCCCGCGGCGGCGCCGTCCTGCTCTACCTCGGCATCGTGCAGCTCGGGCTCGCGTATCTGCTCTTCATCCGCGGCGTGCGGCGGGTGCCCGCCGCGGAGGCCTCGCTGATCTCGATGCTGGAGCCGGTGCTCAATCCGATCTGGGTGCTGATCGGATTCGGCGAACGGCCGGGCCGGTGGGCGATCGCGGGCGGCGCGATCGTGATCGCCGCGGTGCTGGTGCGGACGATCCTGCCGCAGCCTCAGCGCGCTTCGACGACCAGCGTGTAGAAGATCCCCGCCAGCTCGTCGTACCACCAGTCGAGGGGCCTGCCCGCCGCGGGCGGCGCATCCTGCGGCGTGACGCTCACCGAAGCCGGGAACGAGGCCTTTCCCACGGCGAAGTAATAGGTGAGCGGCCCGAGCTCCATCTTCCAGGCGCTGCGCGAAACCCACTGCGGCCGCGGCTGCCGCGCCCGGGCGATCTTGTCCTGCGCGATCTCCTCGGCCGACTTCCCCGCCCAGGCCTTCTGCAGCTCCTCGATCCGCGCCTGCACCCCCGCGGGCGATTGTGGCTCCCAGGCGAGCGCCGGCAGGGAGAGGGCGAGGATCAGCGCAACGGCGTGCACGCGCTTCGGCATCGGGCCGACCCTTATACCACTCAGCGAAGCACGTTTCGCCAGACGAACTTGGTGCAGCCGCGCACGCCCGTCGCGCCCACCACGGTGCCGTCCACTCCGGCGGAGAGGCTGCTCACTCCCGGGAAGGAGATGGTTCCACAGGACGTCCCCTGCGGCGTCGCGATGCCGACGGCGTTGCCGGTCTTCGGCAGCAGCGCGTACGCCTTCGCGCCGCGTGCGACGACGAAGTCCGCCGCATCGCCGAGCCACGCCGGCGCGGTTTGCAACACTGGTTGCCCCGGCTGGGCCAGGCCCGTCCAGCGGCCGTCGATCTGCACGGCCACGCCGCCACCTTGCAGCGCCCGCAGCCGCGCGGTGCTGCCGGCCGCGATCATGAACGGCTGGGTCGAGGTCCCCTTCGAGAGATCCACCCAGGCTCCGCTCAACGTGCCTGCGCTCCCGGTCACGGCCAGCACGGCGCCCGATGCGTCTTCAGCCGCGGCGACCGGAACGAAAGCGCCGGAGACCGTCGCCGAGGCGACCTCGAAAGCGCCGGCATCGTGCTTGCGCACGGTGAGCGCCGTGGCCGTCGCGGAGAGGGAGATCACGCCGCTCTCGAACGCTGGACCGAGCACGACGGGGCCGCTGCCGATCGGCGTGGGGTTCATGAGTTCGCCGCCCTGGGTAAAGAGCGCCACGTTGGCTGGGCCCGTTCCCTTCCACAGCCCGATGAAACCCTTTGCCTGCGGAAACACGTCGTCGGTGCCGAAGTTGCCCGAACGCGCTCCATAGTTCGGAGCGAACTCGTACCAGGTGTTGTCGGAAGCGCGGCGCGCGACCGCCGCGACGACGCCTTCGCCGTCGACCGCCGAGGCGTCGCAGGTTTCCCCGTTGTCGTAGGCGAGAACGTCGAAAGTGAACGCGGTGCCGGCCGACGCCGGCACCAGCCCGGTGCACGCCGCGTCAACGCCGGAGTCCGGTCCGGCATCCTGGACGCCGGCGTCCGGTGTGGTCACGTTGCCCACCCCCGAATCGCCGCTTCCCTGTGGAGATCCGCCGCAGGCCGCGGCGACGAACAAGCCCAGTAGCCAAGCTGCCCGCCGCATGCCCGCCCCCCGAGGGGAACGGTGTGCACGCCGCGGAGCGGGGGCTAGACCACCGCCATCAACGAGACGTCCTCGCGTTCACTGGGCGGCAGATCGAGAAACGCCGCGAGCACGTGGGCCGCCTGCTGCCGGCGCTGGTCCTCGAACTCCAGCCGCCCGCGCCAGCGCAGCTCCGCGCAGATGGCGTCGACGATCTGCAGCGGCGTGGGGGTGGAAGGCAGCCGGAGCCGGACCACCTTGCGCAGCGCCTCTTCGTCGTCCGCGCAGAAGGCGGCGCAGAGCACCGCGTAGATGGCGTTGTCGATCTCGTTCTCGCTGTGGAGTCTGGTTTCGCTCATGTCCCGGGCATCCATGCCGTGGCTCCGTTGCGAGCCGCGCGCCAACGCACTCTCCACCGGAAAAAGGAAGCGCGCGCCTTTTCGACGAGGTCGGAATCTGTAGATTGTAGACGTCGCTACGCGGTGGCCAGCGGCTGCACCGGCCGCACCGCGCTGTAGCGGTTCTTCCCCGAGCGTTTCGCGCCGTACAGCGCGCCGTCCGCCGAGTGCACCAGGTCCTCGGGCGTGTCCACGTCGTCCGCGGGGTAGTACGCGAGCCCGAGGCTGGCGGTCACCTTGCAGCCGCGGCCGCTCTCGTCCTGGAGCACCAGGTCGGAGACGGCGCGCAAGAGGCGCTCGCAGACCCGCATCGCCCCTTCCGGAGGCGTCTGCGGGAGGATGATCCCGAACTCGTCGCCGCCGTACCGCGCCGCGACGTCGGAGACGCGGACGCTCTTCGAGATGGCGTTGCCCACCGCGCGCAGCACCTTGTCGCCGAGCACGTGGCCGAACTGGTCGTTGATCGGCTTGAAGCCGTCGAGGTCGATCATGGCGAAGGCGAGCGGCTCGCCGTGGCGATCGGAGCGCTGCATCTCCTGGACCAGCCGGTCCATCAGATACCTCCGGTTGTGCAGCCCGGTCAGCGGATCGCTGACCACCATCTGCTCCAGCGTCATCTGCAGCCTGCGGATGCGGTCGTGGGTCTGCTTGGTGCGCAGGAGCGCCATCGCCCGGGCGAGGAACTCCGCGGGATCGCAGGGCCGGGGGATGTAGTCGTCGGCGCCGAGCTGCAGGCCGCGGACGCGCTCGGCGGTCTCGCCCCGGTGCGAGGCGACCAGCACCGGGACGAAATCGAGCTCGCTGGACTTGAGCTTCGGCAGCAGCTCGAGGCCGTCCATGTCCGGGAGCGTCCGGCCCAGCACCACCAGGTCGGGGCGGTCGGTGATGAGGAAATCCAGCGCCTCCGCGCCGCTCGACGCCTCGAACACGGACATGCCCGCGTCGGCGAAGAGCAATCGCTGAAAGGCGCGCTCGGATTGCTCGGCCTGCACGATCAGGACGCGCGTTGGCTCCGCCATCTCAGCCCCCTGGGCTCAGCGAACCCTGAAGTTGTAGCAGAGGCGGCGCGCGCCGTGTATCGGACCGCGCTGCCGCGCACCTCCGCGCACCCGGGAGTGGTCTATCCCACCGTGACCTTGCGCACGCCCCGCGCGGCGAGGAGAGCCGCGAGGCGTTTGCGCTGGTCGCCCTGCAGCACCACCGTCTCGCCTTCGACGGCGCCGCCGCAGCCGAGCGCGCCCTTCAACTCCTTCAGCCACCCTTCCAGCTCGCGGGGCCGCAGGCCGAGCTGTTCGACCAGGGTCACTTCCTTGCCCGCGCGGCCCTTGCGCTCCATCCGCACCACCGCGCGGGCCGGACCCTTCGGCGGATCGGGCGCGCGCGGCGCGGTCCCCTGCGGCAGCTCGCCGAGCTTGTCGCGCAAGCCGGCGAACGGGTTGTGGAAGGGCTTCTTCTCCTCGCTCACCGGCGATCCCAGACCGCGGCGAAGAACCCGTCGGTCCCCTCGACGTGCGGCAGCGTCCGCCAGGTGGCGGCGCGGCGGAA
>JBGQLA010000424.1:0-3996 GCA_041499865.1 Deltaproteobacteria bacterium
CGCCAGCGAGAGCAGCGCGTCCGCCTGCGCCGCGGCCTCCGCGCAGGCGCGCAGCCCGGCGCTCTGGGCGAGCACCGCCTGCCGCAGCTCCTCGAAGATCTGCTGCTCGAGCGCGCCGCGCCGCTCTTCCGCGGAGAGCACACGCGCCTCGTGCTCTCCGAGCGCCGGGGTGACGAAGCGCTCCGCGCCCACCGTGCTGGACTTGCGCTGGTAGTCCTGGGGCACGAGGTGCAGGTTCGTTTTCGTCACCTCGATGTAGAAGCCGAAGATGCGGTTGTAGCGGACCTTCAGCGACTGGATCCCGGTGCGCTGCCTCTCCGCCGACTCCATCGCCGCGATCGCCGCGCGGCCGCCCTGCGCCAGATCGGAGAGCTCGTCGAGGTCGGGCCGGAACCCGGGCCGGACGAAGCCTGGCTCCTTCCCGGCGGGGACCTCGTCGATCAGCGCCCGCTGGAGCACCTCCGCCAGCGGGGCCGGCGTCCGCAGCGGCGCCCCCAGCCCGCGCAGGAGCGGCGAGGGGCAGCGCTCGAGGCACGCCGCCAGCTCCGGCATCTCCCGCAGCGACGCCCGCAGGCCGGCCAGATCGCGCGGACCACCTTGTCCGATGGCGAGCCTCCCGAGCAGCCGCTCCAGATCGAGCACGCTGCGCAGCCGCCCGGCGATCTCCTCGCGGAGCACCGCCGCGGAGGTCAGCTGTTCCACGGCGTCCTGCCGCCGGCCGATCTCCGCCGGGTCGAGCAGCGGCGCCGCCAGCCAGCGCGCCAGCAGCCTCCCTCCCGCCGCGGTGAGCGTCCGATCCACCGCCGAGAGCAGCGTTCCGGTCCTGCGCCCGTCGGGTCCCCGGAACAGCTCGAGGTTCTGCACCGCCCCGGGATCGATCCACAGCTGCCGGGATGGCTGCTCGACCGAGACCCGGACCACGTGCTTCGCCGCCGAGCGCTGCGTTTCCTGCAGGTACGAGAGCGCCTCGCAGGCGGCCTGGATGGCCAGCTCGTCGCGCAGGCCGAACCCGTCCAGCGTCGCCACGCCCAGATGTCGCTTGAGGGCCTGCTCCGCGCTCGCCGGATCGCGGAACGCGCGCGCCTCCACCCGCGCCGCGCCGCTCGCGCGCCGCGCCTGCTCCGCGCCGTCCCAGTCTTCGGGCACCAGCACCTCGCGCGGACGGACCCGGGCCAGCTCGTCGAAGATCCCCTGCAGCGTCCCGGAGGGCAGCGCCCGCAGCTCGCCGGTGCTGGCGTCGAGCAGCGCCAGGCCGGCGCGGTCGCCGGCGCACGCCAGGGCCGCGAGCCAGAGCGGCTCGCGCGCCTCGAGCGCTTCCTCGTCGATCAGCGTCCCGGGCGTGACGAGGCGGACGATCTCGCGCCGGACCAGCTGCTTGCCGGGTCCCGGGACCTCCATCTGATCGCAGATCGCCACCTTGTGCCCGGCGGCGACCAGCCGCGCGACGTACGCCTTGGCCGCGTGGTGCGGCACGCCGGCCATCGGCACCCGGTCCTCGCCCTTGGCCCGCGAGGTGAGGGTGATCCCGAGGATCTGCGCGGCGATGCGCGCGTCCTCGTAGAACAGCTCGTAGAAGTCGCCCAGCCGGAAGAAGAGCAGCGCGTCGCGCGCCTGCGCCTTCGCTTCGTGGTACTGGCGCAGCATCGGGGTCGAAGGCGGCGCTGGCTCCGCGGTCGCATGTGAAACCGGCTCGGCCACCGCGTCACTGATACCACGACGGATGCGCCGGCACCGGGGGGTTGCGCTGCTGAAATGTTCGGGGCAGCCCGCCGTTGTCAGCGCAGGGATGCGCGCCATCGCGATGCTCCTCGCAGCGGCCCCGTCGGCCCATGCCGAGGCGCAGCGCGAGCTGCCGCCGGAATCGTCCTTCGTGCGCACCGCCCACGCCGCGCGCCGCCAGGGATCGCCCATCCGCGTCGACGGCCGGATGGACGAGCCCGCCTGGCAGGCGGCGCCGCTGGAGGAGAACTTCACCCAGGTGAATCCCGACGAGGGCCAGCCCGCCAGCGTCCGCACCGCCTTCCGCGTCCTCTGGGACGACGAGTTCCTCTACTTCGGCGCGATCTGCGACGACCCCGAGGGAGCGACCGCCACCCTCAGCCGCCGCGACCGCTACATCGAAGGCGACTCGGTGCAGTTCGATCTCGACACCACCCTCGACCGCCGCACCGCCTATCACTTCCAGGTCTACGCCGCCGGCCAGCAGCTCGACGCGCTCCATTTCAACGACACCGACTTCACCACCGACTGGGACGCCGCCTGGGACTCCGCGGTGGCGCAGACGCCGCAGGGCTGGTCGGTGGAGATGAAGATCCCGCTGCGCGTCCTCCGCATCCCGGAAGGCGCCAAGATGATGGGCTTCAACGTCTACCGGATCCTCTCCCGCCGCAAGGAGGAGGATCAATGGCGCTTCCGCCCCAACGGCCGCACCGGCGACATCAGCCGCCTCGGTCTGATCGACGGCCTGGACGGCATCCGCCCCGTGCGCGAGCTCGAGCTGCGCCCGTACGTGGGATTGAAGGCGCTGCGGAACGTCCCTGCGTATGCCACCCCGCGCCCGGAGCTGGGAAGCTGCGCGACGGTGGCCTTCGACGCCCAGCGCCTGGGAGGCGTCTGCGCAGGCCTCGACTTCCGCTACAACCTCGCCAGCGACCTGGCGCTGGTCGGCACCGTCAATCCGGACTTCGGGCAGGTGGAGGCGGACCAGCGGGTGCTCAACCTCACCACCTTCGAGACCTTCTTTCCGGAGAAGCGGCCCTTCTTCCTCGAGGGCCTCGATCTCTTCCAGCCCGCCTTGCGCGCGGACCTGGGCGGCACGAACGGCGGAGACGCGTACCAGATCTTCTACTCGCGACGGATCGGGCGCGGCAGCCCCACCCACGACGATCTCGATCTCCCGGAGGAGGAGAAGATCGTCTACCAGCAACCCAGCGTCCCGGTGCTGGGCGCGATCAAGCTGACCGGCACGGTGCGCGGCGCCAGCGTCGGCCTGCTCTCCGCGATCGAGCCGCGCCTCACCGCCCAGGTGCTGGAGCCGCCCGCTCGAGACGCGTCTGGCCAGATCGCCGCCCCGGGCCGCCTCGTCGACCTGCGTTCGGTGGAAGCGCGCAGCACCTCCGTCGGCCGGGTGCGGGTCCCGCTCGGCGACAACGGCGTCGCCGGCGTGGCGGCCACCGCGGTGGATCCGCTCTTCGCCGGCCCTTCGCTCGGCCTCGATCACCGGCACGCCCACGTCGGCGCGGCGGACCTGACGCTCTACACCGGCGACCGGGTCTGGCAGACCGGCTTCCAGGCCGTCGGCTCGCATCTCACCGGCAACCAGCCCGACATGCTGCTCGACGGGACCTTGCGCGGACCGACGTCGAGCGGGTTCGCGGCCTCGGCCAAGATCCGCCATTCCAGCGAGCACGTGATCTCCGGCGTCCAGGGCGATCTGCTCTCGCCCGAGTTCACCGTCAACGACCTCGGGTTCATGCAGCGCGCGAACCTGGCCCGGGTGATGGGGTTCGCCGGCTGGCGCGACCCGCATCCAGGTCCCCTCTGGCAATCCGCGCAGCTGATCGCCGGCGCCCGCGAGCTGCACGACTACCGGTTCGCGAACCGCCTGAACCGCGACGTCTTCGTCGAGGGCTGGTTCAACTCCAACTCCTTCTGGTTCTGGGACACGGGATTCGACTTCTACTTTCCCTACGTCGACGACCGGGAGCTGAAGGACGGCACTCCCCTCGAGCGGCAGGGTTCCGGCCAGTGGTTCGGGTTCATCACCACGGACTCGCGCAAGCCTCTGCAAGTCCAGTTCTACTGGACCGAGGGCCGCGCTTATCCGCGCTTCGAGCGGGTGAACCAGGTCGGAGGCACGCTCGTCTTCCGGCCTCTTTCCCGGCTCGACGGCACGCTGGACCTCGCCTACAACGAGAACGCGGGCGCGATCCGGCGGATCGCCACGCCGCCGCTGCTCGAGGGCGAGATCGATCCGACGCGGCGCACGCGCTCGTA
>JBGQLA010000425.1:0-3983 GCA_041499865.1 Deltaproteobacteria bacterium
GCATGGGCGCAGCCTGCCACGCCCTGCTAATGTCCGCACCGTGCCGCGCATCCACCTGCTCGACGCCACCCTCGCGAACCAGATCGCCGCCGGCGAGGTGATCGAGCGGCCCGCCGCGGTGGTGAAGGAGCTGGTCGAGAACGCGCTGGACGCCGGCGCCAGGCGCATCGAGATCGACCTGCAGGACGGCGGCCGCCGCCTGGTCCGGGTCCGCGACGACGGCTGCGGGATGGGCCGCGAGGACGCGGCGCTGAGCCTGCAGCGCCACGCCACCAGCAAGCTGCAGAGCAAGGACGATCTCTTCGCCATTTCCAGCTACGGCTTCCGCGGCGAGGCGCTGCCCAGCATGGCCGCGGTGAGCCGGTTCACGTTGCTCACCTGCGAGCCGGGAGAGCTTTCGGGCACGCGCATCGAGATCGAGGGCGGGGCCGGCGCCCGGATCTCCGGCGCGGGCGCGCCCCCGGGGACCACCGTCGAGGTCCGCGACCTGTTCTGGAACGTTCCCGCCCGCCGCAAGTTCCTCAAGAAGGCGCAGACGGAGCAGGCGCAGTGCGTGGACGCCGTCCTGCGCCTCGCCTTGCCGCGGGGCGACGTCACCTTTCTCGTGCGCGAAGGCGACCGCACGCTCCTGCAGCTTCAGGCCGGCGCCGCCGTGCTCGCGACCCGCGCGGAAGAGGCGCTCGGGCGCGAGGTCCGGGACCACCTGGTTCCGTTCGGCGGGCAGTCGCGCTCCGCCCGCGCGCACGGCCTCGCCGTCTCTCCGGCGATCGAGTACGGCAGCGCCCGCAACGTGTGGCTCTTCGTCAACGGCCGGGCCATCCGCGATCGCTCGCTCACCCACGCCGTGCTCCGGGCGTACGGCGAGCTGATGCCGCACGGCCGGTATCCCGGCGCCCTCGTCTTCCTCGAGGTGGCGCCCTCGGAGCTCGACGTCAACGTGCACCCGGCCAAGGCCGAGGTGCGCTTCGCTGACGCCAAGGCCGCGTGGGAGGCGATCCATTCCGGGCTCACCCAGGTGCTGGCGCGCGGCGAGTGGATGCAGCGCCCGCAGGGCAGCGGCGGGGTGGAGCCGGCGCGCGTGTACCCCATCGGCGATCCCGCGCAGCGCGTGGCCGACGCGATGGAGCGCTACGGGGCGAGGATGCCCAACGCCTGGTGGGTGCCCCCCGCGCACGCGCCGGCGCCGGCATCGGCACCGCAGCGGGAGCTCGTGGAGCGGCCCGCGTGGTTCCGCGGACTCCGCTATCTGGGCCAGCTCCACCGCACGTACCTGGTCTGCGAAGGCCCGCAAGGCCTGGTGCTGATCGACCAGCACGCGGCGCACGAGCGGATGAACTACCAGCGCCTGCGCGCGCGGGATGCCGGCGCGCCGGTGCAGCCCCTGCTGGTGCCGCAGGTGGTGCAGCTTCCCGCCACCGCGGCCGCGCGCGTCGCCGAGTCCGCCGGGCTGCTCGCCTCCCTCGGCGTCGAGCTGGACTCCTTCGGCGGAAGCACCGCGGTGGTGAAGGCGCTGCCGCCGGCGCTCGCCCGGCTCGACGAGCGCGGACTGGGCGCGCTGCTCACCGATCTGGCCGAGGAGCTGTCGACGCACGGGCGGGGGGAGTCGCTGGAGCGCGTCCGCGATGCGCTGCTCGCGCGCGCCGCCTGCCACGGCAGCGTGCGCGCACACGACGCGCTCACCGCGCCGGAAGCGCAGGCGCTGATCGACGCGCTCGACGAGACCGACTACGGCGCCCGCTGCGCACACGGCCGGCCGGTGCTCGCCGAATGGACCGAAGCCGAGATCGAGCGGCGGTTCGGGCGCGACTACGCTTCGCACGCGCACGCGGCGCCGCCCGAAGCGCTCTGAACACCCGGGGAAATGCCCGGCCCCGCCGCGGGTTTCGAAGGCTTATGATGAGGGGAGGAGGGAGAGCGATGCACGTCGCCGTCGAAGGGATCGTCGAGACGCTGCGCGGAGTGCCGCCTGCCCGTTTCCAGCCCGGGGAGGTGTGCGCGCGCCTGCGCGGGCGCCTGCTGGATGCGCGGACGCTGGCGCCGTACCTGCACTTCGCCAAGGGCCGCTACACCCGCAATCTGATCTACCGCGACGAGGTGTTCGAGCTGCTCGCGCTCTGCTGGGATCCGCGCACGCAGAGCCCGATCCACAACCACTCCGGGCAGCTCTGCTGGCTCTCGATCCAGCACGGAGCGCTGCGGCTGGAGAACTTCCGCAGCCTCGACGGGCCGGGCCCGGGCGACCACATCCGCCTGGTTCCGGCCGGAGGGGTGGCCCGCGCGCCGGAGGGCGTGCTCGATCTGCAGCAGGGCGAGAACGGGATCCACCGCGTCTCCAATCCGTTCTCCGAGCGCGCCGCGAGCCTGCACGTCTACTCGCGCCCGTTCGATACCTGCCTCGCCTACGATCTCGACGCCTGCGCGGCGCGCGAGATGCGCCTGCAGTACCACTCGGTGGGAGGCAAGCTGGTGGCGGAGCCGTTGCAGTGAGGGAAGCCTGCCTGGCGCTGGCGCTGATCGCCTGCGCGCACGCGCCGTCGGGCCCCGATGCGGCCGCCGCGCCCTCCGGTCTCGAGGTCCAGGACGCCGTGCACGGCGTGCGCTACCTGCTCCCCTCCGGCGCCGACACCTGGCAAGTGAGCCGCGAAGGCACCGCCCGCTCCGTGTCCGGCGTGGAGGCGGAGGTCAGCTCGTTCCCGGGGGCCAAGCCGACCTCGCCGGAGCAGTGCCGCGAGCACGCCCGCTCCCGGCTCTCGCCAAAGAAGGATTCCGCCGCGGCGGACGCCCCCTCCGCCGACGCGCCGCGCGATCAGAGCACGACGGACGCGCCCACCGCGGTCTGGAGCTTCACCACCGGCGCCGCCTCCGCTCCGGTGCACAACCGCTGGGCGTTCTTCGCCCGCGGCGCCGACTGCCTGGTGCTGCACGTCACGGGGCCGAAGGATGATGCGTTCGCCGCGCAGGCCTTCGACGGCGCGATGCGCAGCCTGAAAATCCTCCCCTTGCCGCCCGAGCGGCAGCGCGAGTGGGACCTGCTCGCCGGCATGGGGTTTCTGGAGCGGCGCGATCCCGCATCGGCGCTGGACCGATTCGAGGCGCTGACCGGGCGCGAGCCAGACAACGCCAAGGCGCACTTCGGCGCGCTGATGGCCGGCTTCGAGCTCGGACAGCAGACCTACGCGCGCGTCCTGCCGCACGGGAAGCTGGCGCTCCGGTCGGAGCGCGATCTCTCGCCGGAGCAGCGGCAGCTGGCGCTGCGCGCGGTGGGCGTGATGCAGCTGGCGGAGAACCAGGTGCGCGAAGCCGCCGAGACGCTGGCGGAGCTGGTGGTGCGGGCGCCGGATCTGGCGGAAGGGCAGTACAACTATGCCTGCGCGCTCGCCCGGCTCGGCGAGGCGCAGCCGGCGATCGACCACCTCCGGGCGGCGCTGCGCCTCGACGGCGAGCTGGCGGCGCACGCCCGTGAAGACGAGGACTTCAAGTCGCTGCGGGGGAGCGCGGCGTTCGAGCAGCTCACCGCCGCCGGGCGATAGCGTCCGCGGGCGCTTCGATCTCCACCTCGAGCGTGTCCGGATCCACCTCGGGCCAGCGCGTCGCGACTTCCAGCCGGACCGCCTCGGGGGACATCCGCGCCGGATCCCCTACATACGCCCACGCGTCTTCGGAGGGGAACGCCGCGCCCGCCGCGACCAGCGCGAGGCGCTCGGCGAGCGGCTCGAAGTAGAACCCGGTCTCTGGAGCGCGGGCCATGGCGAAATGAAAATGGAGCAGCGGCGAAACTTCTGTATCTTACCGCGGATGCGCCTCGCTCTCGCACTGCTGCTCGCCGCCTCGGCCTCCGCCGCCGCCGTCCCCGAGAAAGGGGAGGGAACCATCACGCTCCTGGGCGGCACGCGCACGCTGCTTCCGGGCAACGGGGACTACCTGAACGAGCAGGGCGCCTCGCACCAGATGATCCAGCCCGGCGGGCTCGCGTCGTTCGGGTA
>JBGQLA010000426.1:0-3969 GCA_041499865.1 Deltaproteobacteria bacterium
GGAAGCGATTCCCGCGCAGGTCCACCAGGCGTTGCTGCAGGATGAATGGAGGGCGCTGCGGATCCGGCTCTTCGACTGGTACACCGCCGACGAGCAGCAACGCATACTTCAAGACCTGCAGACCGAGTACTGGCACGCGTGGCGTGTCCTGGTCCGGCACTACCGGCGGACGGGTCGGGAAGCGCAGGCGGACGAGCTCCTCGCGGAGATGGAGGAGCGGCTGGTGCGGTTGCAGACCAGCCGCAGGGCGACCACCTTTCCGCTGGCGGCCAGGACGGTGCTCGGCCTGCGTGCGGAAGCGAAACAGTGGCAGAACCTCCGCACCGTGCTCGCCCGGCTGAAGCAGTCCCTGGACGGCCACCCGGACGCGAAGCGGGCCGCGGAGTTGGCGCGCTTGCGGGCGGCGTTCGCCTCGCGAGAAGCCAACTCGCGCCGGTGAGGCGGGCGGTGATGTTCGGCTCGGGACACGCGTTCCTCTTGCGGCAGTGCGTGACCGAGATGCCGGGGTGGAAGCGCGTCGAGCCGGCGGCATTCTTGCCGCGTTGAGCGACACCGGTCGGCGATGAACCTACATCGCGGCGTCAGCTCACGCTCTCGGCGCTGTAGCGCGCGAGGAGCCCGGTGCGCACGGCACGCCGGTAGACGCGCGAAAAAAGCCATGCGGCGAGCGCCAACTCGAGCACCGCAAGGGCGGCGCTGATCGCGAGATCGCGCATGGAGGGCGGTCGCCCTGCCGCGATGGCCCGCAGCGCCCCGAAGACATACGACGGCGGCAAGATGCGCGAGATCGCCTGCATCCAGGAGGGCAGCGTCGAGAGCGGGTAGAACACGCCGGCAAACGGGGAGAGCAGCGCCGGGATGGGCCAGATCAGCCACTCCGCGGCCGGTCCGAGGCGCAGGACGATCGCCGTGCCGAGGATGCCGAGCGCAATTCCGAAGACGAAGAGGATGGCGAGGAATGCCGCGAGCGCCGGGCCGTACACGAGCAGCGACAGCCCGAAGGCCGCGCGCGCCACCACCACCATCACCACGAGGCCGATCACGCTCGTCATCACGCTGGTGGCGACCAGGCCGGTCACGTACTCGGCGATGGTGAGGGGCGTGGCAAAGAAGTTGAGGAAGTTGCGCGACCAGACGTCCTCGAAGAACGCCATGGTCACGCCCTGCATCACGCGCGCGAGATAGTCCCAGAGGAGGACCGCCCCGAGCAGCATGGCGACGAAGTCGAATCCGGCGGCGGAGACGCTGTCGAGAAATCTGCTGATGAAGCCCCAGAGGATGACGTCGACCGCCACCCAGGCGAAGAGCGGCAGCAACCGCGCTGGACTGCCGCGCAGCAGATGGAGCTGACGGACGACGATGGCGGCGATCCGGTGCGCGCGCACGCCTATCCTCCGGCCAGCGAGAGCGGCTCGCGCGCGACGGCGATGAAGAGATCCTCCAGCGAGGACTTGCCATGCTCGGCTGGGAGCGCGCGCGGGTCGCCGTCGAGAAGGATGCGTCCACGCGAGAGGAAGAGGACGCGATCGCAGACCTCCTGCACCTCCAGCATGTTGTGCGAGGTCCAGAGAGCGCCAGCCCGGCAGCTGCTGACCATCGCCCGGATGCGCCTGCGCACGTCGCGCGCGCTCGCCGGGTCCAGCGATGCGGTGGGCTCGTCGAGCAGGAGCAGGTGCGGCGTGTTCAGGATCGCCTTTGCCAGTCCGACGCGGGTCTGCTCGCCCGACGAGAGCACGCCGCACTTCACGTCCCGGAAGCGCTGCAGGTCGTAGTCGGCAAGCACCTCCTCGATGCGCGCGCGCAGCCCGCGGACGCCGTAGAGCAGGCCGAAGACGTGCAGGTTTTCCGCGACCGTGAGGTTGCCTGGAAGCGGCGCATAGACGGCGGCGAAGTTCGTGCGTTCCAGCGCCTTCGAGCGATTGCGGCGGAGATCGGTCGCCCCGATGCGGATGCTTCCGGAGGTAGGCTCGAGGACGCCGAGCACCATGTTGATGGTGGTCGTCTTGCCGGCGCCATTTGGCCCGAGGAGTCCGACGATCTCGTTCTGGCGGACGTCGAAGGAGATGCGATCGACAGCGACGGTCGCGCCGTAGCTCTTGCACACTTCGTGGAGGGAGAGCACCGCGTCCGCCGCCATGCCCGCCCCATACCACGGCGGAGGAGAGCGCTGGCACGGATGGTCGCACGGATGCTGCCCATCCAGGCGGGCGGATGGGTGTCCCTCGACGACGCCGCGCGACCGTGATCATCTCGTCGCCATGGCAAACCCACTCGACAAAGAGATCGAAAGGGCGCTGCGTAAGGGTCGAGAGCCGGAGGCATGACTTGAGCTGGGCCCCGAGATCGAAGGCGAGGAGGAATCCGGGGTGGAACGTCCACATCCAGCCCACACGAGGGGTCGCGTACCACGTAGTCAGATCCACCGTTGCCGTCTGCGGCCCTTAAGAGGTGTTCTCGGTCACGGCGCCTTTGAGCGACTGGCGGCCGAAGGAAGAGCCGACGAAGAACCTCCCGCGGAACGGGAAGAGGCGCAGATCGAGGTCGAAGGCGTCGAACCGATCGAGGCGAGCGTCGGTAGACCCGCTCTTCGCGCCGGCCAGGTCGAGCAACGGATTCGCGATGAATGCGGGGAAGTCGCTGTAGCCGAATCCGACGCCGACGAGGTCGACGATGCGCAGCAGAATCGCAGCATCGACCGGCCTTGGCAGGGTGACCAGCCCGATCATCGCCGCGACGTGCACCGGCGCGCCCGAGGACGTTTGCTCGCGAGCGCCGTCCTCGCCTCGCACGGCCGCCGACAGCCAGAAGAGCAGCAGCGCCGCCCGCAATGCGCAACCCATCATCCTTTCAAAACACATTCATCGCCATGTGCGTCGGGATCCACTGGACGCTGTTCGTGTGTTGACGCGATGTGGCCGCGCGCTACTGGCGCTGGCATATCGGCGCCCGGTCCCGGTACAACTGCGCGCGCCGGGAGGTACCCATGATCGCCGTCGCACTGCTTCTCCTGTCCCAGGCCGCAGCTCCCTCCGCGCAGCATCCGACAGAGCCCGGTGCCGCGAAGCCAGTGGAGCTGCTCTGGCTCGGGCAGTCCGCGTTCCGCATCACCACGCCGGGCGGGAAGGTGATCGTGATCGATCCCTTCCTCACGAAGAACCCGAAGACGCCGCAGGCGTGGAAGGACCTCGACAAGCTGGGAAAGGTCGACCTCCTGCTCGTGACGCACGCCCACGGCGATCACCTGGGCGACGCGCCGGCGCTGGCGACGAAGAACAAGGCGCCGTTGTACGGTCCGGCCGGGCTCAATCAGTCGCTGCAGACGCTCGGGATCCTGCCGCCCGAGCTCGCGCCGCGCATGAACAAGGGCGGCACCATCACGCCGCTCGGTCCGGGCATCCGCATCCACATGGTCCGGGCGGAGCACAGCTCGGAGCTCGTCTGGCACAACCCGGCGACCGATCGCGACGAGACGCACATCGGAGGCGAGCCGGCCGGCTTCGTCCTCGAGCTGGAGAACGGGCTGCGCATCTACCACATGGGCGACACGGCGGTGTTCGGCGACATGCGCCTGATCGCCGAGCGGCTCCACCCCGACGTCGTGCTCGTCCCGATCGGCGGGCATTTCGTGATGGATCCCGAGGCCGCGGCGTTCGCGGTGCGCGAATTGCTCAAGCCGAAGTTCGCGCTCCCCATGCACTATGGAACCACGCCGCAGCTGAAGGGCACTCCCGAAGAATTCACGCGCGCGCTCGGGAACGCGCCGGTGAAGGTGATCACCTTGCAGCCCGGGGAGAAGGCGACGTTCTGACGCTTGGAGATCACAGGGCGCCGGTGACTCTGCCCTCATTCCGCGCTTGCTGGCGCGGCCGGTCTGATCCAAAGTTCGCGGCGGACGTGTTGGGGCGTAGCCAAACGGTAAGGCAGCGGGCTCTGACCCCGCCATGTGTAGGTTCGATTCCTACCGCCCCA
>JBGQLA010000427.1:0-3945 GCA_041499865.1 Deltaproteobacteria bacterium
CCGGAAGGACCGGTCCTCATCGAGGAGGGCGGGACGCTGCGGGACGCCCTCACGGGCGCTCCCGCAGCGCCGCGCGATGACCTGGAGAAGGTGGTCATCAACAACCGCATGCGCCGGTCGCTGGATCGGGCGCTGGCGGCGCTCGCGCTGTTCGCGGCGCAGCCGGCGGAGCGCCTGGCGGCGGCGCGAGCGCTGCAGCAGGAGCCGGACCCGGACCTTCTCCCCTCGGTCGAGGCCGCGCTGCAGCGGGAGAAGGACAAGCAGATCCGCGAGGCGCTGCTCACCACCCAGGCCATGCTCGCGCTCTCCGCCCCGGAGCCCGCCCGCCGCCTCGCCGCGGTGGAGCAGCTCCGGCGGGTTCCCGGTTCCACCAGCAAGAGGCTGCTCACGCAGCGTCTGGCCGTCGAGCAGGATCCGGCGATCGCCGCCGCGCTGAAGGGAGCGGTGGGGAGCGTGGAGGACTCGCTGCAACGGGCGGACATGGTGGGGCTGCTCTTCAGCGGCCTCAGCCTGGGAAGCGTGCTGCTGCTGGCGGCGCTCGGCCTTTCGATCACGTTCGGCCTGATGGGCGTGATCAACATGGCGCACGGCGAGCTGCTGATGATCGGCGCGTACGCCACCTGGCTGACGCAGTCGCTCTTCCGGAACTGGGCGCCGCAGCACTTCGGCTGGTACCTGGTCGCAGCGGTCCCGGCTTCGTTCCTCGCGGCCGCCGCCGTGGGCGCGCTCCTGGAGGTGACGGTGGTGCGCAAGCTCTACGGCCGCCCGCTGGAGACGCTCCTGGCGACGTTCGGCGCCAGCCTGCTCCTGATGCAGGCGGTGCGAAGCGCCTTCGGAGCGCAGAACGTGGAGGTCGCCAACCCGGAGTGGATGTCCGGCGGCATCACGGTGCTCGCCGGTCTGGTCCTGCCCTGGAACCGCATCGTCATCCTCCTCTTCGGGTCGTTCGTGCTGCTGCTGGTCTGGGTCCTCCTCTCCCGCACCCGCCTCGGCCTTTTGGTGCGCGCCGTCACCCAGAACCGGCAGCGGGCCGCCGGCCTCGGCGTGCCCACGCCGCGCATCGACCTCCTGGCGTTCGCGCTCGGGTCCGGCATCGCCGGCCTGGGCGGCTGCGCGCTCTCGCAGATCGGAAACGTCGGACCCGAGCTGGGACAGGGCTTCATCGTGGACTCGTTCATGGTGGTGGTGCTGGGCGGCGTCGGGCAGCTCGCGGGCACCATCACCGCGGCCGCGGGGCTCGGTATCGCCAACAAACTGCTCGAGCCGGTGGCCGGCGCGGTGCTGGCGAAGATCGTCGTGCTCGTGTTCATCATCCTCTTCATCCAACGGCGGCCGCAGGGGCTGTTTGCGCTTCGGGGCCGGGCGGCGGACGATTGATGGCGACGATGACGCGAAGGCTCCTCAGCCTGGGCGGGAACCTCTCCTGGCCGCAGTGGAAGCTGCCGGGCGCCGGACTGCGCACGCTGTTCCCGCGGTGGACCTGGGCCATCGTGCTCGGCGGGTATGCCGTGCTGGCGCTGCTGGTTCCGGTCCTGAACCTGGCGGTGCCCGCCTCCAGCGCCCTGCACGTCTCCGACTACTGGGTGGCGCTGGGGGGGAAGATCCTCTGCTATGCCACCGTCGCCCTCGCCATGGATCTGGTCTGGGGATACGCCGGCATCCTCAGCCTCGGGCACGGGCTCTTCTTCGCGCTGGGCGGCTACGCGATGGGGATGTACCTGATGCGCGCCATCGGCAGCGATGGCGTGTACGGCGACCCGGTGCTCCCCGACTTCATGGTCTTCCTCGACTGGAAGGCGCTGCCCTGGTACTGGCGCGGCTCGAACAGTTTCTTACAGCAAGCGGCGATGGTGATCCTCGCTCCCTCGCTCCTGGCGTTCGTCTTCGGCTGGTTCGCCTTCCGCTCCCGCATCCGCGGCGTCTACTTCTCCATCATCACCCAGGCGCTGACCTTCGCCTTCATGCTGCTGTTCTTCCGCAACCAGACCGGGTTCGGAGGGAACAACGGGTTCACCGACTTCAAGCGCATCCTCGGGTTCCCGCTCGCCAATCCGCGCACGCGCATCGTCCTCTTCGCGCTCTCCGCCACCCTGCTCCTGCTCGCGCTGATCGGCTGCCGCCTGCTGGTCCGCTCCAAGTTCGGGCGCGTGCTCACCGCCATCCGCGATGCGGAGGACCGGGTCCGGTTCTGCGGCTACGATCCGGTCGGGTTCAAGCTGTTCGTCTGGACGCTCTCGGCGGCGATCTGCGGCATCGCCGGCGCGCTCTACGTCCCGCAGGTCGGGATCATCAATCCTTCGGAGATGTCGCCGGCGAACTCGGTGGAGATCGCCATCTGGGTGGCGGTCGGCGGCCGCGGCACCCTGCTCGGCCCGATCCTCGGCGCCGCGCTGATCAACGGGGCGAAGAGCTGGCTGACGGTGGCCGCGCCCGAGCTCTGGCTCTACGCGCTGGGGCTGCTCTTCATCGTGGTCACGCGCTGGCTGCCGGACGGGGTGCTCGGTCTGTTCCGCCGGGAGGGGAAGTGAACCTCGACACCCCGCGGGGTCCGGTCCTCTACCTCGACGGCGTCACCGTCAGCTTCGACGGCTTCAAGGCGCTCGACAGCCTCAGCCTGATCGTCGAGCCCGGCGAGCTGCGCTGCATCATCGGGCCCAACGGCGCCGGCAAGACCACCATGATGGACGTGATCACCGGCAAGACCCGTCCGGACGCCGGCGAGGCGCACTTCGGGAACTCGCACGACCTGACGCGCCTTTCGGAGCCGGAGATCGCGCGGGCGGGGATCGGGCGCAAGTTCCAGAAGCCCACCATCTTCAAGAACCACACCGTGTTCGAGAACCTGGAAGTGGCGCTGAAGACGGACAAGCGGGTGTTTCCGACCCTGCGTTCGGAGCGCACGCCGGAGCAGGACGCGCGCATCGACGAGGTGCTGGGGCTGATCGGGCTGCGGCACAAGGCGGAGCGCAAGGCGGACCTGCTCTCGCACGGCGAGAAGCAGTGGCTGGAGATCGGGATGCTGCTGGTGCAGGACCCGCGGCTGTTGTTGCTCGACGAGCCGGTGGCGGGGATGAGCGACGAGGAGACCGCGCGCACCGGGGAATTGCTGGAATCGCTCGCCGGGAAGCACTCGCTGGTGGTGGTGGAGCACGACATGCACTTCGTGGAGAGCATCGCCCGCAAGGTGACGGTGCTGCACGAAGGCCGGCTGCTGGCGGAAGGGACGCTCGAGACGGTGCGGGAGGATCCGCGCGTGATCGACGTCTACCTGGGGCGCTGATGCTGACCGTCCGCGGGCTCAACCAGTACTACGGCGGGAGCCACACCCTGCGCGGGATCGATCTGGAGATCCCCACCGGCGCCTGCACCGCGATCCTCGGGCGGAACGGCGTCGGCAAGACCACGCTCCTGCGCTGCCTGATGGGCGAGCTGCCCGTCCGCTCGGGCGCCGTACTCTTCGACGAGCAGGACGTCACCGCCCTGCCCGCGTACGAGCGGGCGCGCCGCGGGATCGCCTACGTGCCGCAGGGACGCGAGATCTTCGGCAGGCTGACGGTGGCGGAGAACCTGGACGTCGGAGAAGCGGCCGCCAGAAAGCGCGAGGTGGCGCCGCGGCAGGAGCTGGAGGCGCTGTTTCCCATCCTCAGGACGATGACTGCGCGGCGCGGCGGCGATCTCTCCGGAGGACAGCAGCAGCAGCTGGCGATCGCCCGGGCGCTGGTCTCGCGGCCGCGGGTGCTGCTGCTCGACGAGCCCACCGAAGGGATCCAGCCCTCGACCATCCAGGACATCGGCCGCGCGCTGCGCAAGCTGCTCGACCAGCAGATGACCATCGTGCTGGTGGAGCAGTACCTGGACTTCGCCATGGAGCTGGCCGAGCACTGCGTCGTCCTCTCGCGCGGCGAGATCGTCATGCGCGGCAGGGTCAAGGAGCTCGATCCGGCG
>JBGQLA010000428.1:0-3888 GCA_041499865.1 Deltaproteobacteria bacterium
AAGGGCGTGAAGAAGGGCGACACGGCCCTGCTCCGGGTGAAGCACGGCCAGGCAACGCAGTACGTTCCGATCCGCGTGAAATAGAGCTGTTTGCAGGTAGGATGCCGCCGCGGATCAGGCGACGGCTTTCCGCGCCGGCTGCGGACCGACGCGCGGCGGCAGTCCGCGGAACCGCGGCGGAGGCGGTGGCGACCGGTGCTCTTCCTGTTGCCGCCGCTCGGGTGTGCGGCCCTCCGGACTTTCCGGCAGGACCGGCTTCTGTTCCTGCGCATTGTCGAACGGCACCCAAGGCACCGCCGATCTGTTTCCCGGCGCGGAGTACTGGTTGGTCGGCCCTTGGCGCGTAGCGGTCGGCGTCCGCAGCCCCGGCACTCCCTGCGCGATCACCGCGGCCTGCAGCAGCGCCAGCGCGAGCGCCAGGGCGGCGACTCCCGAGGTCAGCACGGCGCCCAGGTGGGGCTTCATGGTTTCAATCTAAGACGCTCCTATCCGGGGCGCGACCGCCCGCGGCCTGCTTTCTTGACGGAGTGCGAACCCGCACCTAGGGTGCAGCCATCCAGCCAAGCCGGAGCGTCTCGCGGATGTCCAGCCGGACCGACAAAGTACAACCTGCGCTCAAGCCGGCCGCTGCGGTGGGAAGGTTCGACAAGGCGTTTCCGGTGTTCCTGGAAGGAGACCGCGGCGTGGCCAGCGGAGTCGGCAGAAACATCACGGATACCGGGATGTTCGTGGAGACGCGCGAGCCGTTCGCGCTGGGCACGCGGGTGAAGGTGACCTTCCCCTCGCCGCACGGCGGGGCGGAGATGACGTTGGAAGGGGAAGTCCGCTACCAGTGCTTCATCAACTTCGCCCGGGCCGACTCCAGCCGCGCGGGGATGCGCGGGATCGGCCTGAAGTTCGTTTCTCCACAGTCTCCGCAGAAGGGCTCGCGGGGCGCGGTGCACTGAGGTCGGCGCGGCCTCGCTCGTGCCGCCTGATCGATTTGGGCAGCCCTCCGGTGAACACCTCCCAGGGCCGAAGTCCAGCTCCTCCGCGTCGTCGAACGCCACGATGCCGAGGGTCGTCATCCGCTACTCCTGTTTCTCGTAGAGCGCCCAGCGCCCCTCCCGCGCAAGAAGCCGCCAGCCCGGGCCCGGCATCGGGCGCGCGAAAGGGTCGATCATCCCGTGGACCAGGACGTAGTCGTAATAGTAGCCGTCCACGTCGTTGCGGAAGGTGTTCGCGTGCCATTCCCAGCCGGCGGGATGGGGAGGAGGCGCCGTCTCCGGCCGGTAGCGCAAAGGCGACTGGGGGAGCTCGGCGAAGGAGAAGGAGGCCACCCCGCCCATGCGCGCCCGGTAGTACGCCTGGAAGTGCAGGAACGCGCTGAACTTCGCGTAGCGCGAGTTCTGCTCGAAGATCATCCCGATCAGGCGGCGGCCGGGGCGGGCCCGGGCGAGCACCTGATCGAAGGGGCCCACCTCGCGCTCGAACGCGTCGATGTTCGCCCAGGCGCTCCCCGCGGCGAACAGCGCCGTGGCCGCGGCGAGCAGCAGCGGGACCGCGCCGCGCAGCCTGCGCGCCGGACGGAGCAGCGCGGGCGCCAGCAGGGCGAAGATCAGCGCGTAGCGCTCGTTCAGCTGCCACATCCAGCCGATGGACAGGGGAAACGCGAGGTAGAGAAACGCGGCCCAGGCGAGCCACACCGCCACCAGCCCACGGCGCCAAGGATGCTCCTCCGGCTCGCGGCGCTGCGGCCAGGCGAGGAGCGCGCTGGCGGCGAGCAGCGCGAGCAGGCACCACTCGTCTTGCGGGCCCCGCCAGATGTCCAGGAGCGCGTCGAACACATTCCGCAGCGAGGTGGCCGGCGCCTCCCAGAACAGGGCCATCGGCTGGCGCCAGCCCACCATCTGCGGGTGCGCGACGGGGCTGTTCACCAGCCAGAGCACGGAGAGCGCCGCGACCGGCGCCGCCCAGAGCAGTTTGCGCGGCCACTCGCGCAAGGGCGCCAGGCGGGGCAAACCCACCGAGGCGAGCGCCGCCGCCGGCGCGAAGAACACGAACGCGGAGAGGTGCAGGTAGAAGAGCGCCGTCGCTGCCGCCGCCAGGGTCCAGAGCGTGCGGCGGGAAGGTGTCTCGGTCTGGCGCAAGGCGAGCGCGAGCGCCCAGAGCGTCAGCGGCATGGCCGCGACGTAGTTGAAGAACCCGATCAGGAGCGCCTGGCTCCAGAACAGCGTGCACCCGAACAGCGCCAGCCGGCTGTCGGCGCGCAGGGCACGGAGCAGCGATCGCAGCGAGTACGGAAAAGCGACGGCGACGATCGAGAGCAGGACCAGGTTCGCGCGCTCCGCCGTCCCGAAGGGAAACGCGAGCGCCGCGCCCGCGAGGTAGTAGAGCAGGTACTGCGTCTGCCCGAGCGCGAGCGTGAAGTACTCCTGCGACTTCCACGACGGATCCCACCAGTGCCGCAAGGTGCCGATGGCGCTGGCGTGCTGGGGGAGATCGGTGAAGGGCAGGTGGGCGGCGGACCAGAGCGGAACCACCGTCGCCACAGCGCACGCGCGCAACAGCCAGGTCCAGAGCGGGTGGTCTTCGTCGGTCCAGTGCAAGGGCGGCGACTTTAATCTACTTTGCCCAGGTGAAGCTCCGCCTCCTTCTCCTCGCTTTGGCGCTGATCGCCTGCAAGGGTCCCACGCGCGCGCCGTTCTCCTGGCCGAAGAATGCGGAGGACGTCCGGGCGCGGCTCCTGGTGTACGTGCCCGAGGGGCGCGAGATCGAGGGCGCGCGGCAGTGGATGCGCGAGCACGGGTTCGCCTGCGATGCGCCGCTGCCCTCGGCGACCAAGGCGCACGCCCACGTCTGCCACGCCGAAGCAGGCGCGCCAGCCGATGCCGGCTGGCGCGGATGGACAGTGGTCCTGTACGAGCGCGGCGGCCGCCTCGCGGACGTCTCGGCGCGATGACTACTGCGAGAATCCCTCGAGCTGGTAGTGCGCCTCGATCCGCTTGAGCGCGAGCACCATCGCGGCGGTCCGCATGTCGACTTCCTTGCCGATGGCGTACCGGGAGCTGTTGTGCGTCGCCGTCCGGCGCGGGGTGTTGCGGGCGATGTCGCGGATGATCCGGTAGTTCGACTTGATCGCCTGCTCGAGACGGCCGTTCACCTCCGTCTCGCTCCAGTGCTCCATGCGCTTGTTCTGGATCCACTCGTAGTAGCTGACGGTGACGCCGCCGGCGTTGCCGATGATGTCGGGGATCAGCTCGATGCCGCGCTTCGCCAGCACCCGGTCGCCTTCCGGCGTGGTGGGGCCGTTCGCGCCTTCCGCCACCAGCTTGCACTTGAGCCGCTCGGCGACCGGACCGGTGATCTCGCCGCCCAGCGCCGCCGGGATGAAAATGTCGCAATCCACGTCGAAGAGATCGCTCTTCGAGATCTGCTGCGCCTTCGGGTACCCGGCCACGGTCCGGCGCATGTTGCGCGGGTTCTCGTAGACGTAGGAGACGAGATCGTTCACGTCGATGCCGGTGGGGCTGAAGATGGTCCCGAAGGCGTCGTTCACGGCGAGCAGCTTCGCGCCCAGGCCGCAGAGGATCTCCGCGGCGTTGGAGCCTACGTTGCCGAAGCCCTGGAGCACGAACGTGCTCCCCGCCGGGGTGGTCCCGCGGTCCGCGAACCACTCCTGGATGCAGTACGCGAGCCCCTGACCGGTGGCCTTGACGCGGCCCTCGGACCCGCCGATCCGCGTGTCCTTTCCGGTGACCACACCGCGCAGCTTGTGCCGCTCGCGCTCGCCGTCCGTGTACTGCCGGAGCAGGAGGCCCATGATGTAGCCATCGGTGCCGACGTCGGGCGCCGGGATGTCCAGGTCCGGCCCGATCAGAGGCTTCAGCCGGTACATGTAGCGCAGCG
>JBGQLA010000429.1:0-3886 GCA_041499865.1 Deltaproteobacteria bacterium
CCGGGCGAGGATCTTGAAGGTGGGCTCGAGCTCGTCGCGGCGGACGAATCCGATCGCGGCCCGCAGCTCGTGGAGGATCAGCTTGAACCAGAGCTCGCTGGTCTGGTGCTGGATGATGAACAGCATCTCGTCGTGGTGCGGAGGGTTGCTCAAGGGTGTTTGCGCCGAAAGCAGCTTCTCCAGCTGCAGGTATCCGCCATACGTCATCCGATCGCGGAAGTCGGTCACCACGCTGTCGTCGGGGGACATGGGAGCCGTTCTATCACCGTGCTACGCTGTCCGGATGCGCCGCGCGGCGGCAGTGCTCCTGGTCTGCGTTGCCTGCGGTGGAGAAACGCCGCCGTCGTTCCCGGACCTGGTTGCGGTCTCCGGCGTCGCGCCCTGGATCGTATCTTGCTCCGGGCCGAGTGGGCAGGGCGTGCTCTCCCCGAACGCCGAGGTGGAGCCGGCCATTGCCGCGGACCCGTCCGACCCGAAGCACCTGATCGGCGTGTGGCAGCAGGATCGCTGGTCGAACGGCGGCGCGAACGGGCTGGTCGCCGCCACCACCTTCGACGGGGGCCACACCTGGACCCTGGGCGCGGCGAAATTCACCCGCTGCTCGGGCGGCACCTTCGACCGCGCGAGCGATCCGTGGGTGAGCATCGGCCCGGACGGCGTCGCGTACCAGATCGGCTTCGCCTTCGACGTGAGGGCGACGAACCGCGCCATGCTGGTCAGCCGCTCGACCGACGGAGGCCGGAGCTGGGGAGCGCCGGCCGCGCTGCAGCAGGATACCGATCCCGATCTGGCGATGGACAAGGAGACGCTCACCGCCGATCCGCTGGACGGGCGCTATGCGTACGCGGTCTGGGATCGCCTGACCGGTTTCACCAATCCTGCCAACCCGCAAAACACGGGACCGGTCTGGTTCGCGCGCACCACGGACCGCGGGAACAGCTGGGAGCCGGCGAGGAACATCTACGACCCGGGTCCGGACGCGCAGACCATCGCCAACCAGATCGTGGTCCTCCCCGACGCCACGCTGGTCGATCTGCTGATGGTGATCACGAAAAACAGCTCGAGAAACCCCACCGCCACCCTCACCGTGCTCCGCTCCAAAGACCGGGGGAGCACCTGGCTGCCGCCGGTGCCGATCGCGGAGGCGCAATTCGTGGGCGTCGTCGATCCGAAGACGGGGCGCGGCGTCCGCTCCGGAAGCGTGGTCCCGACCATCGCCGCCGACCGCGCGAGCGGCGCGATCTACGTCGCCTGGGAGGATGCGCGGTTCTCCGCCGGCGCCCGCGACGCGATCGCGCTCTCGAGGAGCGTCGATGGCGGCGCCAACTGGTCCACGCCCGTCCAGGTGAACGTCAAAGCGCCGGGCGCGCAGGCGTTCACCCCGACCGTGGCGGTCGTGGACGGTGGCGCGCTCGGGGTGAGCTTCTACGATCTGCGCAATGACAATTTCGGGGACCGGTCGCGCCTGGCGGTGACGCACTGGCTGGCCACCTCCAATGACGGCGGCGGCACCTTCTCGGAGACGCCGATCGGCGCGCCGTTCAATCTCCAGGCCGCTCCGCTGGTGGACGGGCCCGCGTACTTTCTCGGCGACTACCAGGGCCTGGCGCACGCCGGCTCCGCCTTCCTGCCTTTCTTCGCCGCGGTTCCCGAGGGCGGCGCCGCGAACGTCTACTTCCGGCCCGCCGACGCAGCCGCGGCCCACGCCGGCGCGCTCGAGCTCGCCGTCCAGGGTGTTCAGGAGATCTGGCGGGGCGCCCGCGAGCGCTGGCGCTTCGGCACGCTGTTCAAGTAGCCTGCGCCGCCATGAAAAGCCCCTCCCTTCTCGCCACGGCGGCGCTCTGCGCCTGCGCTTCCGCCTCCACCCGGCAGACGGCTCCGGCGGCCGCCACCGCGCAGATGCAGCAGCCTGACGCCGCCGACGCGAAACCGTTCGTCGCCAAGGTGAACGACGACCTCAAGCGCTTGTTCACCGAGTCTTCCACCTCGGACTGGATCAAGAACACGTACATCACCGACGACACCGAGCGGAACGCCGCCTCGGCGAACGAGCGGGTGCTGGCGTACGTCACCGAGGCGGCGAAGACCGCGACCAGGTTCAAGGACATGCAGCTCGATGCGGACACGGCCCGCATGCTCTACTTGCTGCGCGTCGGCAGCCCGGTGATCGAGGACCCGGCGAAGCGGCTGGAGATGACCTCCCTCGCCGCCCGCCTCGAGGGGTACTACGGCGCCGCGAAGGACGCGAAGGGGCGCGACCTCGAGGATCTCTCGAAGATCGTCGACCGGAGCCACGACTACGACGAGCTGCTCGACGCCTGGACCTCCTGGCACGACACGGCGCGCCCCCAGCGGCAGCGCTACACGCGCTTCGTGGAGCTGCAGAATGAGGGCGCGCGGGGCGCCGGCTTCGCGAACCTGGGAGACCAATGGCGCGCCGCGTACGACATGCCGCCGGAGCAGTTCGAGAAGGAGACCGACCGGCTCTGGCAGCAAGTGAAGCCTCTGTACGACGACCTGCACTGCTACGTGCGCGCGCAGCTGCAGAAGACCTACGGCAAGGACAAGGTCCCGGACGGCAAGCCGATCCCCGCGCACCTGCTCGGCAACATGTGGGCGCAGGAGTGGACCAATGTCTACCCGCTGGTGGAGCCGTTCAAGGGCGTGGTGAACCTCGACGTGGACGGCGCGCTGGCCGCGCAGAAGTGGGACGCGACGAAGGTGACGAAGACCGGCGAGGCGTTCTTCACCTCCATGGGCCTGGACCCGCTGCCGAAGACGTTCTGGGAGCGGTCGATGCTGGTGAAGCCGCGCGACCGCGACGTGGTCTGCCACGCCAGCGCCTGGGACGTGACGTACTCGGACGACCTGCGGATCAAGATGTGCATCCGCAATCCGCCCACCGAGGAGGACCTGACCACCGTCCACCACGAGCTCGGCCACGATTATTACTTCCACGCGTATTACAAGCTGCCGGTGCTCTACCAAGGCGGCGCGAACGACGGCTTCCACGAGGCCATCGGGGATGCGCTGACGCTCTCGATGACGCCGTCCTATCTGAAGCAGCTCGGGCTGGTCTCGTCGGTGCAGACCGACGAGAAGGCGACCATCAACTTCCAGATGAAGAATGCGCTGACCAAGGTCGCGTTCCTTCCCTTCGGGAAGCTGATCGACCAGTGGCGCTGGGACGTCTTCAGCGGAAAGACGTCGCCCGCCGACTACAACAAGGCCTGGTGGGCGCTGCGCACGAAGTACCAGGGCGTCGCCCCGCCCGTGGCCCGCACCGAGCAGGACTTCGACCCCGGCGCCAAGTACCACGTGCCGGCGAACGTGGCGTACACGCGCTACTTCCTCGCCCGCATCCTCCAGTTCCAGTTCTACCGGGCGATGTGCCAGGCCGCGGGGCAGAAGGGGCCGCTGCACCAGTGCTCGTTCTACGGCAGCAAGGAGGCCGGGCAGCGCCTGTGGAAGATGCTCTCGCTGGGCGCGAGCAAGCCCTGGCCGGACGCGCTCGAGGTGATGACCGGCCAGCGCCAGATGGACGGGAGCGCGCTCCTGGAATACTTCCAGCCGCTGCAGGCGTGGCTCAAGCAGCAGAACCAGGGAAAGCAGTGCGGGTGGTGAGGCGGTGAGCGGCAGCCGCTATCCCCGCGCGATCAAGTACATCCTCGGGAACGAGGCGTGCGAGCGCTTCAGCTTCTACGGGATGAGCACCATCCTGGTGCCGTACATGCAGCAGTACCTCGGCTGGCAGCGCAACCGGGCGGAGGGCGTCTACCACGACTTCGTCGCCGCGGCGTACGCGATGACCGTGGTCGGGGCCTGGCTGTCGGACCGGTTCTTCGGGCGGTACCGCACCATCCTCTGGCTCAGCTTCGGGTATGTC
>JBGQLA010000430.1:0-3843 GCA_041499865.1 Deltaproteobacteria bacterium
CCCATCCTGCTCTTCCTCACCAGCGGGCGCGGCCACGGCATGGCGCTGCGCATCGCCGGCGCGCTGGGCAGCGTGGCCTGCGTCGCCGGCATCATCGCCACTCACTCGCGCGGCGGCACGCTGGGCTTGGCGGTGGCGGTGCTGCTCTTCGCGCTGCTCTCGAGGCGGAAGGCGATCGCCTCGACGCTGGTGCTGGTCGCGGCGGCGGGCACGATGCTCTTCGCGCCGGCGAGCTTCTGGGAGCGCAACGAGACTTCCACGCTGGGTGCGGAGGACCTCTCCATCGAGGGACGCCTGCAGGCGTGGCAGGTGGCAGGACGCGCGTTCCAGGAACGTCCGATGCTGGGCGTGGGGGAGGGCGCGTTCCTCCAGGCGTGGAGCCAGTACGCGCCGATGGATTCGGACCGCCTCTTCGGTCACCGGTACGTGGCGCACAACCTGGTGCTGGAGGTGATGGCGGAGCTCGGCCTGGTGGGTCTCTTGGGCCTCGCGGGATTCATCGGCATCTGTCTCTGGTCCGCATGGAGGGCGCGGCACGGCGAACTGGGAGGTGAAGCCCGGGCGGTGCTCGCCGCGTTGATCGGGTACCTCGTGTGCCAGATGTTCTCGGGATACTCCACCAGCTGGTTCCTCTACGCCTTGTGCGGATTCGCGACCTGCTGCGACGCGTGGGGGAAGCGCACGGCGGAGCCGGAGACGGTGTGAACGAGCCGGTCGGCGTGCTTCGGCTCGTCGATCCCTTCCGGGCCGGCGACCCGTGGATCCCGATCGCGCCGCCGCGCTATCGCGTGGTGGTGGAGCAGGTGTCATGGCCGCCGCGGGCTTCCGACGTGCCCCGGGTGGCGGCGGTCGCGGTGCGGGAAGGCGCGCGCATCGTCCATGGGCACGGCCGCTGGGCGAACCTGATCGCGGTGCCGGCGGCGCGGCTGATCCGCGCAAAGGCGATCTGCACGCACGGAGCGCGAACCGGCCTTGCGGAATCGCTGGCGCTGCGATCCGCGGACGCGGTGATCTGCGCGACGAGCGAGGAGCGGGATCGGTGCGTGCGGCGGGATGGGATCCCGGCAGCGAAGGTGTGCGTGGTGCATCCCGGCGTCGATCTGGCGCGCTTTCCCGCGCGCGCGCCGGATGCGGCGCCGCTGATCGTCGCGGTGGGTGCACTCTTCGCGCGCAACGGCCACGTCGGATTTGTGGAGGCGCTGGCGCGCGTGCGGGCGGCGGTGCCGGAGGTTCGCGCGGTGTGCGCGGGCGAAGGGCCGATGCGGCCGCTGCTCGAGCAGCGCATCGCGCACCTCGGACTGCGGGGTTGCGTCGAGCTTGCGGGCCATGTGGTCGATGTACCGGCGCTGCTGGCGCGCGCGCACGCGGCGTGGACGCCGGGAGTGCGCGCGACCATCGAGGCGATGGCGGCGGGAGTGCCCACCGCCTCGCCTTGGCGCGAATTGATTGGGGCAGACCTTGCGGTGCCGAGGCAGCAGGTGGATGTACTGGCCGCCCGGCTGGTCGCTTGGCTGCGCGATCCGGGGTTGGGTCAGGCGCTGCGGAAGCGGGCAGGGCTTGAATTCTCCCTCGACGCATTCGGCGCGCGGATGCGCGCCGTGTACGACGCCGTCCTCGCCCCGAAACGCGCCGCGGCTTGAATTGACACTCCGCAGCGATCGCGCTACATCGCTGCGCCGCCGCGGGCTCCCAGGCCTGCAGGGCGCGTCGGAAATCGGGGCATTAGCTCAGCTGGGAGAGCGCCGCAATGGCATTGCGGAGGTCGCCGGTTCGATCCCGGCATGCTCCACCAACGAATACGGAAACGCGGCGGCTGAGGCGCTGCCAGCGCCTTGGGCGGCCGCTATCGCGCCTTCATCCGGGACGGGTCCAGCGACTTCCCGCGCTGAGCATCTGGCGCGTCGGGCCCCTCCAAGAGGTCCGGGCGGGACGGTAGGGGCGTGGCCTGCTGGCCGATCCCTAACTGCACGCGCACGTCGCGATCGAGGCTGCTCAGCGCGTCTTCGAGGCACTGCACCCGCTGCTCGAGGACGAGCTGCTGCTGCTGCTGCTGCTCCTGCTGCTGCTGCGCCTTCTGGCGGTACTCCATCTCCAGCGTCAGCTCGCGCTCCTTGTACTTGAAAAACCGGACGGCGATGATCGCGAGAGCAGGGAGCCCGACTGCCACGGTGATGGCGATGATGGCGCCGACCGCCGAGATCACCAGACCAATCAGGTTCGACGACATGACTAGCAAACGTAGAAGACCCTCCGGTATTTCGCCTGACGGCGCCGATCTCGGGAGCGCAGCGCCGAGGACCTCGAGTCATGCGGTCTCCTGGTCGCAGGGCCGTGCCGGGCTGCTGGCCGCGGAAGGCAAGCCCAGCTCCGGCTGCGCGCGCGGATCGGGATCCGGCACATAGCGACCGTCGCTCTGCACGTACCGGCAACGCAGCCCGCGCGTGAGGAGCTCGCGGAGCGCGGAGAGCAGGCGGTTCACGTCGTCGGACCGGCTGGCAGCCCCGAAGCTCGCGCGCAGGGCCGACGGACGCCGTCCTCGCGAACCGTGATCCCGCACCAGCTCCGCCACGAGCGGGTGCGCGCAGAAGGCGCCGTCGCGCACGCCGATGCCGTATTCAGCGCTCAACGCCGAAGAGAGCAGAGCAGGCTCCCAGCCGCGCACGGTGAAGCTGACCACGCTGATGCGCGGCGAGGACGGGCCCCACAGCGAGAGAATCTCCACCCCTGGCAGACCGTGCAGGCCATCGAGCAGCTGCTCCAGCAGCGCCGACTCGTGGGTCTCGATCGCGTCCCATCCCGCTTCCTCGAGCGTGCGTCCGGCGGTGGCAAAGGCCACGGCCCCGAGCAGGTTGGGCGTGCCGGCCTCGTGCCGCGCCGGGCCGTGGGTCCACTCCACCGCCTCGCGCGAGACCTGCCGCACCGCTCCTCCGCCCGCGAGCCAGGGCGGCGCGGCGTCGAGCCAGTCGGTGCGGCCGATCAGCGCGCCGCATCCAAAGGGCGCGTGTAGCTTGTGCGCGGAGAGGGCGATCCAGTCGGCGCCCAGCGCCGCGAGATCGATCGGCCGATGCGGAGCCAGCTGCGCAGCGTCCACCACCACCCGCACGCCATGGCGCCGCGCCATCGTGCACAGCTCCTCGATGGGCCAGAGCTCTCCGGTGACGTTGCTCGACCCGGTGACCGCCAGGAGCCGGTGGCGCGCCGGGAACGCGGCCAGCGCCTCCTCGGCCCGCTCGACGAGCTGCTCGCGCCGGCGTGGGACCGGCAGCTGCACGCAGCGCACACGTCGCCAGGGGAGCAGGTTCGCGTGGTGCTCGGCGTCGAAGACGACCACCGCGGTCTCCGCCGGCAGCGAGGAGGCCAGCAGGTTCAGCGCCTCCGTGGTGTTCCGGGTGAGGACGACCGCGTCGTCGCGACGCGCGCCCACGAAGTGGTGGATTGCCTCGCGCGACGAGGCGAGCAGCCGCGTGCTCACATCCGAAGCGAATCCGGCGCCGCGGTTCACGCTGCCATACCAGGGCAGGGCGCGCTGCACGGCGTCGTGTGCGGTGCGCAGGCAAGGAGGGCTCGCGGCGCAGTCGAGGTTGACGTAGCGGACGTGCTCGCCGGTCACCAGCGGGACCCGCAGATCGGCGCCGAAGACATCGAGCGGAATACAGGGATTTCGGGACAGCGCGGCAGCGAGCGGCATGGCGACCTCGAGAGCCTGTCGACTCCAGCGAGGCCGGAGTCCGCGATTGCCGCTCGCACAATGCGACCGGCCAGGTCTTCCACCCGGGGCACCCCACCGCGGACGGAGGGTTGTCGGCCAGCAAGCCGGGGCTTCGCGCTGGCGCTCTCGACCTC
>JBGQLA010000431.1:0-3825 GCA_041499865.1 Deltaproteobacteria bacterium
GATAGCTCATCAGCATGTCGATGGCCGGCGTGGAGATGCGACGGACGCTCTTGCGGTACTGCCGGGAGTACTTGGCCAGGAAGTGGTCCGCCAGCAGCATGACGTCCGGTTTGCGCTGGCGCAAGGCCGGTACGAAGATGGAGAACATGTTGAGGCGGTGGTACAGGTCCTCGCGAAACTCTTCGGCCGCGACGGCCGCCTCCAGGTCCTTGTTCGTGGCCGCCAGGAGCCGGACGTTCAACCTGATCTTCTCGCTGCCGCCTGGCCGCTCGAGCTCGCGCTCCTGCAGCACGCGGAGCAGCTTGCACTGGGTCGAAGCGGTCAGTTCCCCCACATCGTCGAGAAAGAGAGTGCCGCCGTTGGCCAGTTCGAGGCGGCCGCGCTTTACGGGCGGTGTGCCGGCGAAGGCGCCCTCCTCGTGACCGAACAGTTCCGACTCGATCCGGGTGTCCGGCAGCGCCGCCAGGCACAGCTTGACGAAGGGCTCCTTGGCGCGGGGCGAGCTGTGATGGATGGCATGCGCGATCAGCTCCTTTCCAGTGCCTGACTCGCCGCGGATCAATACGGTGGCATCGGTGGGTGCGACCCGCGCGACCTGCTCCAGGACCTGGCGCATCGGCCCACCGGTGCCGATGACATTCGAATACTCGAAGCGCTCCTGAAGCTCGATGCGCAGATGGCGATTCTCGTCGAGCAGCTTCTTGCGCTCGTCCTCGATCCTCCGATGCATGTTCAGCGTGTGGGCGATCATGGACGCCACGACCGTGAAGAAGCGCTTTGAGCCTTCGTAGTCGCACGACCGTGTGGACTCCAGATCCACCGCCAGCGCACCCAGCGGCTTGTCCAGCGAGATGGGCACGCAGATGAAGGTCAGCTCGGAGCCGCCGCGCTTGCGCCGCATGGCGGGGTGAGGGAAGAGCGGTTCGCGGCTCAGCGCAGGGACTACGACCGGGTGGCCACTTGCCACCACGCGCCCTGTGATGCCTTCGCCCAGCCTGAATCGGACGCTGTCCGCCTCCTGGCCAAAGCCGACGGAGACCTCGATGTGGATCTCACGGTTCTCTTCGTCCAGGATCATCACCGCGCTCCGCAGGATCCCCGCATCCTCCCCCAGCTTCTCCAGCACGCGCTTCAGCACTGTGCGCAGGTCGAGTGGGCATGCGAGGGCTTGAGCAATCTCGACCAGCGTCCCGAACGGGCCTGCCCGGACGACGGGCTCGAGCGTCTTTCGGATCATCGATGCATCCCGACGAGCTGCCGAAACCTTTCGCCCAACCCCGGTGCTCGAGGGCGCGGCGGAATCGGGCCGGTCATCCGCACGACGGCCGCAGTGAGATTGTCGGCCGTGCCTCGCCGGTTGGCGGTCTCGATCAGCGCCTCGCAGGCGCGGGCCGCGTCGGCGCCACGCACCAGCTTCTCGATCTCCGTCTCGGCCAGCACCCGGTGCAGGCCATCGCTGCAGAGCACCAGCAAGTCGCCTTGCAACAGGGGCATGGAGAAGCGGTCGAGAGCGCAGATCAAGTCGCGACCGAGGCTGCGAGTGAGTACGGATGACGGGTCTCCCACCACCCCGAGCCGCACATGCTCTGCGGCTGCCGTGTGGTCCTTGGTCAGCTGCGAGAGGGCACCGCCCCGCAGCAGGTAGAGCCTGCTGTCGCCGATATGCACGGCGTACAGCCAGCCGGCGTCGATCGCTGCCGCGGTGAGCGTGGTGGACATCCCGCGAAGCTCAGGCACGAAGAGCGACAGCTCGTGCACCTCGATATTCGCCTGCTGCGCGGCGCGCGCGAGGCGCCGAGCCGCTCCCACCGGTCCCGGCTGCTCGCGGAATTCCCGGAGGGTCGCCTCCACCGCCATGCGGCTTGCGGTCTCCCCACCGTGAGCACCGGACACGCCATCCGCCACCGCCACCAGCCCTGCCTCCGGCGCGCAGGCGCAAAAGTCCTCGTTGTGCTCACGCATCGTCCCCACATCGGAGACGGCGGCCATCTCGAAGGCAAACTCGGGCAGCAGCTCAGTCACTTCCTCTCCTGCATTGCTGACTCACCTGGGGGATGCCACAATCCGGCTGCGAACATGCCCTCCCAATTTCCGGGTGCCCGATGCGCGAAGTAGCCATCGGCGACAGGCTCGATCAGTACGAGATCACCGAGCTCCTGGCCCGTAGCGGGATGGCCTCCATCTTCAAGGCCCGCGATACCGCAACCGGCGAGACCGTGGCGCTCAAGGTTCCCCACATCCAGTTCGAGAGCGACGTCGTCTTCTACGAGCGCTTCCGGCGCGAGGAAGAGATCGGCCAGCGCCTCGACCATCCCAACGTGATCAGGTTCCTCAAGCCGCGCCACAAGAGCCGGATGTACGTCGCCATGGAGCTGGTCGAGGGCAAGAGCCTGCGCGCGATGCTGGAAGAGGAGCATCCCTTGCCGGTGGCGCGCGCTCTGGCCATTTCGCAGCAGGTCTGCGAGGCGCTCGCGCACATGCACGATCGCGGCGTCGTCCACCGCGATCTGAAGCCCGAGAACATCCTGGTGACGCCAGCGGGGCAGGTGAAGATCGTCGACTTCGGCATCGCGCTCGATCAGTCGTCGCGCCGGCTCACCTGGCTGGGTCTCTCGAGCACGATCGGCACGCCCGACTACATTGCGCCCGAGCAGATCGGCGGCCGGCGAGGCGACGTGCGCACCGACATCTACGCCCTGGGGACCATCCTCTACGAAATGCTCACGGGCAACCTGCCCTTCTCCGGCCCAAACGCGCTGGCGGTCATGCGCGCGAAGACCGAAGAGGAGCCGCGGCCGCTCACCTACTTCGTGCCGGGCATTGACCCGCACCTCGAAGCCATCGTGCTCAAGGCCATCGAGCGCCTGCCGCGCGACCGCCACCAGAGCGCAACCGAGCTCCTGCAGGATCTGCGCAACCCTTCCGCGGTCCCCCCCCGCGACCCATTCGCCCCACGCCGGCGCAGGCGGGGCGGAATCCCCCGGCGCTTTGCCATGCCGCTCCTGGTGATCGCGATCCTCGCCGGCTTGAGCGCCCTGATCGTCCTTACCGGCCGCCGTCCACCCCCTCGCAAGCCGCCCGTTGCCCCGAGAGGAAGATGACATGGAGCAGTCGCTCAACCTGGTCTGGGTGCTCCTCGGCGCGTTTCTCGTCATGTTCATGCAGGTGGGCTTTGCGCTAGTGGAAACGGGGTTCACGCGCGCGAAGCACGCCGTCAACACCATGGGGATGAACCTCGTCATCTATCCGGTTGGCGCGCTCGGATTCTGGCTGGTGGGCTACGCGCTGATGCTTGGGGGAGTGAACGAGTGGCCATCGCTGGGCTCGGCGATCGCGGGAGCGCACGAGGTGAAGCTGGGTTCCTTCGGCGTCTTCGGGGCGGCGAAGTTCGCGCTGGTGAGCGTGGCCAACGATCCATCGAGCCTCGCCATGTTCCTCTTCGCCACCGTCTTCATGGACACGGCGGCGACCATCCCCACCGGGGCGATGGCGGAGCGCTGGAGGTTCTCCGCCTTCCTGATCTACGGCTTCTTCATGTCGATGTTCCTCTACCCCCTCTACGGCAACTGGGTGTGGGGCGGAGGATGGCTCTCCACGCTGGGCGTGCACGCCGGTCTCGGACACGGGCACGTGGACTTCGCCGGTTCCACCGTGGTGCACATGACCGGCGGCATCACCGCCCTGGCCGGGACGCTGGTGCTCGGGCCGCGCGCCGGCAAGTTCCGCCGCGACGGCACGATCCTCGCCACCCCGGGGCACAACCTGCCGTTCAGCGTGATCGGGACGCTGATCCTGGCATTCGGGTGGTTCGGGTTCAACGCGGGC
>JBGQLA010000432.1:0-3805 GCA_041499865.1 Deltaproteobacteria bacterium
CGCGCCTCCTCCACGCAGGCGCGGACCACCCGGAAGAGCTCTTCGGCGGAGAGCGTGGCGCCCTCGCCGGTGGTCCCGCAGGGCACCAGGCCGTCGGTGCCCTTCTCGATCTGCCAGCGCGCCAGCGCGCGCAGCGCGGGCTCGTCCACCGCGCCGTCGCGGAACGGCGTGACCAGCGCCACCATCGAACCGCGCAGCCTGCTCATGGCTCGCTCCTCACGGCGACTCGCCGCGGATCAGGTCTTTATAACTCTCGCGGGCCCGGATGACCCGCCACGACCGCCCGTCCACCAGCACCTCGGCCGGACGGGGCCGGGCGTTGTACTGGGAAGCCATGGACATTCCATACGCCCCGGCGGTACGGAGCACCACCAGGTCGCCCGCCGCCAGCGGGGGCAGGCGACGCCGCCTGGCCAGCACGTCGGCGCTCTCGCACACCGGCCCTACCACGTCGACGATCTCGCTGCCGCGCCGCGGACGGCCCACCGGCTCGACGTCGTGGTGCGCGCCGTAGAGCGCTGGCCGCATCAGATCGTTCATCCCGGCGTCGATCACCACGAACCTGCGCGCGCCGTGTCCCTGCTTGCGCAGGAGCACCCGGGAAAGCAGCACGCCGGCATTCGCCACCAGCAGCCGGCCGGGCTCGACCAGCACCTTGACGTCGAGCCCCTTCAGCGCGCGCACCAGCGCCTCCCCGTAAGTCTGCGGCGAGGCGGGCTCCGGCCCGTCGCCGTAGGGCACGCCCAGCCCGCCGCCCATGTCCAGCCGCGAGATGGGGTGCCCGTCGGCGCGGAGCTGCAGCACCAGCGCGCGCATCTTCGCCGCCGCCTCGACGAACGGCTTCACCGAGGCGATCTGAGAGCCGATGTGGCAGGCGACGCCCGTCACCCGGATGCCGGGAAGCGTCGCCGCCAGCCGGTAGGCCTTGCGCACGCGCCCGGCCGGGATCCCGAACTTGCTGGTGGAGAGCGCGGTGGCGATGTGCGGATGCGTGCGCGCGTCCACGTCGGGGTTCACGCGCAGCGCCACCGGCGCCCGGAGCTTGCTGCGCGCGGCGACGGCGGAGAGCTGCTCCAGCTCTTCCTCGCTCTCGCAGTTGAACTGGAGGATCCCCGCGGCGAGGGCCGCGGCCATCTCCTCGGTCCGCTTGCCCACCCCGGAGAAGACGATCTTCCCCGCATCTCCGCCCGCCTGCAGGGCGCGGAACAGCTCGCCGCCGGAGACGATGTCGAAGCCGAATCCCTCGCGCGCGAGCAAGGCGAGCAGCGCCAGATTCGGCGCCGCCTTCACCGCGAAGCAAGGGAGGAGATCGAGGCCGCGCAGCGCGGAGCGGAAGACGCGCACGTGCCGCAGCAGCGTGGCCGTCGAGTACACGTACGCGGGGGTGCCCACCTCCTCCGCGAGCTCGGAGAGCGGCACCTCCTCGCAGCACAGCTCGCCCTGACGCCGCTGGAAGTGGTTCACCTCGCCCCTCCGTCCGCCGGTCCGGCGTCGGGCGCCTCCTGCGCGGGCGGCCGCGGCGGCCCTCGCACGCCGCAGACGACCAGCGAGGAGGTGGCAAGGAGGATCAGCGCGCGGACCAGGCGCCTCATCAGCCTAGAAGGGGATGGCGAGGAGCATGCGAACGGCGTGCGCGATCGAGGCGCTGGTGTCGGGGTTGGTGTTCCGCAGGCCGGCGAACGGCAGGAGCAGGCCGTAGGCGAGCCCGGCGTGGAAGCGATCCGAGGTGTCGTAGGTGATGCCCGCGTTGAACTCGAGCCCCAGCGGGCGGGAGAGGCCCGGCGTGTTCTCCGGGTACCAGGCCTGCGAGTAGATCGCCGCGACCAGCAGCTCGAACCCGGTGTCGTCGCCGCCGCCGGTCCTGCGGCCCGTCGGGCGGTAGCGCAGCGACGGCTTCAGGTACCAGGCCCCGGTCACCGAGGTGATCAGGTTGCGGAAGAGGATCATGTCGACGTTGAACGAGCGGTTGAAGAGGAAGTTGTTGATCCGCGAATGCCCGTTCGGCGTGGAGAAGTCGAGATGGCTGCCGTCGATGTCGCCCGGCCCCGCGGCGCGCGTCGGCTGCTGTCCGGGCGCCACCGGCTGCACCGCGCCCGAGCCGTTGCGCCAGGGGCGCGCGCCGAATCCGTACGCGCCCTTGTCTCCGGAGGCCGCGCCGAACTCCAGCCCGAACAGCAGCGCGTCGGCGGAGAGCAGGGCGACGTCGGTCTGCAGGGCGCCGCCCACCTGGAAGAAGTTGACCCCTTTCCTCAGCGAATCGCCGACGTCCTGCGGCACCGCGCCGACGTCGGCTTCGGGGGCCTGCTGGTGGGTCCCCACGCTGCCCAGGGTGAAGGCGACCTCGGCGTCCAGGCGCCACTTCTTCCGCTTCAGGGAGAGGAACGCGTCGGGCTGGTAGATCTTCGCCCCGCGGCGCACCACCTGCGAGCGCAGCGATCCGGTCGCGTCGGCCGCGGTGATCGGCGTGTCCCAGACCTGCGTCCGGTAGTCGGCGACCAGCCCGTAGTTGATCACCCACTGGTTGGCGTCGAGCTTGCGCTTGATCTCCTCGGCCGTGTCGACGCGCGTCACTTCCAGCGCCAGCCGGTAGCCGTCGTCGAGGGTGTCGAGATCGACGCTGCGCCCCAGCTCGCCCTTGTCGCCGGTGGTCATCGCGCCCTTGTCGAGGATGTCGAACATCACCGAGAAGTGGTGCCCCTTGAACTCGCGCGGAGCGAAAGCGACGCGGTCGTACGTGTCGCCGTAGTCGCAGTCGAGGCAGTTGCCGTCGTTGTGCAGGATGCCCAGGCCCCAGTGGTCGCCCATGCGCCCGAAGAGGAGCTCGCCGAGCTGGGTGTTCACCCGGCCCCAGACCCGCTTGACGTTGACCGTCCCCGCTCCGCGGCGGTTGGCGAGGACGGAGAGCGGAGTGAAGGGATCGAGGTAGACGTCGGTCGCGGGGCTGCTGCCGAGCAGGATGTTGTCCAGGATGTCGGCCTGGAAATAGATGGAGAGATCCTCGCTCACCGCCAGGGTGGGCTCGAATCGGAAACGGAAGTTCGCGTCGGACTGGCTGTTGTTCCCGCCGGTGCCGATCAAGGGGCCGGGGAAGAGGTAGTTGCCCGCCGGATCCGTGCCGCGCCCCAGGCGCATGTCGTTGAAGAACTCGCCGCGCAGGCGCAGGTACCCGTGCGGCTGGAAGAGGTTCACGCGCTGCTTGAGCCCCTCGACGGCCTCGCTGTCCTGCACGCGGGCCTGCGAATCCTGCTCCACCCACGCCGTCTCCTGCTTCACCTCGTCCTTCGTCTTCTGCAGCTCCCGCCGGACTTCCTCCATCACCTGGCGACGGAACTCCTCCTGGTCGAAGCCCCGGGGGACCTGCACGGTGGCCGCTCCCGCCGCGGGCGCGGGGGTGTTCTGCGCGGGCGCGGGAGCAGCAGCGGGCGCGTTCTGAGCGGGCGCCGCCGCGGTTCCCTGCTCGCCGGTCTTCGTCGAGGTGGAGGGGGCCTGCGCCTCCGCGGCGCCGGGATTCTGCGGCGGCCGCTTCGCCTTCGACTTCGGGGCGGGCGCGGTCTGGGCAAGAACGCCGCCTGCGGAAAGGGTGAGGGCGGCGGCGAGGCAAAGCGAACGAAGCATCCAGTCCACTCCGGGAAAACGTAAGGGACGCGCGCGAGTAGCATGCGCTGCGCCACGGGGTCAAGGAACGAAACCTTTGCAAACTGCGCGCTCGCGCGTTGAATGCGGGCATGAACCTCGTCTTCGTGCTGCTGCTGGTTGCGGCGGCGATCGCGGGCGCCGTCCGCGGCGACGTGAAGGCCGTGGGACA
>JBGQLA010000433.1:0-3803 GCA_041499865.1 Deltaproteobacteria bacterium
CCTCGGAGAGGTGGGCGAACTCGGTGAACGAGAGCCCCGCCCCGCCCCACTCCGCCGGGATGTGAGCGGCCCACAGCCCGGTCTCCTTCGCCTTCGCCCGCTTCTCCTTGAGCGTCGGCAGCAGCGCGGCGAAGCCGTCGTGCCGGAGCTTCCCCTCGAGCGGATAGACCTCCTTCTTCATGAACTCGCGCACCGTCTGGCGAAACCCGCGCACCCGATCCGATTCCGAGAAGTCCATTGCCGTCTCCTGCCCGCTACGTCGCCGCGAGCGCCTTGAAATTTCCACCGAGAACGCGATCGAGATCCGCCGCGCCGAGCCCCGCCTGCTCGATCTGGCGGAGGATGGCGCCGTGATCGTAGCCGCCGTCGCGGGCCGGGTAGCCATACGGTCCGTCGCTCCCGTACAGGCAGCGCGACGCGCCCAGCACCCGCAGCGCGCGATGTCGCAACGCTCTGTCGAGGTAAGGGCTGGAGAGATCCACGAAGACGTTCTCGCGCCGGAGCGCGTCGTCCCAGAGCGCGCCGTACCAGGGAATTCCCGCGTGCGCGTAGACGAGCTTCAGGCGGGGGAAGCGCTCCGGCAGGCGGCGGAAGTCGCCGCGTTGCGCGCCCGCACCGAGGTGCACCAGCATCGGCTTCCCGCGCTCCTGGCAGAACGCCGCCACGTCGTCGAGCGCCTGCACCGGGTACTGGTGCCAGAACGGATGCGCCTTGACGCCGATCCAGCCCCGATGGCGGAAGCGGCGCTCCGCCTCCTCCACCGGCGCCTTCGCGCGCGGGTTCAGGAACAGCCAGCCGACGAACTTGTCCGGATGGGCGGACATCGCCGTCTCCACCGCGCCGTTGTCCGGCTCCGGGTAGATGGCCGCGCTGCGGCTGAGGAAGGAGACGCGCCCCGACCTGTGCACCGTGCACCGGTAGAGGATCCGTCCCAGCCACGGCGCGGCACCGGCGAGCGCGCCCCGCATCGCCCTCATGAACCGGGCGCCGGCCTTGCCGACGTGCAGCGGATCGCACGGCGCCGCGATCAGCGCCACCTGGCCGATTCCGTGCGCCTGCATCTGCGCCAGCAGGCGCTCGAGGCTCTCCAGGCGGGGATCGAGATGGTAGTGGGCGTCCGCGATCATCGCGTCTCGGTTCACAGCCAGGCCGGCTGCGCCTCCAGGCAGGTGGAATCGAGCGAATCGAGCAGCGCGAGCTGGGGACCGATCCGCGGCAGCTCCCAGCGGAAGAAGTACCGGCAGGCGGCGAGCTTGCCCCGATAGAAGTCGGCGTCCGCCCCGCGAGCGCTCCCGAGCCCGCGCGTCGCGGCCACCGCCTGGCGCAGCCACATCCACGCCACCAGCACGTGCCCCATCGCCTCGAGGTACACGCTGGCGTTGGCGAGCCCGCGCTCCACGTCGGCCAGCGTCGCTTCGCCGAGGCGCCGCGTGGTCGCGATCAGCCGCTCCACGGCCTGCCCCAGCTCCTCGCCGAATCCGCGCAGCGTTTCGTCGCCGCGGGCGGCCTCGATGTCCGGGAGCATCGATCGCACCAGCAGCTCCAGCGCCTTTCCCCCGCCGCCCAGCGCCTTGCGCCCGAGCAGATCCAGGGCCTGGATGCCGTTGGTCCCTTCGTGGATCGGGTTCAGCCGGTTGTCCCGGTAGAACTGCTCGACGGGATATTCGCGCGTGTACCCGTATCCGCCGTAGACCTGGATGGCGAGATCGCTCGCCAGCAGGCAGTACTGCGAGGGCCACGCCTTGACGATCGGCGTGAGCAGACCGAGCAGCAGCTCCGCCTCGCGCCGGGTTTCCGGCGACGCGGCCGTGTCCAGGTCGTCGTCGAGCCGCGCCGCGTACAGGCAGAGCGCGAGCCCGCCCTCCACGTAGGACTTGGCGGCCAGCAGCATGCGGCGGACGTCGGCGTGCTGGACGATGGGCACTTGCGGCGTGCGCGGGTCTTTCCCGGAGAGAGGCCTTCCCTGGGGGCGCTCGCGCGCATAGTCGAGCGCGTGCAGATAGCTCGTGTATCCGATCATCACCGCACCGAGCCCCACGCTGATGCGCGCGCCATTCATCATGTGGAACATGCAGGTGAGGCCCTGGTTGGGCTGGCCCACCAACTCGCCCCGGCATTCGCCCTTCTCGCCGAAGCTGAGCTGCGTCGAGACGGTTCCTCGATACCCCATCTTGTGGAAGAGGCCCGCGAGCGACACGTCGTTGCGCGGACCGAGGCTGCCGTCGCGATTGACGCGGTACTTGGGAACGATGAAGAGCGAGATCCCCTTCACACCCGGAGGCGAGCCCGGGATCTTCGCCAGCACCAGGTGGATGATGTTCTCCGCCAGGTCGTGGTCGCCCGCGGAGATGAAGATCTTCGTTCCCGTCAGCGAGTAGCTGCCGTCGGGGTTCGGCGTGGCCGTGGTGAGGATGTCGGAGAGCGACGATCCGGCCTGCGGCTCCGTCAGCGCCATGGTCCCGAAGAAGCGGCCCGAAAGCAGGTGCTTGAGGTAGCGCTCCTTCTGCTCCGGCGAGGCGAAGGCCGTGAGCAGCGCGGCGTTGCCGGCGGTCAGCGAGACGTACGCGGTGGTGCCGACGTTGGCGGCCGCGAAGATCGCCTGGCAGGCGCCGCGCACCGTCGTCGGAAGCTGCATGCCGCCGTTTTCGAAGTCTTCGCCTGCGGCGAGGAAGCCGGCGGCGATGTAGGCCTCGAGCGCCTCCTTCACCTCGGGAATGAGGTGGACGCGCCCGCCCTGGAAGGTGGGCTCGTGCTCGTCCGCCTTGCGGTTGTGCGGCGCGAACTTCTCCTCCGCGATGGCGAGCGCGGTGTCGATCGCCGCGAGCATCGTCTCCCGCGAGTGCTGGGCGAAACGGGGCCGTTTCAGGAGCGCGTCGACGTCGAGCGCCTCGAAGAGCTGGAACTCGAGGTCGCGACGGCTGACGATTCGGGAACCCATGGTGCCTCCGCTAGAAGGTGATGACCCCGCGCGCGTTCGCCCCGCTGGACATGTCGGCGAACGCCTCGTTGACCGCGGAGAGAGGGTAGGTGCGCGTCACCAGCTCGTCGAGCTTCAGCTTGCCGCGCCGGTAGAGCGCGAGCAGCCGCGGCACCTCCACGTGCACGTTGGCGCTGCCGTACCAGCAGCCGAGCAGCCGCTTCTCCAGCATGGGGAGCATCAAGGCGTTGATCGAGACCGACTCCTTGACGCTGCCGATGCCGATGGCCACGCAGGTGCCCGCCTTGCGCACCGAAGCCCAGGCCTGCTCGACGGTCTTCGTCCGTCCGATGGCCTCGAAGGCGTAGTCGGCGCCGCGCCCGTCCGTCAGCGCGCGCACCCCCTCCACCGGATCGGCCTTGCTCGCGTCGATGACGTCGGTGGCGCCGAAGCGCTTCGCCAGCTCCAGCTTGGCCGGCTGCGCGTCGACGGCGATGATCCGCTCGGCGCCGGCGATGCCAGCGCCCTGGATGGCGTTGAGCCCCACCCCGCCGGCGCCGAAGACCACCACGCTGCTGCCCGGTGTCACCTGCGCCGTGTTGAAGACGGCGCCCACGCCGGTCAGCACCGCGCACCCGAGCAGCGCGCACTTCTCCAGCGGCGCGTCCGTGGGCAGCTTCACCGCGGCGCTCACCGGCACCACGACCTCTTCTGCCAGGGCGCCGACGGCGGAGAAGACCCAGAGGTCGTCCTTGCCCTGGTGCACCCGGGTCGACCCGTCGGGCATGCGGTTGTACTTGTTGATCCGCTCCCCCAGCTCGCAGAGGTTCGGCTTGCCGATGCGGCAGTAGAAGCAGCGCGAGCAGGACATCACCCAGGCGAGCAC
>JBGQLA010000434.1:0-3772 GCA_041499865.1 Deltaproteobacteria bacterium
CGCGGTGCTCCTCGTGGGCACCATCGCCGGCCTGGTCGGGTGGGGCAAGCGGGTCAAGCAGCCGATGGAAGCGACGCGGCGCACTCTCAAGGAGGACGTACTGTGGGCGAAAGAACGTCTCGCGTGAAGGACGGAAACGGCGCGCCGGCCCAGGAGCAGCGACCCCCGCGGGAGATCGAGCGGGACATCGAGCACCTGCGCACGCGCCTCGATGGCTCCCTGGCGGAGCTGGATCGCAGGCGCCACGAGCTGATGGACGTGCGCCTGCAGATGCGCCGCCACCCGGCAGGCTTCGCCGGCGCCGGCGCGGTCGTCGTGCTGATCCTGGGCGGAGTGGGGTACGCAATCTACCGCTCCCACAAGCGCGGCGAGCTGCCACAGAAGACGAAGCGGCTGCGCATCGCCGTGGGCCGCGCCGTCTACAAGCCCGACAGGGTGGCCCGCGGCGACGCTCCCATCTGGGAAAAGATGGTCGCCGCGGTCGGCGTCACCATCGCGACCAGCCTCGCCAAGAAGCTGGTCGAGCGCACCTGGAACCTGACCCTGGAATCCGGCCGCGTCCGGTAGCTGAGTTTCGGGGACACAATACGAAATTCCCCGTACCAACGGTGACCAGCGAGGTGGTTGGCGTCGGGAATTTCGTATTGTGTCCCCGAAACTCTCTCTACATGTAGAGGCCGCCGTTGACGCGGAGGACTTCGCCGGTGATGAAGGCGGCGCGGTCGGAGGCGAGGAAAGCGATGGCTTCGGCCACTTCGCGGGCGGTGCCGGGGCGGGCCAGGGCGGCGCCCTCGGCCATGGCCTTCTTGGCCGCGTCGGGGAGATCCTTGGTCATGTCGGTCTCGATCCAGCCCGGGCTGACGGCGTTCACGCGGATGTTGCGGCTGCCCACTTCGCGGGCCAGCGACTTGGTCAGGCCGATGAGGCCCGCCTTGGCCATCGAGTACGCCGTCTGACCCGCGTTTCCCTGCTCGCCCACCAGGCTGGTCAGGTTCACGATGCTGCCCCAGCGCTGCTTCATCATCGGGCGGACGGCCGCCTTGCAGAGATGGAAGGCGCTGGCGAGATCGACGTCCAGCATCCGCTTCAGGTCGTCGGCCTTGTAGCGGAGGATCAGCCCGTCGATGGAGATGCCCGCGTTGTTCACCAGCACGTGCAGCCCGCCGAGCTTCTCGACGGTCTCGTCCACCGCCTTCCCGCACGCCGCGGGATCCGCCACGTCGAACTTCAAGAGATGGACGGCCGGAGCGCCCGCCTTCTCGCAGGCCGCCTTGGCCTCGTTCGCCGCCGCGTCGTTGCCGGCGTATGCGATCGCCACCTTCGCGCCGCCTTCCGAAAGCCGCACCGCCGCCGCGCGCCCGATCCCGCGGGATGCGCCGGTGACGAGCGCCACCTTGTTCTCGAAATCCGCTTGCATCCGGCGGCTCATAGCAGAAATGGCGGGAGGCGAGCGCAAGGTCGGAATGGGTGGTTGCGGACCTTGGAAAGCATCGGCCTTGAAATTGATCCGCATCGTGCAGTACGCGCTCCGGCTTATTTGGCCGAAGTGCCTAGATTCAAGCACTTCGGTGGTCTAGAGGACGGTGGCGACGTGGGTTCCCTGAACGTGCTGGTGGTCGAAGACGACGCAGACGCCCGCTTCGTGCTCGCGGACCTCTTTCGCGGGGTCGGATGCGTCGTCCGCGAGGCCGAGCACGGCCAGCACGCGCTCGACGTCCTGCTGATCGAGCGCTGGCGCCCGAACGTGATCGTGCTCGACGTGGCGATGCCCGTGATGGACGGCCTCACGTTCCTGGCGAAGAAGCGCGAGGCGGATCTCCCGGCCATCCCGGTGATCGTCGTCAGCGCCACGGCGCGAGCGCCCATCGCGGACGCCTCCTGCGTCCTGTCCAAGCCGGTGGATCCGCAGATCCTGCTCGACGCCGTCCTGCAGCACGCCGCCTGAGCGGCAGACAGGCGTTGCGACCGATTCGCCCGTCTGGTACTCGCTGATCGCCAGATGCGCATCGGTTTGATCGGCCTCGGCGCCATCGGCGGCATCACGGCGCAGCGGCTGCTCGACGCGGGACTCGACGTCAGCCTGGCGGCGGGCCGGCATGCCGGCGTGATCGCCAGCAAGTTCCCCAAGGCGCGCGTGGGCGCGACGCTCCCCGACAACGAGTACGGCCTGATCCTCCTCTGCGTCCGCAGCACCGAGATCGAGCGCGCCCTGACCCCCGCGGCGCCGCTGCTCCGGTCCGACGGCGCCGTCGTTTGCCTGCAGAACGGCCTCCCGGAGGAGCGGGTCGCCCGCATCGTCGGCGCGAACCGCGTCCTCGGCGCCGTGATCGGCTGGTCCGGCACGATGACCGAGCCCGGCGAGTACGTGCTCACCGGCGGCGGCGCCTTCATCCTCGGCGGAGACTCGCCGCGGCTCGAGCACGCGCGCCTCGTGCTCTCGCACGCGTTCCCGGTGCACGTGACGCACAACCTCCAGGGCGCGCGCTGGAGCAAGCTGGCGATGAACTGCGCGATGTCCACGCTGGGCGCGATCACCGGCTACTCCCTGGGCGAGCTCGCCTCCCGCCGCGAGATCCGGTCGCTCGCCTTGCGCATCATCCGCGAGGTGGTGGAGGCCGCGCAGGCGCGCCACGTGAAGCTCGAGCCCGTCGCCGGGATCAGTCCCGACCTGCTGGTCAAGGTTCCGGCCTTCCTCGCGCACATCACCATCTGGATGGCCGCGCGCATGCGCCCGACGCAGAAGTCCGGGATGATCGCGCGCCTCCAGCAAGGCCGCCCCGCCGGCGTCGAGGACCTGAACGCGCTGATCGACGCTCCCTTGAACCGCAAGCTCGTCCAGCAGGTGCACGAGATCGAGAGCGGCACGCGCCAGATCTCCCCGAAGAACCTCGCCGAGCTTTCCTGACCGGCAAGGAACCGGGCGAAGCCCTCGTCCTGCTCCGGAAAGTCCGGATGCAGCGCGTTGACACCCCTCCACCCCACGGCTATTTTCCGCCGCCCTGACGACCCTACCGATGGACTACCTCTCGCCGTACATCCCCATCCTGGTGCTCCTGCTGCTGACCGGCGTGCTCTGCCTCGCCATCGGCGTCGGGGCCACGGTGCTCGGACCGCGCCGCCTCACCCGGATCAAGGAGACCGCGTTCGAGTGCGGCTCGCCTTCCACCGGGTCCCCGCACGCCCGCCATTCGGTGAAGTTCTACATGGTGGCGCTGCTGTTCATCGTCTTCGACATCGAGAGCGTGTTCATCTACCCGTGGGGCGCGCTCCTCCGCGACCTGCACGGCGAAGGGCTGGGCTGGTTCGCCTACTTCGAGATGCTCTCCTTCATGGCCACCCTGGCCATCGGGCTGGTGTACGTCTGGCGCAAGGGCGCTCTGGAGTTCAATACGTGAGCGACGACCTGTACCGCCTGCCCGTCCTGAAGCCCGAGGGGAACGTTCCGGAGTCGCAGCGCATCGGCGGCGACGAGCAGAGCGTCCCGGTGCTGGCCACCCGCCTCACCGAGGCCATCGGGTTCTTCGAGAAGAACATCTCCAACGCGCTGGGCTGGGCGCGGAAGAACTCCATCTTCCAGTACCCGTTCGTCACCGCCTGCTGCGGCATGGAGTACATGAGCGCGATGGCGGGCCGCTACGACATCGCCCGCTTCGGCGCCGAGTTTCCCCGCTTCTCCCCGCGCCAGGCCGATCTCCTCCTGATCGTCGGCACCATCAACATCAAGCAGTCGCCGGTGCTCAAGCGCGTCTACGATCAGATGACCGAGCCGAAG
>JBGQLA010000435.1:0-3758 GCA_041499865.1 Deltaproteobacteria bacterium
CCCGCCGCGAGCTGCGTGGGATCCGCGAGCGCGTTCTCGCGGAGCATGACCTCCAGGGGCACCTGATACGTCTTCGAGATGCGCCAGAGGGTCTCCCCCGCGCGCACGTGGTGCACCGCGCCGCCCGATTGCGCGACCCTCTCTTCAGGGAGAACGGCCCGGTGTGCGCAGGCGAAGGCGCAAGCGAACAGCGTCAGTCGCGCAAAAGCCCGGGCAGCTCCCACTGCTTCAGCTCCTCGACGAGCTCCTGGCCTGTCAGGTCCAGGTGCAGCGGCGTCACCGAGATCACCCGCTGATCGAACACCGCCTCGCAGTCACTTCCCGGGATGCACTCGTGCCCCTGCTCGTCTCCTCCGATCCAGTAGTACGCGCGCCCGCGAGGGTCCAGTTTCTCGACCACCGCGGCCGCGTACGCCCGCCGCCCGATGCGCGTGATCCGCACGCCCTGGGGTACTCCCGGCGGCACGTTGACGTTCAGGAGCGTGCCGGGCGGAAGCCCGTGCCGCCCCACCTGCCGCGCGAGCGCCGCGGCGAACTTCGCCGCGTGCGAGTAGTCGCGGCTCTTGATCAGGCTGATGGCGAAGCTGGGCACCCCGCCCACGCAGCCCTCCATCGCGGCCGCGACCGTCCCCGAGTAGTGCACGTCGTTGGCGAGGTTCGGCCCGCGATTGATGCCCGACGCCACCAGGTCGGGCGCGCCGCCCTTCAGGACGTGATTGAGCCCGATGTACACCGCGTCCGTCGGCGTCCCGTCCACGGACCAGCGCTCGATCTCGCCATCGGGTCCCCAGGGCGGCAGCCTCTCGATCCGCAGCGGGCGGTGCAGGGAGATGCTGCGGCTGGTGGCGCTCTGCTCCCGGTCCGGCGCGCAGACGACGACGTTCCCCAGCTCGAGCAAGGCCTCGGCGAGCGCGCGCAGGCCCGGCGCCTCCGCCCCGTCGTCGTTGCTCACCAGGATGCGCATGTGGCGCAATGTGACCCAGCGCGCATCTGCCCGCAACGGCCGCTTGCCGGACCCTTGAAGCGGCCCCACACTCGCCTGATGTCGGAAGCACGCGCATGGACCTCGCCGCTCCCGCCCGCGCCGCAGCGGCTGCTCGCCGAGGACGGCACACCGCGGTCCGGGCTCTATGTAGGTTCACTGGCGGACGCCCGCTTCGCGGGCCTCAAGGACGCCCCGGGGCTGCTGCAGCGCCGCCTGACGGAGAAGAAGTGGCAGTACCTCTTCCTCGCCACCCCGGAGATGATGCTGGCCCTGGCGGTGATCGACTGCGGCTACCTCGCCAGCGGCATCTGCGCCGTCTTCGATCGCGGGAGCCGGCGGCTGCTGGTGAACGACAACCCCGTGCTGCCGCCCCTCTGCGCGCGAGTGGGCGAGGAGCCCGCGGACGGGATGTCGGCGCGCCTGCTGGGGCCGAGGATCCACGCCCGCCTGCAGCGCGCAGGAGGCCGCATCTCCGTGCAGGCGAACTGGGCGCACGCCGACGTCGACCTCCTGCTCGACGCCGGCCGGGCGCCGGCGCCGATCACCGCCATCGCTCCGGTGGGCCCGAAGGGACGGTTCGACTTTACGCAGAAGACCGTGCTGGTGCCCGCGGAGGGCGAGGTGCGCGCCGGCAACGTCCGCTTCGCGGTGCAGGGAGACCTGGCCGGGCTGGACTACACCCACGGCCTGCTCGCGCGGGAGACCTCCTGGCGGTGGGCGTTCGCCGGAGGTCGCGCCGGTCCGCACCTGGTCGCCTTCAACTTCAGCGACGGCTTTCTCCAGGGCGAGGGCGAGAACGTGGCCTGGATCGACGGCGATCCGCAGGCGGTGGGACCGGTCCGTTTCGAGTTCGAGCCCGAGCAGCCGCTGGGCGCGTGGCGCGTGCAGAGCGCGGACGGCCGCGTCGATCTCACCTTCCAGCCCGAAGGCCATCGCGCGCAAACGGTGGATCTGAAGCTGATCCGCAGCCGCTACCTGCAGCCCTTCGGAACCTTCTCCGGCACGATCGACGGGATCGCCGTCGAGGCGCTCCCGGGCGTCACCGAGGACCACGAGGCGCGCTGGTAACCTCAGCGCTTGTGCTGCGCGCGGTACTCGTCGCGGTACTTCTTCACCTCGTCGTAGATCGCCGCCGGCACCACCTTGCCGCGCACCACCACGTTCGCCTGCTCCGCCGCCTTCTGCCAGCCCTCGATCGCCGCGGGCGCCACCACGTTCAGTCCCCGCTTCTTCATCTGGACGATCGCGTCCTCGTTCTGCTTGCGCACGTCCTCGCGCGTCTTCTTCCCGTACTCGTCCGCGATCTGCAGCAGCTTCTCCCGGACGTCCTGGGCGATCTTCTCCCAGGTGTCCTTGCGCACCACCGTCGCCCCGGTGAGGAAGCCCCAGTGCAGATCGAGCATGTACTTCGCCCGCGAGTACAGGTTCGTGGTGTACGCGTAGAGCGGCGGCTGGCCGATGATGTTGATCATCCCCGAGGTGAGCGAGGGCACCAGGTCCGTCGAGGAGAGCACCACCGGGTGGAACCCGGCCGCCTTCCACGCCGCTTCCGCGCCCGGGTCGCCGTTCCAGGTGAAGACCTTGCCTTTGCCGAAGTCCGCCGGCGTCCGGTAGGCCTGGGTGGAGAAGAGGTAGACGAATCCCACCTCGCCCCAGTGCAGCACCTGGAACCCGCGCCGGGCGATCGCCTCCTCGAGCGTGCCGCGGATCCTCTCGTGCACGTAGTCGTATTCTTCGTACGAATCGATCATGAACGGCGCGTCCTCCGCCTGCGGCTCGGGAGTGATCTCGTGCATCCCGATGGCGGTGATCGACGCCGCCTGGAGCTGGCCGATCGACATCTTGCGGATCATCTCCCCTTCGTTGCCCTGCGTGCCCCCGGCATAGATCTTCAGCTCCACCTTCCCGCCGGACGCCTTGGAGAATTCCTCGGCCATCGAGATCATCTGCTGGTGCCAGGTGGACCCTTGCGGGGCCATCGTGCCCAGCTTGATCCGCACGTTCGCCTGGGCGGAGGCGGAGGTGGCGGCGAACATCAACGCGAGCGCGAGTCGAGTCATGCAGGAATTTCCCTCAGTCGGTGAAAACGTCGTCCTCGTGCGCGAGCAGGTAGCGGGCCCGGCGCTGCGCCAGCACGTTGGCGAGCCGGTTGTTGCGGGCCTTCGGTTGATCGACGTCGAAAGCGGCCGCCTCGCGCAGCAAGGCCTCGTACTCGCCCTTGTTCTGCGCGGGGCCGGAGACGGACTCCGCGTAGGTGACGAGCGGCGAGATCCTCTCGCCCTGACCCAGCTCCCGGGCCCGTAGAAGGTGCTGCTTCTGCTTCTTCGGCGTGGTCCCCTCCGGGCGCGCCGGGTCGAAGGTGATGGCGAACTCGTGCAGCGAGCCCTGGTCGTAGGCCTCGTCCAGCTGCAGGGCGCGATCGAGGAGCGCGGCGATCAGCGGCACGTCGCCGACCAGCTCCATGTCGCGCTTGTTCGCGGCGATCGCGGCCGCCCAGGGCGCGAGCGTCCAGTAGAGGAGCGGCACGTCCTCCTTCTGCAGCTTCTCCACCCCCGCAGGCGTCCGCAGATCCGCCGGCGTCACCTCGCGCGCCAGCTTCAGCCCCTCGAGCCCGTAGTCGCGCGCCCGCAGGTACAGCCTGCGCGCGCGCAGCATCGACGACTGCAACCCGGAGGGAGGGGCGCCGAGCTCGGCGGGCTGCTGGATGAACGCGTAGGCGTACTGGGTGAACCCGCGGGCCATCCCCAGCCGCAGCCCGACGTGGTCGTCGAGC
>JBGQLA010000436.1:0-3749 GCA_041499865.1 Deltaproteobacteria bacterium
ATCTGACGAAGCACTACGGGTTCCGTGTTCCGATCCTCTGCGCGGCGGGGCTGTCCCTGCTCAGCATCCTCGGGACCACGTTCCTGCTCCCGGCAGTGCCCCCGCACCCCGGCGGGGAACAGCCCGCGGAGGACGCGGAGGCGCCCGTCGGGCCCGGCGGGAAGCGGCTGAAGCTCCTCGACTGGGGCGCCTATCTGCAGTACTTCCGCCGGCCGCTGCTCGGCGGCCTTCTCGCGGAGTTCTTCCTCTTCACCTTCGCGTTCGCGACGTTCACCTCGGGCTTCGCGCTGTTCGCGGAGCGGCGTTTCACCTGGCACGGCGCGGCGTTCGGGCCCAAGGAGGTCGGGTACGTGTTCATGTACTCGGGCCTCCTGGGCATCCTCGTGCAGGGCTCCATGCGGCAGGGAGCGCTGGTGCGACGGATCGGCGAAGTGCGGCTGGTGACGATCGGGTTCGCCACCGCGGCGGCGGGGTATGCGCTGCTCGGGTTCAGCTTCGGGGTCGCCGCGCTGCTGGTGGCGGCGACCTTCGCCTCCTTCGGCACCGGCGTGCTCCGGCCCGCGCTGACCAGCCTGATCAGCCAACGGGTAACGCGCGGCGAGCAGGGAGTGGTGCTGGGGCTGAACCAGTCGTTGCTCTCCATCGCGCAGATCGTCGCGCCGGTGATCGCGGGCGCGCTGATCGAGAGCGGCCACCTGATCTCCTGGGCGCTGTGGGCCGCGGTGGTGCTCGGGTTCGCGCTGCTCCTCAACCTGAAAGCGCGCGGCGAGCGGCAGAAGGCCGCCGCGTCGACCGGGTAAGGCGGGCGCTAGAAACCCCGCGCCAGGCCGAGCAGCACCTCGACCGCGATCAAGACGAAGATCGCCATCTCCAGCAGCCACATCCGCCGGTCCCGCGCGACGTCGAGCACCAGCTCCAGCGCTTCCTGCACGCCCTGCAGCTTCTGGGTGAGGGTGCCGTAGCGATCGAGCAGGTCGAACTCCGCGCGGAGATCATCGTAGATGCGGTCGAGGGCGGGATCGTCCCAGGTCGCGTCGGGCTTGTCGAGCAGCGAGAGGACGGTGATCACTTCCGATCGGGTGGCGATGGCCTCGCCGATGAAGCGATGCAGGCCGCGCGTGCGGATGGAGACCGTGCCGCGGCTCTCCAGGGGATCGACCAGCCGGATGGTGCGCGCGAACGAGTCCTCGACGATGCGCTCGTAGTACTCCATGGCCGCGCTCTGGGCGACGATCAGCGCGACCACCGCCGCCCGCCCGGGCGTCAGCGCGTCCACCACCAGCGTGCCGTCCACGATCTCCACCCGCGTCCCGGGCTCCTCGCGAACGCTGAAGCTTTCGCGGACCACTTTGGCGGTGAGACCAGGTCGCGCGCGCTGCAGACGCGCCAGCTCCGCGTCGCGGCGATCGGCCGGGACGTCGTGAAACACCACCGCGCCAAACGGGTAGAGGAAGAGCTCGCCGCCGTCGCAGGGCACCTGGAGCTCCCTCAGGCTGAGGCGCGAGCCGGGAAACGCGGCCGCCACCTCGCGCAGGGACAGGTTCTCCTCGAAGGCAATCGCCGCGAACTGGTGGTTCGTTTCCGCCAAAGCGCCGGAAGCCGGGTGGGCTAGAACCCGCGGGCGGCCGGCGAGCCCGGAACGTACGCCGGGCCGACCTGAAGCCGCATTCCGCCGGTGGCGGCGAGCAGCGTGAAGGCGAAGGGAAGCTGGACCGTCCCGTCCTCGCGGATCAACCCGGGCGGCGGATTGGGGAAACGCTGGACGACGCGGAAGGCGTCCACCGCCACTTCGTCGAGGTACTGCACGCCCGACGAAGCCGCCACGTGCACGTCGGTGATCTCCCCCTCGCGGTCGAGGGTGAACTCGATCACCGTGCGCCGGTCCTTGTACGAGTAGAGCTGCCCGGTCGGGTCGCGCTTGCCGGACGCGTCGATCACCTTCTGCGTCCACACCCGCCCCACCGTCTCCTTCACCCGGTTGAGGAACCCGGCGAACTTGAAGCTGCGAGCGTTCAGGAAGGTGCCTTCGCCTTCCTCGATCCCGCGGAGATCGTCGGGCATCGGCCCGCCCGCGATGGGGCCGGTGGCGCCGATGGGCTGCTCGAGCGTCAGCTTCAGCGGGCGCTGTTCCCCGGGCATGCCCGGCGCGGAGCCCGGCGCGCCGGGACCGACGCTGGAAGCCTTGCCCTGGCTGCCAGGATCGGCGATCGCCACTCTCTTGCCGTTGCCTCTGAAGGAATCGCTGCCCTCGCGGTTGCGCACCGTTCCGTCCGGGGCCTGCTCGAGGCGCAGCGCATCGCGCCGGTCCTTGCTGGGGAGCTCGGCCACCTGCTTCTCGCGCTTCTGCTCGCGCCCGCCGCCGTTGCGGCCGTTGTCGCCGGGCTGCTCGCTGGTGACTTTGGCTCCGGCGTCGGCCTTGTCGGCGCGGCCTTCCTTCTGCAGCTTGGAGAGCGCGTTCTTGTAGAACGCGTTGGTGTCCCTGGCGCGCGTCTCCTTCTCGACGCGGCTGTCGTGCTCGGAGAGGTACTTGGTCGCCTTGTCCGGCGCCTGGTTGTTGGTGGGGCCGAGCGAGACCACCTGCCCGCTCTCCAGCTTCTCGTGCTTCTCGGGCGGCATCACGGCCGGCGGAAGCGCAGGCAGCTGCACCTGCCGCGCGCTGTTCGCGCTCTGCGGCCCCCCGCTGCGGAGCCCCTGCAGCTGCGAGCGGTTGGAAGTGACCAGCGAGACCACCTGCTGCTGCAAGCGGTGGGGCGGGTGGAAGATCGCGTCCTTGGCGATGCCGAGCAGCAGCAGCACGTGCGCGCCGAGAGACACCCCGACTGCGAGGATCAGGCGCCGTCCGCGGCGAACCGGCTGCTGGGGCAGGGGCATTCCGCGCCTATTGTAAGCCCCGCGCGGTCCGGCTGGCGAGTCGCCGAACGTCCCGGAGCGCTTCAGGGCGCCGCTGTCCGTTCCGGGGAGCACGACCTTCCGAACACCGCGCGCGGGCTAGTAAATCCGCACCGGAGAGGCCCCGGAGTAGTACCAGCCTAGAATCTCCCGGTAGCTGGCGCCCTGGCGGGCCCTGCCGATGGCCCCAGTCTGGCACATCCCGCTGCCGTGGCCCCAGCCGCCACCAGCGAACACCCAGTCGGGCCCGGAGCGTTCGATGACGAACATCCCGCTGTTCAGGTTGCGGAACAGCCTGCGGATGGGAAGCTCCCCGTAAACGCGGGCGGTCGATCGGCTGCCCGCGATCCGCAGCGCCCGCGCGCGACCCGAGACGCCGCGTCCTTCGACGGCGAGGCCGGTGACCGGTCCGACTCCCAAGGGCGAGCAGATGTCGTCGATCTCCTGCTGGGTGAATGTGCGCCGCCAGCGCACCTTCTCCGCTTTCGCGAAGCCGGACTCCGCGCAGTAGCTGGGCACGGGATCGAGGTGGACGAACCGGGAGACCAGCGCCTCGCCGATCCCCTCGCGGAAGGCGGCCATCCCTTCCGCTGCGGGATCGAAGTCCGGGCGGCCGCGCAGCGAGGGATCCGCCGGTCCGCCCCACACGGCGTCGTTGTCCTCGGTGTAGCCGCCGCAGACGGCCGAGTACACGGAGTCCACCAGCCGGCTCTGCCCGCCGCGGTCGGCGAACAGCGCCTCGCCGCGCGTGGCGTCCACGGCGGCGTCGGTGCCCGACTCCTCCGCGGCGATCCCTTTGTACACCTGGCAGTGCTGCTCGGCGCAGAGCAGGTACGGATCGCCGAGGTGGCGGGCGCCGA
>JBGQLA010000437.1:0-3745 GCA_041499865.1 Deltaproteobacteria bacterium
AAGAAGGGGCCGCTGTTCGCCAACCTGATCCTGGCCGACGAGATCAACCGCGCGCCGGCCAAGGTGCAGAGCGCGCTGCTCGAGTCGATGCAGGAGAAGCAGGTCACCATCGGCGACCAGACCTTCCCGCTGCCCACGCCGTTCCTGGTGCTGGCGACGGAGAATCCCATCGAGCAGGAGGGGACGTATCCCTTGCCGGAGGCGCAGGTCGATCGGTTCATGCTCAAGGTGAAGGTCGGGTACCCCTCCCGCCAGGAAGAGCTGCAGATCATGGATCGCGTGGCCGGCCAGGAGCTGGCGCGGCCCGCGGCGGTGGTGACGCCCGAGCAGCTGCTCGGCGCGCAGCGGGTGGTGAGCGACATCTACATCGACCCGAAGGTGAAGGAGTACATCGTCAGTTTGGTGGTGGCCACGCGCGACGCGCCCGCCGCCGGACTGCCGGAGCTGGCGGGATACATCGAGTACGGCGCCTCGCCCCGCGCCACCATCTACCTGAACCTCGCCTCCCGCGCGCACGCCTTCCTCCGGCACCGCGGATTCGTCACCCCGGAGGACGTCAAGGCCGTCGCCTACGACGTGCTCCGCCACCGCGTCGCGCTCACCTACGAGGCGGAGGCGGAGAACCTCACGCCGGAGAAGGTGATCCAGAAGATCCTCGAGAAGATCGAGGTGCCTTGAGAAGCGATGGCTGCTCCCGCAGACCTCATCCGCAAGATCCGGCGCATCGAGATCACCACCCGGCGCGCGGTGCAGGACACGCTCGCCGGCGGCTACCACTCGGTGTTCAAGGGCCGGGGGATGGCCTTCTCCGAGGTGCGCCCGTACCAGCCGGGCGACGAGATCCGCGCCATCGACTGGAACGTCACCGCGCGGATGGGCGAGCCATTCGTCAAGGTGTTCGCCGAGGAGCGCGAGCTGACCGCGCTGATCGCGGTGGACCGCAGCGCCTCGCAGGACGCCGGGCTCTCGCGGCAGGCGAAAGCGGAGGTGGCCGCGGAGATCGCCGCGCTGCTGGTCTTCTCCGCCCTGGAGAACGGCGACCGCGCCGGGCTGCTGCTCTTCACCGACCGGATCGAGCGGTACGTCCCGCCGCGGCGGGGCAAGAAGCACGGCCTGCGGCTGATCAGCGAGACGCTCGCGTTCCGCCCGCGCGGCCGCGGGACCGATCTGGCGGCGGCGCTCGGCCACCTGACCACGGCGCAACGCCGGCGCGCGGTGGTGTTCGTGGTCAGCGACTTCCTCGCCGGCGACTACGAGCAGGCGCTGGCGGTGCTGGCGCGCCGCCACGACGTGGTTCCGGTGGTGGTGACCGATCCGGTGGAGGAGAAGCTGCCTCTCCTGCCCGGCCTCTGGCCGCTCGCCGACGCGGAGACCGGCGAGGTGGCGCTGGTCGACCTCTCGGACGCGCGCACCCGCCGCGCCTACGAGGAGCGCGCGAGGGAGCGGGAGGAGAAGCGGGAGAAGATCTTCCGCCGCCTCTCGCTCGAAGGCGTGCGGGTCCGGCCGGGCGACGACTACGTGGCGCCGCTCGCGGCCCTCTTTCGCGCCCGGACGCGGAGGAGGTCGTCGTGATCGCCGCCCTCGCGCTGCTGCTCGCCACAGGCGCGCTGCCGGAAGCCTCCCCGCTTGCGCTCGAGGTGCACGCGGACCCCGAGGAAGTGACGCTCGGCGAGCACATTGCGGTGCGGATCGCGGTCGAGCACGACGCGCGCGACGTCTACTCGCTGCCGGCGTTCGATCCGGCGCCGCTGGCAACGCCGGCCGGAGCGCCGGCGCCCGCCTCGCGCCGCGAGGAGCTGGGCTCCGGCAAGGCCCGCACCGTCTTCGAGCTGACGCTCGCGGATTACGGGACCCTCGAGCCCCGGCTTCCCGATCTGACGCTGGCGGTCAGCGGACCGGACGGCGCGCGGCAGCTCTCCGTCCGCGGCCGCCCGCTCAAGTTCCGCAGCCTGGTGGAGGAGGAGGCGCAGGGCTCGCCGGAGCGCGCGCACCACGGGCCGAAGCCGCCGGTGGCGGCGTATGTGCCGAGCTTCCTCTGGGCGTGGCTGCTCGGCGGGCTCGTGCTCGCGGCGGCGCTCTTCGTCCTCTGGAGGCGCTGGAGGCGGACGCGCGCTCCCGGGCCGGAGACCGCGCCGGAGGCGTTCTTCGACGATGTCGCCCTGGAGCGCCTCGGCGCGCTGCGGGCGCAGGCGCCGTGGGCGCGCGGAGGAGGGCGGGCGGCCATCTTCACCCTCTCGGAGATCGTCCGTGCGTATCTCGGCGCCCGCCTGCAGTTCAACGCGCTCGACCTCACCAGCGAGGAGTTCGTCGCCGAGCTGCGGCGCCGCCGGCTGATCGGGCTCGATCTGGCGGAGCTGATCGAGGAAGTGCGCTGGGAAGACCTGGTGAAGTTCGCCAAGCTCGAGCCCACCGCGGAGGAGTGCCTGCGCGGCGTGGACCGCGCCGAGTCGCTCATCCGCCACACACGCCCGCTGCGGTCGGTTCCCGGGAAAGCGGCATGAGCTTCGGGGGGCTCACCTTCGCGCATCCCTGGGCGCTGCTCGGCCTGATCGGCGCGGCGCTGGGGATCTGGCTCCTGCGCCGGCGGCGCGGCGCCCTGCCCTGGCTGGTCTTGCCGGAGGCCGGCGTGGCGAAGGCCCTGAAGCCCAGCCGGTGGGCGCGGCTCTGGTGGCTTCCCGGGGCGCTCTTGATCGCGACGGTCACGCTCACCAGCATCGGCCTCGCCGGCCCGCGCCTGCGCGCTTCGCGCCGGCAGGACCTCGCGGTGGAGGGCATCGACATCGTGGTCGCCTTCGATCTCTCCACCTCCATGCTCGCCGCCGATTTCCGGCCGAAGGACCGGATCACGGTGGCGAAGGAGGTGCTGAGGAGCTTCATCGCCTCCCGGCAGAACGACCGCATCGGGCTGGTGGTGTTCGCGGGCGAGGCCTATACGCAGTGCCCGCTGACGCTCGACTACAAGGTGCTCGACTCCCTCCTCGACCAGGTGCGCACCGGGGTGATCGTCGACGGCACCGCCATCGGCAACGCGCTGGGGACGGCGGTGAACCGCCTGCGCGAGTCCGACGCCAAGAGCCGGGTGGTGATCCTGATCACCGACGGCGACAACAACGCCGGCAACCTCTCGCCGCTGCAGGCGGCGCAGATCGCCAAGGACCTCGGGATCAAGGTCTTCACCATCCTCATCGGCAAGGGCGGCCGCGTTCCCTATCCCACGGGCACCGACCTGTTCGGGCGCACCACCTACGAGCCGGTGGAGATCGACGTCAACCCGGATCTCCTCCAGCAGATCGCCAAGGCGACCGGCGGGTCCTACTACCCGGCGACCGACAAGGAGTCGCTGGAGCAGGGCCTGAACGCGGTGCTCGACAGCCTGGAGAAGAGCAAGATCTACGAGGCGGGCGGGACCGCCCGGTACGACGAGTGGTACGCGCGGTTCTTCCTGCCGGCGGCGCTCTTCGGTCTGCTCGGCGTGGCCCTGCGGGGAACGCGCCTCCAGGGTGCGCCGTGAGCGGCTTGCAGACCACGCTGCTCGGGCAGCATCTGCGCCTCCTCACCCCGCTCTTCCTCTTCCTCGCTCCGCTCGGGCTGATCGCCGGAGCGCTGGCGGCGGTGCGGTCCTGGCAGCGGCAGCGGCGGCTTGCCGCCCTGGTGCCGGCGGCCCGCTTCAACCAGGTGCTGGAGGGCGCGGGCTCTGCGCAGGGCGTGGCCAAGGGATCGCTGCTCGGCCTCGGCCTCTTCTTCC
>JBGQLA010000438.1:0-3727 GCA_041499865.1 Deltaproteobacteria bacterium
CTCAGCGCCGCCGCGCGGGCGCGCCGCAGGTCCTCGTGCGGCAGGTCGAGGATGCGCTGATCGTTGGTGTAGCTGTGGATGGTGGTCATCAGCCCGCGCTCGATTCCGAAGCTCTCCATCAGCACCTTGGCGACAGGCGCCAGGCAGTTGGTGGTGCAGCTGGCGTTGCTGATCACGTTGTGCTTCGCCGGGTCGTACTTCTCGTGGTTGATCCCGTAGCAGAGCGAGAGGTCCGGCCCCTTGCCGGGCGACGAGATGATCACCTTCTTCGCGCCCGCCTTGAGGTGCTTCTCCGCGTCCTCCCGCTTGGTGAACCGGCCGGAGCACTCCAGGGCGATGTCCACCCGGAGCTCCTTGTGCTGCAGCTCGGACGGATCGCGCTTCGCGCTCACCGCGATGCGCTTGCCGTTGATCACCATCGCGTCCTCGGTCGCCTCCACCTTGCCGTTGAAGACGCCGTGCACCGAGTCGTACTTGAAGAGATGGGCGAGGGTGTGCGGCTTGTCGACGTCGTTGATCAGCACGACGTCGAGATCCGCGCCGCGCTTGATCGCCGCGCGCAGGATGTTGCGGCCGATGCGACCGAAGCCGTTGATGGCGAAACGAGCCATTGTCGAAGCCTCCTTGAGGGGAGGGACAAATAGGCTCGGAACCGCGGACCGTCAAGCTGCTCTGGAGGAGCCGTTCCCGAAGCGGCACAGCCGCCGGCCGCGCGAGGCGGCACAGCGGCTGTGCGGACCGATCAACCCGGTCTCAGGCAGCGCCTTTGCGCTCCGCCTGCAGATCCTGCGTGATCAGATCGATCAGCTCCGTCGAGAGCGCCAGCAGCTGCTTCGGCGTGTAGCCGTTCTCGCGCAGCTCCCGGTAGAACGACCGGGCAAGGATCCGCGCACCAGCTGCGCGATCGATGTTGGGGATGGATGCGGGTGTCGTCGCGGGGGGCGATCCATCCGGTGTGACGAGCTTCTCGGACACGAGAGACCTCGTTCAAAAGGGGCGTTTCCTGGGGGTTGGAATGCAACTGCCCTGCCGGAACGTGAATTACAGAAAATTCAAGCACTTGCAAGACGCACAGCGTCGTATGGCGCGGCGCGGTGCGAATGCCGGGAGTCGCTTTCGCAACATTGATGGTCCATCCCGCGTAAGCGCATTCGCACCGCGCCGCGTCGTGGCGAGATTGCAGGAAGGGAGAACGATTCCTAACCTGACGGCCGCATGAAGCTGCAGGTCAGACAGGCGGGCGGCGCGCACGAGCTCACGGTCTCCAGCCAGAAGGAGTTCCTGCAGCTCTGGAACCGCGGCGTGATCGCCGGGGACGACCTCGTGCAGCGCGGGGATCGCTGGGTCCCCGCCGCCGAGCTGCCCTGGATCCACGGCATGGTGGCCGACCACAAGCGGGACGGCCGGCGGCTCTTCTGGATCACCCTTCTGCTGATGTTCGCAGGCCTCCTCGCCGTGCTCTGGATCCAGTCGCACGCCGGGCTGGTAGCGAGGAAAACCGGCGTCACTCCGCAGGGTGCGGTGAGGGCAGTGCCGCGCTGAAGGTGTGGTAGAGAAGCGCGCATGCCGACGAAGGCGATCTGGGAAGGGAAGGAGTGCGACGTCCGCGTCGACAGCGATCTGGAGGCGAACTGGAGCGTGAGCATCCTCTCCGGCGAATTCGATCCGGTGAGCCTGATCAAACGCCCCGCCGCGCCGGTGATGATCAAGCTGCGGGCGAAGTCGCGCTGGCTGGCGATGGACGCGGGCCTGAAGGCGCTCAAGGCGCAGGGCAAGATCAGCGACTACACCATCGAGCCCCGGCCGCAGGCGGAGCTCGACGCGGAGGCGGCGGAGAAGGCGCGGCTGGCCGCGAAGAAGACCGCGGGCGCGAAGCCCGCGGCGGAAGAAGAAGAGGCCTGAGAGGTCCTGCGCCCAGCGCATCCGGGGTGAGCCGCGCCCGCTGGGCCGCGCTGAGGACCGCGCTCGGACATCGCGCCTGAGCGCGGCTCCGCTCAGGGGAAGGTGTTCGGGTTGCCGCTCTTCGTTCCGGTCCAGCTCACGTCGTATCCGCAGGGCGGCTGCCCCTGGGCAACGTGCGCGGTGGCCGTCAAACCCATCGCGGTGAATTGACCGGCGATGGAGACGGTGAAGGCGCCGCCGCTCACCGCAGTCGCCGGAACGGAGAACGCTCCAGTCTGCGTGATGGTGCCGGAGTACGTGGTTCCGGCGTGCGTCAGCGAAAGCGTCTCCGCGCCCGGGGTGTGCGCGACGACCGTCGGGTTGTTCTGCACGCTCACCCCACTGCAAGTGTTACCGGCAGGCAACAGCGCGACCTGCGTGGCGTAGGTCCCGCCGACTGAGAGCTGCCGCGTCATCTCCGAGGATCCGCCGCAAGCGAACGACACCGCCGCGATGCAGAGCAAGGCTGTGCGCATGCTTCCCTCCTCGGGCGTTACCGGATGGTGAAGGCGTACGCGGCGAAGTTCCCGGCCACGTACACGCGGCCTTTGGCGATGATCGGCGCGTTGAACCTCGTCAGCGCGTTCGTCGCCCCGCCGAGCTGCGCGCTGGTGAAGAGGGTCTCGCCGGTCTCCGCGTTGAAGGCGTGGAGCCGGCCGTCTCCCTCCGCGCCCAACTGCCAGACGATGGACTCCGCGCCGGCGCCCGTCGTGCTGGCGATGGACGAGCCCCGTCCGTTCACCCCCGCGCACCATGCGGTAGCGACGCCGGGCGGCGACCCGGCCGTGATGCGCAGGGCGACGAACCCGTTCGCGCCGGGGCAGGATGTCCCGCTGGCAGGGAAGGCGAGGATGGTTCCGCTGGGCGTCCCGATCACGGTCGGAGCGGTGATCACCACCCCACTCGCTACCTGCGGCGATGCAAGCCCGCCGCCGATGCCGCCGAGGTTGTCCCGGTCGGCGAGGTGCAGGCGTCCGTCCTTGCCGAGGGTGGCGACGTAATGCGCGGAGCCCACGTCGAACGGGAGGGCGCCGGCGGTGCCGATGTCGTTGTCCTGGTTGTCGAGCTGCAGCCAGTTCGCCGGCGCGTAGTAGTCCGCGGCGGCGCCGGAGAACGAAGGCCCGGGCGCGAGCTTGAGGATCGCCTCTCCGCCGTTCCAGGTGCTGAGCCCGATGGTGTTTCCGGTGGCGACGAAGAGCGAGCCGCCCATCGCGGCCACTCCGCCCATCGACCAGATGCCGCCTCCCTTCCCCGTCCGGTAGGCGCCGGGCGCCTTGGCGCCGGTGGTGTCGATCCCGACCACCCAGCCGGCGTAGTTCCCGCAATCGCCGAAGTGGCCGCTGTAAGGCACGTAGAGGATGCCGTCCAGCAGCGCCAGCGCGCCGCGCTGGTTCTGCACCGCGGAGCTGAAACCCGGGACGGCCGCGTCGAGGTCGACCGGCGTTCCCTGGATGCTGCCGTCCGCCAAAGACACCGTGTACACGCGGTGCCGGGCGCCGGTGGTCATCGCGTCCGCGAACAGCAGCTTGCGTGCTCCGTCGATCACCGGTGTGCCGACGATCCCGATCGGGTCGATGTTGCCGCAGGGCAGCTCCGAGCGCGCGGCGGGCGTGCCCAAAACGCGCGACCAGCGGCGCGCGCCGCTGATCGGATCGAAGGCGATCACTTCGTTGCGCTGGGTGGCGACGATCAGCAGATCCTGCCCTCCGTCGCCGCCGTCCCAATACAGCGGCTGGGCGTAGACGCCGCCCTGGAGCGTGGCGCTGAACGCGGTGTCCTGGCGCAA
>JBGQLA010000439.1:0-3708 GCA_041499865.1 Deltaproteobacteria bacterium
CGCCTCGGGCAGCCCGAGGAAGAAGTCGAAGTTTACGCGCTCCGAGTCCCGCAGCGGCAACTGCGGATGCATGTCGATGGCCTTGTGCCGCGGGTTCGACTTGTCCTTGGCCGGGCAGACCATCACGCACAGCGAGCAGCCAGTGCAGTCCTCGGCGGCGACCTGGATGGTGTACTTCGAGCCCTTGAACTCGTTGCCGCGGAAATCGGTGGACTTGAAGGTGAGCGGCGCTCCCTCGAGCTTCGCCGGATCGTAGACCTTGGCGCGGATCGTGGCGTGCGGGCAGACCATCGCGCACTTGTTGCACTGGATGCAGAGGGCCTCGTCCCAGACCGGGATCTCGGCGGCGACGTTGCGCTTCTCCCAGCGCGTGGTGCCCAGCGGAAACGTCCCGTCCACCGGAAAGGCCGAGACCGGGAGCAGGTCGCCCTTCCCCGCCATCATCACCGCCGTGACCTTCTTGACGAAGTCCGGCGCCTTGTCGGGCACGATGGGCGGCAGGGAGAACCGCGAGGTGACCTGCGCCGGCACCTTCACCTCGTGAAGGTTGGAGAGCGTGTGGTCGATGGCTTCGTAGTTCTTCTGGACCACCGCCGCGCCTTTCTTCCCGTAGCTCTTCTGCACCCCTTTCTTGATGGCGGCGATGGCCTCGTCCTTGGGCAGGACGCCGGAGATGGCGAAGAAGCAGGTCTGCATCACGGTATTGATGCGGCCCCTCATCCCGGTGGCGTTCGCCACGCTCAGGGCGTCGATCACGTAGAAGCGGACCTTCTTCTCGATCAGCGCCTTCTGCACCTCGCGCGGGAGGTGGTCCCAGACCTGGTCCTTCGCGTACGGCGAGTTGAGCAGGAAGACCGCGCCGGGCGCGGCGTACTCGAGGACGTCGAACTTCTCCAGGAAGCTGAACTGGTGGCACCCGACGAAGCTCGCCTGCTTCACCAAATAACTGGAGCGCAGCGGCCGCGGGCCGAAGCGCAGGTGCGAGATGGTGATCGCGCCGGACTTCTTCGAGTCGTAGACGAAGTAGCCCTGGGCGTAGTTCTCCGTCTCCTCGCCGATGATCTTGATCGAGTTCTTGTTTGCCCCGACCGTCCCGTCCGCCCCCAGGCCGAAGAAGACCGCGCGCACCACCTCGGCGGGCTCGATGTCGAGCTCGTGATCGTAGTCGATGGAGAGGTGGGTGACGTCGTCGACGATGCCGACGGTGAAGTGGCGCCTCGGCTCGGGTTTCGACATCTCGTCGAAGACGCCCGAAACCATCGCCGGCGTGAACTCTTTCGAGGAGAGTCCGTATCGCCCGCCGACGACCTTGGGATCGAGCGTCGTCATCCGGTCTTCGCGCGCTTCGCGCAACGCGGTGACGACGTCCATGTAGAGGGGCTCGCCGATCGCGCCGGGCTCCTTCGTCCGGTCGAGGACGGCGATCTTCTTCGTGCTCTTCGGCAGGGCGCGGACGAAGTCCTCCACCGCGAAGGGCCTGTAGAGCCGGACCTTGAGCAGGCCTACTTTGTGGCCCCGCGAGTTGAGCCAGTCCACCGCGTCGTGCGCGACCTCGGCGCCCGAGCCCATCATCACCAGCACCCGCTCGGCTTCCGGGTGGCCGACATAGTCGAAGAGCCGGTACTGCCGGCCCACCCGCGCGGCCAGGGCATTCATCGCCTCTTGCACGATGCGCGGGCACGCCAGGTACCAGGAATTCGCCGACTCCCGCGCCTGGAAGAAGACGTCGGGGTTCTGCGCGCTGCCGCGCAGGACCGGATGGTCCGGCGTGAGCGCCCGCTTCCGGTGCTCGTTGATGAGGTTCTCGTCGAGAAGGCTGCGCAGATCGTCGTCGGTGAGCTTCTCGATCTTCGCCAGCTCGTGCGAGGTGCGGAACCCGTCGAAGAAGTGAAGGAACGGCACGCGCGCGCGCAGCGTCGCCGAATGCGCCACCGCCGCCAGATCGTGCGCCTCCTGCACCGAGCCCGAGGCGAGCAGCGCGAATCCGGTCTGCCGGCAGGCCATGACGTCGGAGTGGTCGCCGAAGATCGAGAGCGCGTGCGTCGCCAGCGTGCGCGCCGAGACGTGCATGCAGAACGAGGTCAGCTCACCCGCGATCTTGTACATGTTCGGGATCATCAGCAAAAGGCCCTGCGAGGCGGTGAAGGTGGTCGAGAGCGCGCCCGCCTGCAGAGCGCCGTGGACCGCGCCGGCCGCCCCCGCCTCGGACTGCATCTCCACCACCTCGGGCACCGTGCCCCAGAGGTTTTTCTGGCCGGCCGCAGACCACTCGTCCGCCAACTCGCCCATCGTCGACGAGGGAGTGATGGGATAGATGGCGATCACCTCGCTTGCGCGGTGCGCCACCGAGGCGGCCGCCTCGTTGCCGTCGAAGATCACTTTGGGACGCTCGGACACGGTCACTCCCTGATTGGAAACTGCTGGTGACGGACTTTACGCCGCGGCGTTCGAATGCGCCGGCCGGGATGCGGGCGGAACGGGCTCGCCCGCCCGCGACGTCCGATCCGAGACACACGTCTACCGTCCGCGGCGATCTCAGCTAGACCGCCTCGTTGTCCGCCTCATCGCCGCGAGTCGGCGATTACGCCTGGACGATGCACTCGGTCGGGCAGACCGCCTTGCAGGAGTGCTCCCCGCCTTTGGCGGCGCACTCGTCGCACTTCGCGGCGTCGATGGTGTAGAAGTCCTCGCCCTCGGAGATCGCCTGGTTCGGGCACTCCGGCTCACATGCGCCGCAGTTGATGCACTCCTCGGTGATCTTGTTCGCCATTTGCGTCGTCTCCCGGTTTGCGCACACCTGATGCACGGCGCGCGCCATGCCGCCGAAGTTGCGGGCGGATGCACCGGCGGAGAGCGGGAGCGGGCGATTTCTCCACAGCGCAGGCGCAAATTTCGCGCACGATACGCGAGATCTGCGGCGCACCTCTCCGGGCACACTATCCTCCCCTGCATGGACGTGCGCGTCGATTGCTACGCCGGACACCGAGGAGAGGAGACGCCGCGGCGATTCGAGCTGGGCGGACGCGTGCGCGAGGTCGTGGAGGTGATCGATCGCTGGTACGGACCGGACCACCGCTACTTCAAGGTGCGCGCCGCGGACGGCGTCTACATCCTGCGCCACGACGAGCCGTCCGATCGGTGGGAGCTGGTGGTCTTCACGCAGGACGGGCGCTGAACGGCTCAGACGAGCTTCACCAGCTGCTTCCCGACGTTCTCGCCCTTGAGCAGGCCGATGAAGGCGCGGGGAGCGCTTTCCAGGCCTTGCGCGATGGTCTCGCGGTAGCGGATCTGCTTCGCGGCCACGTGCTGGGCAAGCTCGGCGAGCGCCTGCGGCCAGAACTCCATGTGCTCGGAGACGATGAACCCCTGCAGCGTCAGGCGGTTCACCAGGAGCGAGCGGGTGTTCTGGATGGCGATGGGCTGGCCGGAGTAGCCGGCGATGAGCCCGCAGACGGCGATGCGGCCGAAGGCGTTCATCCGCGCCAGCGCGGCGTCGAACACCGCGCCTCCCACGTTCTCGAAGACGACGTCGATTCCCTTCGCCGTGGCCGCCTTGAAGTCGTCGTCGAACGATGCAGCCTTGTAATCGACGCAGGCGTCGAACCCGAACTCGCCTGTGACCAGGTCGCATTTCAGCTTCCCGCCGGCGATCCCCACCGCGCGGCAGCCCCGCAGCTTCGCCAGCTGCCCGACCACGCTGCCGACGGC
>JBGQLA010000440.1:0-3686 GCA_041499865.1 Deltaproteobacteria bacterium
CAGGCCGCGGGGAATGATGGAGATCTTGTGCACCGGCTCGGAGTGGGCGCAGAGGGTGGAGACCACCGCGTGCCCGGACTCGTGGTAGGCGACGATCTCCTTCTCCTTCTCGTTCATCCGCCGGTTCTTCTTCTCCAGGCCCGCCACCACCCGCTCGATGGCCTCCATGAAGTCGGCCATCACCACCTTGTCGCGGTCCCTGCGCGCCGCCAGCAGCGCGGCCTCGTTCACCACGTTCGCCAGGTCGGCGCCGGCGAACCCGGGAGTCCGCGCGGCGATCAGCTTGAGGTCGACGTCGGCGCCCAGCTTCACCTCGCGCGAGTGGATGCGGAGGATCTCCTCGCGGCCCCTCCGATCCGGACGATCGACCAGCACCTGGCGATCGAAGCGGCCCGGCCGCATCAGCGCGGGGTCGAGGATCTCCGGCCGGTTGGTGGCCGCGAGCACGATCAGCGCCGTGCGCGAGTCGAAGCCGTCCATCTCCGCTAGCATCTGGTTCAGCGTCTGCTCGCGCTCGTCGTGCCCGCCGAACATGCCCGAGTTGCGGCTCTTGCCGATCGCGTCCAGCTCGTCGATGAAGATGATCGCCGGCGATTTCGCGGCGGCCTGCTGGAAGAGATCGCGCACGCGGGCCGCGCCCACGCCGACGAACATCTCCACGAACTCCGACCCGGAGAGGCTGAAGAACGGCACGCCGGCCTCGCCGGCCACCGCGCGGGCCAGCAGCGTCTTGCCGGTCCCCGGAGGGCCCACCAGCAGCACGCCTTTGGGGATGCGGCCGCCGAGGCGGCGGAACTTGGCGGGCGTCTTGAGGAACTCGACGATCTCCTTGAGCTCGTCGGCGGCTTCGTCCACGCCGGCCACGTCCTTGAACGTGACGCCGGTGTTCGACTCCATGTAGACCCGCGCCTTCGTCTTCCCGAAGGACATCACGCCGGGCGGCCCGCCGGGCATCCCGCCCGACATCCGGCGCGTCAGCCAGGACACGAACAGAAGGCCGATGCCGATCGGCACGATCAGCATCCAGATCATGTCGCTCATCCCGCTCTCCGAGACCGCGTCGTATTCGATGTGCTTGTCCTGGAGAGTCTTGACCAGGTTGGTGTCGCCGGAGACGCGCACCGCGAACCAGGGCAATTCGCCCTTGGCCTGGCCTTCGCCCGGCCTCGGGTAGCACTTCACCCATTCGTTGCTGAGCACGACTTTCTGGCACCCGTCGCTCTGGATGCGTTCCACCAGCCGGCTGTACGGCACCCGCTGGAACCCCGCGTCCTGGAACAGCGACCGCAGGAGCAGGAACCCCACCAGCAGGAGCAGGACATAGACCAGCGGCGAACCAAACCGCGGACCGGATCCGGGCTGCTTGTCCAGCTTCTTGCCGCGCGGATTCGGCTTCCCGATCCCCATCGACGCCCCTCCCCCCGAAAGGTAGATTCCCCCGGGGGAAGGTTAACGACGGTCCGCCGATTCGGCAGGCTGCGTCAGTGGGTCAGATCGAGCAGCTGGGCGACCGTCTTCTCGTCCGCTGCCGGGAACTCGTACTGATCCATCTCCTGCGGCGAAACCCAGCGGTGGTCGTGCACCCGCTTGTGGTCGATGTCCCCGCCGGTGAGCTTGCAGCGGTAGACGCGGAAGTCGATGTCGTAATGCGGATAGCTGTGCTGGACGTGGATCACCCGGTCGCCCACATCCACGTCGATCTCCATCTCCTCTTTCAGCTCGCGGGCCAGCGCGGCCTCGTCGGACTCGCCCTCTTCCACCCGACCACCGGGGAATTCCCAGAGCAGCGGCAGCGTTGCCGACGGGCGGCGCTGCGTGATCAGGTACTTGCCGTCCCGTTCGATCATGGCAGCGACGACGCGGATCCGATGTGGCATGACCACTGACGATAGACCCCCGTGGAGCAGGCGGCAAGGCGTGCGCCTGCTCACTTGCACGCCAGACGGCGTGGCTTCATGTTGGAGAGCGAGATGCGAACCGCTGCGCTGATCGCCGCCCTGATCGTCGCGCAGTCGGTGCCTGCGGCGGCGAAACCCAAGCCGGCGAAGGTCCGGCCGGCTCCGGCCGCGACCCAGCCGCCCCCGCCGCTCTGCGCCGGCGACTACGCCGACGCGCTGCCGGCGGAAAAGGCCGCGGCGATCCTCGACGCGGTGAAGGAGCCGTTCGTCTTCGCGGTCCGCAACGCCGCCACCTACGAGCACGTGTACTACGGCCACGACGGCAAGCTGCGGCGCGCGTACCTGCGTTCGGTGGTGCACGGCACCGCGTTCGCGTATCGCATCGTCAACGGCGAGACGCAGCTGGTGACGAACGAGCACGTGGCCAGCCAGCCCGACGTCACCGACGACGAGCATCCGGTGGAAGGCATCCCGCAGGGCTCGAAGAAGGTCCGCGAGCAGCTGAAGGTCGTCCGCGACGAGACGGACGATTACGAGCCCGGACACGTCGCCCTGACCAAGGTGCTCTCCGACCCGCAGGCGGACATCGCCGTGCTCAAGGCCCGCAAGCACCTTGCGGTGATGCCCTACCGGATGGGCCGCTCCAGCGCCTTGCGACCCGGGAACCTGGTCCAGGTCCGCGGCTTTCCTCTCGGCGCGTTCGCGGCGCTGAACACCGGGAAGGTGCTCAATCCGATGACCCACGACTCCGAGCGGGGCTGGAACCACTCGGACTTCATGATCGACGCGCTGCTCTCTTCGGGAAACAGCGGGAGCCCGGTGTTCGCCGTCTCCTGCCGCACCTCCGAGCCGGAGCTGGTGGGCATCTACCACGCCGGCTACACCGACGCGGCCGCGCTGAACGCGGTGGTCGCCATCGATCAGCTCCGCGAGGAGCTGGATGCGCTGAAGGTCCCGAAGCGCGATCCCGCCGGCCTCAGCGACGTCACGGCGCAGGATCGCGATCGCCTGGTGAAGCAGCTCTTCTCGGAGACCACGCGCAGCCTGACGTTCCCTTTTGGCGGCCGGTCGGTGGTCGCGACGCTGGTCGATCCGCAGTTGCTGCGCTTCTCCATCCTCGACGAGGATTACCCGCTTTCCACCCGGGAGACGATGGCGTTGGTCGACCGCGGACAGAATGGTTTCGGGACCCTGGACGCGATCGCGGTTCCCGTCGATGGACAGTGGACGGAGGCTCCGGCGCAGGCACTGGAAGGCGAGGTGCGCGAGCACTTCGACCGCCTGTACGAGGCCATGTGGCGCCAGGTGATCGGGGTGGTCGACTACCGCGCGCGCCTCACGCGCGGAAGGGCGAGCGCGGACGCGTTCGCCGATGCGCAGGCGGCGCGGCAGCGCCTCCGCAAACGGCTGGCGGAGCAGAAGGAGATCCTGAATATCTGCAGCTTCGAAGCCGATCGCGCGAACTTCGGAGCGGCGCGCCCGCAGATCGCCGCACCGGCACCTACTTCGCCGCAGCCCAGCCTGTCGAACGCGGCCGTCGGGATACCGGCGCCCCTGCCCTGAATCAGCTAGGCTGAGGCATGCTCGCCTGGCTGCTGTTGGCGGCGGCCGCCGTCCTCGTTTTCGCGTTCGCGATCCGCCGCTCCCGGCTGGCGCGGCGGCGCGGTGCGCGCAAGTCGGCGCAGACCAGATATCCGGTGGTGCTCGCGCACGGCTTCCTCGGCTTCGACGAGATCGGCGTCGGCGAGCGAAAGCACCTCTACTTCCGCGGGATCGGCCCGTACCTCG
>JBGQLA010000441.1:0-3671 GCA_041499865.1 Deltaproteobacteria bacterium
CTCCAGGAGGGCGTCGAGGTTGCTGTTCGGCAGCAGGACGACGGTCTCGCCGCCGAGCAGCGCTCCCAGCCCGAACACCTGGCCGAGGATGTGGTAGAGCGGCGCGCCCTGCAGGATCACGTTTTCCCCGGCAGGGACGACGGCCAGGGCCGGCTTGCGGTGCTCCGCGCAGCACTCGAGGAACAGCTCGTGCGAGTACGGAACGCCCTTGGGAAACCCGGTGGTGCCGCCCGTGTAGAGCATCTCCGCCACGCCGCCGCTCGCGGACCCTTGCCGGAGCGGGGCGCCGCGTTGCGCCAGCAGATCCCGGAAACTGAGCACGTCCTCGCCGGTCCTCACCTTCCCGGTCGGGATCCGGTCGAGCAGGTGGCCCGCGATACGCTTCCAGCGGGGGAGCAAGTCGGCCACTCCGGTGACGATCACGCGGCGCAGGGGCGTGCGCGCGCGGATCCTGTCCAGGTGGCCGAAGTTCGTGTCCGCGCAGAAGACCGTTTCCGCGCCGCTGTCGTTGGCGATGAACCGCAGGTCCTCGGGGCCATACACGTGCGTCACGGGCACCGAGATCGCGCCCAGTTTCTGGAGCGAGATCCAGGCGATGATCCACTGCGGAGAGTGCGGCGCGTAGATCATCGCCCGGTCGCCCGGCGCGACCCCGCTTCGCGCGAGCGACCCTGCCAGGGCGTCGGACCACGCATCGATCTGCCCATACTCGTAGCGTTCGCCGAGGAAGACGAGCGCGGTCTTGTGCGGAAATCGCGCGGCGACCTCGCGGAAGGCTTGCGCAATCGTTCGGGCAGAAGTGGTCATGGTGGCTCGGTCAAACGCCGAAGTACGCCGACTTCACCTCGGGGTTGTCCAGCAGCTCGGCCCCGGTCCCGCTGACGACGAGAGATCCGTTCTCGATCACGTACGCACGATCGATGATCGGCACCAGAGGGCGGGCGTACTGCTCGGCGACGAGGATGGTGACCCCGCGCCGGCTGATCTCCTTCGCGGCCAGCACCACCTCGCTCTGCATGTGCGGCGAGAGCCCGAGCAGCGGCTCATCGAGGAGGAGGAGCGCGGGCCGCGCCACCAGGGCCATCCCGATGGCGAGCATCTCCTGCTCGCCGCCGCTCAGCACTCCGGCCTTGCGCTTCTTCGCCCGCGCCAACGCCGGGAACAGCTCGTACGCTTCCGCGAGGGTTCCCTTCACCTCGCCCTCGGTCCGCAGATAACCCCCCAATCTCAGATTCTCCTCCACGGTCAGATCGCGCAAAACCGGGTGCCGCTCGCGGCAGAGGACGATCCCTCTGTTCACGCGGGCGCGCGGCGACAGCGCGTCGATGGGCTCGCCGGCGAACGTCATCCTGCCGCGCAGGGTGATGCGCATGCCCCCTTTCCGCTGCTCGCGCTGCCCCAGGTGGAGCGTCAGCCCTGCGATGGTGTTGAGGAGCGTGGTCTTCCCGGCGCTGTTCGAGCCGAACACGCCCACCACCTCGCCCCGATCCACCGAGAGGCTCAGGTCGTTCACGGCCAGCGCGTTCTCGTAGAAGACCATCAGACCCTGCACCTCGAGCATCACGCCTGCACCTCCGCGCCCAGGTAGGCCTCGCCCACCTCCTTCCGGGCCATCACCTCCTGCGGCGCTCCGGCTGCGATCTTCCGGCCGAAGTGCAGCACAAGGACCGATTCGACGACGCGGAACAGCTCGCGCAGGCGGTGCTCGACCATCAACAGGGTCTTGCCCGCGGCGCGGATCCGCTCCAGCAGCGGAAGGATGCTGGCAATCTCGGACATGCTCATTCCCGAGAACAGCTCGTCGAGGATGAGGAGGTCGGGATCGAGCGCCAGGCAGCGGGCGAGCTCGAGGCGCTTCAAGTACCCGTGGGGCAGCTCCCCGGCCTTCTTGAAGACGACCTGGGAATCGCGTTCGAACCCCACGTCCTCGAGCAGGTGGAGGGCGGCCTCGTCGCGGTCGCCGAACTCGGCGCCGAGGCGCTTGCGCGACCGCGGCGAATAGACCCCGATCACCACGTTCTTGTAGACGGGCATGTTGTAGAAGGGCCGCGCCATCTGGAAGCTGCGCGCGATTCCCAGGTTCACGGCGCGGTGAGGGGCGATGCCGGTGATGTCGCGTCCGCGCAGCTCGACCGTCCCGGCGGTGGGCTTGACGAATCCGGTGATGAGATTGATGAGGGTGCTCTTGCCGGATCCGTTCGGTCCGATGACCCCGAGCGCCTCGCCCTGGCGCAGCTCGAAGCTGACGTCGTTCAAAGCCTGCACCGCGCCGAAGCGTTTGGAGAGCCCGCTCACGCGGAGCAGGATGTCACCCGCCACGGTCGGCCTCCTCAATCGCCACCAGCCGCTCGAACTGGCCGTACTTCCGCACCACGAAACGGAAGATGCCCTCGGGCAAGGCGACGGTGAAGACGAGCAGCATCACCGAGTACAGGACGACGCGGAGCGAGCCGAACTCCCGCATCAGCTCGGAGAGCGGGACCAGGATGAAGCTTCCCACCACCGCGCCGAGAAAGCTCCCCGCGCCGCCCACCACCGCGCCGGTGAGCGGGAGGATCGAGTAGTCCATGGCGAACGCGGGCATCCCGACGAATTGGTAATGATGGGTGACGAACGCGCCCGCGAAGCAGGCGGGGAGCGCGGCGATGAACACCGCCTGCGCCTTGCGCCACTGGATGTCGTATCCGGCTGCCAGGACCGTCCGGTCGTTGTCGCGGATGGCGTGGAAGACCAGGCCGTAGTCGCTCGAGGCGAGCCGCCGGAAGGCGAAGAGGGTGACCAGCGCCGCCGCCGTCACGAGGTACAACTCGGCAGTGCGCCCCGGCAAGGGCGTGAGACCGGAAAGCCCCTCGGTGCCGCCGAGGAAGCCGGTCGACTCGACGACCCGCATGAGCAAGAGCGGCAGCGCGAAGGTGATCATGCCGAAGTAGATTCCGCGCAGCCGCAAGAGCGGGAAGAGCAGGCCCGTCGAGAACAGCGCTCCGGCGACGGTCGCCGCCGGAATGGTCCAGAGCGGCCCGAGGCCCATTCGCGCGTTCAGATATCCGGCCACGTAGCCACCGGCGCCGACGAAGAGCGACTGCCCGAGCGAGACGAGTCCAGCCGAGGCGAGCAGGTCCCAGCTCAGCGCCAGGAGCGCGATCACGAGGGTGTGGAGGATCACCGTCTGCCAGTAGCCGCTCACCACCGCGAGCAGCGGAAAGGCGAGCAGCGCCAGGACCATGACCAGCCGGGGCAGCACGACGTAGGCGAGGTCGCGCAGCGAGGCGATGGCGAAGATGTCGTCGGACCGCACCTTGATGCCCCGGTCGAGGCGCTCTCGCCGGTATCCACCCGCGGGCCTAGACACGTTCTTCCATCTCCTTCGACTTTCCCAGCAGGCCCGAGGGCTTCACCCCGAGCACGACGACGAGGGCGGCCAGGTAGACCACCTCGTTCCAGCGCGGGCCGAGGTAGTTGCCGGTAAGCACGGTCGCGTAGCCGACGACGAAGCTGCCGATCATCATGCCCGCGGTGCTCTCGAGCCCTCCCAGCACCGTGACGGCGAGCGCGACGAGCAGCACGTCGTACCCGGTGTTGATGGAGATGATGCCGAGCGGCAGGAGCGCGATCGCCGCCACCGCGGCCAGCGCCGATCCCAGCGCCAGGCTGAGCATGGCGGCCCAATCGGA
>JBGQLA010000442.1:0-3671 GCA_041499865.1 Deltaproteobacteria bacterium
CTTTTCCAGGTGCCGCACCGCGCGACGGCGGATGTACGGCTCCGCCAGCTGCTGCATGTCGATGGCGCTCTGCACCCGGGTGTAGACGGCCAGCTTCTCCAGCGAGTCCTGCAAGGCGAGGGCATTGATCACCGTGGCCAGCATGCCCATGTAGTCGGCGCTGGCCCGGTCCATCCCTTCGGTGCTTGCGGAAACGCCCCGGAAGATGTTTCCGCCTCCGATGACGATCCCGACCTGCACGCCCATCTCGACCACTTCCCGGGTCTCCTGGGCGATCTGCTGCAGCGTCTTCGGCGAGATCCCGTACTTGCCATCCCCCATCAGCGCCTCGCCGCTGAGCTTCAGGAGGATGCGCTTGAATCTCGGCGGCTTTCCAGTGGGCGCGGTCACGGGGCGCGGAAGCTATCTTGCGCTCCGGAGGTGGTCAAGGAGCCTCCACTGTTCAGTTTGCATCGTCGGGGAGGGCTTCCTCGCCCGGCGGGCGCGGGAGCCGCGGAAGCATTTCGATCCCGGCGAGAGGCTCGAGCTGGACGTCGACGGCGCTGGCTTTGAGCTCCTCGAACCGGCGTGCCGCCGGCAACACCCTTCCGTCGAACGATCCCACCGTGCCGTTGTACGCCTTGAGCGCGCTCTCGAGCGTTCGCCCGAGCTTTGCGAGGTGCCTGCTCAGGTCCGCGATCCGCTTGTGGAGCTCGCGCCCCTCGTTGGCGATCTCGCGCGCGTTCGTTGCGATGGACTCCTGCTTCCAGACGTGGGCGATGGTGAGCAGGAGGGCGAGGAGCGTGGCCGGTGTGGCGAGGACGATTCTGCGCGCAAACGCATCCTCGTGGAGCCGCGGATCGACCTCCAAGGCGGCGGAGAGAAGGCCTTCGGAGGGGAGAAAGAGCACCGCCATTTCCGGGCTGCCCGCGAACGCCTCCCAGTACTGCTTGCGCGACAACGAGTCGACGTGCGCGCGAAGCTGTGCGGCGTGTGCGCGCAGGTGGATTTCACGCTGATCCTCCGCCGCATCGACCGCTTTGAGGTACGCCTCGAGCGGCACCTTCGCGTCGAGAAGGACCGTCTTCTCTCCCGGCAGCCGGATCGCCACATCCGGACGCAGCGCCCCGTCCGCGAGTTGGACGACCGGCTGCTCGTCGAAATCCACGTGGGCGCGGAGCCCGGCCAGCTCCAGGGTGCGCCGGAGCTGGGTCTCGCCCCATCGACCGCGTTGCGCGGGAGACCGCAGGGCAGTGGAGAGCTTCGCCGTCTCGCTCCGGAGCTTCTCCTCCTGCGCGGCCAGACCGCGGACTTGCTCGGTCAGGCGCGCTGCGGTCACGTCGCCAGACTTCTCGAGCTTGCTGATCTTCTCGTCGACTCTGCCGAGCGACTCCTGCACCGGCCGCACCAGCTCCGCGATCGCGGTCTGCCGCTTCTCCAGATCGCCGTTCGCCGCCTCCGCAAACCGGCCGAGGGACTCGCGCGCGAGCTGGAGGAACTGATCGTTGTTCGCCTGCAGGGCGCGGCTGGAGAGCGCGTCGAACGTATTGGCGAGCTTGCTCTCCGCATCCCGCACCAGCGCGAGCTTCTCCTCCGCGGCCCGGCGCTCGGCGTCCACCTTCGCCTCCAGCGCGGCGCGGGCCGCCGCGTCCTCGGCGCGCCGCGCCCGCTCCACCTCCAGATCGGCCCCACGTCCGGCGAGCAGCGTTTCCAGCTCGCGCCGCCGGGCGCGCGACGCGACCAGCAGGGCGAGGGTTGCGGCGAGAGCGGCGGCGAGCACGGCGAGGAGCGCGGTCATGTTGTTCCCTCCATGCGCGTCACTGTACCTAGGGGGTCTGACATCCATCGCTCAAGCACCTGGAATTCCTGGACGAACCGCTCTCCCCAGAAGCCTTCCTCGGCGGCGCGGATCAGCCGCCGCGGAAGCGCGAACAGCCGGTACACGCAGGCGTCGATGCGGCGGTCCAGCTCGCCCGCGTCCGCCGGCCGCTGGGCGCGCTCGCGCGCCAGCGCCGCCAGCTCATCTGGAGAATCGAGCAGCGCGCGCGGCGCCGGCAGCTCGCGGAGCGCGCCGGGCTTCACGTTGACGTCGGTGGTGCGCAGCCGGTGGTACCGCTGGACCGCGACCGACTGCAGAAGCGCGAGCAGCGCCCACAACCGGTCCGCGTCCGGGCAGGCGAGCGTGGAGAGCGAGTCCAGGCACACGGTCCCTTCCGGGGCCATCGCCGCCTCCAGCCACCGCGCCCAGGGCGCCTGCGCGTTGGTGCGGATCCGCTGCACCGCGATCCGCGGCACGCCGAGCTGGCGGTTCACGAGCGCGCGCAGCGGCTCGGGGCGGACCAGCGTCTTCGGCCGCCAGCGCAGTCCGTACGGGATCACGTCCTCTCCCCCGAGGAGCGGGATCTCGCCCTCCGCGGGCGCGCGCCGCGCGACGTGGCGGGCGTTGGCGCCCGTGCGCATCCCGTACCCGACCTCGCATGCCGAGCCGAGCGGGGCCGAGGCCGCGTCCATCGCGGCGCAGAGCTCCCGCTCGTCGCGCGAGCGGTAGACGAACCAGCCTCGCCGCGCCGCCGCCCACAGCTCCTCGCGCGGCGCCTCCGCGAGCGCGGCGCCGCCCCGCCCGATGAAGACCGGCGCCACCCGGGCGGGCCTGCGCAACAGCACCACCGCCTGCACCCGCGTGTCCTTCGCCGAGGCGAAGGGCTTTCCCAGATCGACGATCGCCGCCACCTCCGCCTGCGCGAGGATCGCCTCGCGCAGCGCGCCGGCGCGGGAGAGGAACATCCAGGTGTCCGGGACGAGCAGCGCCGCCGCGCCGCCCGGGCGCACCAGCTGCAGCGCCCGGAGCAGGAAGGCCGCGTACCGGTCGATCTCTCCGCCCCGCAGCGCGGGAAAAGAGCGGAGGAGGAAGGCGCGCTCGCGCGCGTCGGCGGCGTGCCCGTACGGAGGGTTCGAGAGGATCAGGTCGGCCGGGTGCCGCGGCGTGAAGCGGAGCGCGTCGGCCTTCCGCAGCCGCGCCGAGGCGCCGCAGAGGCGGAGGGCGCGCCGGGCGACGCGCAACGCCTCGGGATCGAGATCGAAGCCGTGCAGATCGCGCAACCCGGCGCGCGCCGCGGCCACCAGGAACGCGCCGGCCCCGGCGCAGGGGTCGAGCACGCGCCCCGGCGCAGCCGCTCCGTGCCGCAGGGCGATCTCCACCACGCGCGCCGCGACCAGCGGCGGCGTGTAGTAGAGGCCGGCATCCCTGCGCCGGGAATTCCCCAGCGCGCGCGACTTCTCCTTCTCGAAGGCAGCGATCAGCGCGTCGGCGCTCAAGAGCGCCGGCCCCGGGGAAACAAGCGGCGATTCTGCTCCAGCAGCGCCGCCATCTCCTCCGCCGGAAGCGCCTGCGCCCCGCCGAGGGCGACGGCGTGGTGGAGGATCTGCGCCAGGTGCTCGACCAGCTCCATGCGGAGCGAGCAGAGCCCGACGCCGGAGCCGAGGGTGAGAACGCCGTTGCCCGGAAGGAGCATCGCATCCGCTTCCGAAGCGCACCGCGAGACGGCCTCGATCGCCGCCGGCGTGCCGGGAAGCGCGAGCTGCGCGAGAGGCACGCGGCCGAGCGAGACCACCGCCTCGGGGAGGCAGACCGGCTCCAGGGCGGCCCGGGCGACGCCGAAGGCGGTCGCATACGGCGGGTGCGCGTGCAGCAC
>JBGQLA010000443.1:0-3647 GCA_041499865.1 Deltaproteobacteria bacterium
CTCGTAGACGCGGAGGAGCTGCTCGTTCCCCTCGCGCTCCGAGCTCTTCTTCGCCCAGAGGAACTCGCCGGCCTCGACACGGCCCAGCTCGCGCGCCACCGCGCGGATGGGATCCTTGCCGAGAAAGTTCGTCCACACCACCAGCGGCCCGTCGACGCGCTCCGCGGCCTTGGGAAGCCACTCCCCGGTGAAGCGGCGGTAGGCGCGCACGTCCTCGAAGCGCACCACCGGTTCGCGGTCGATCTTCACCGAGGCGCGCTTCTCGCGCAGCCCTCCTCCCTTGCGGCGGCGGGTGAGCAGGCAGTAGGGGGGATCGGTGAGCAGCACCGCGGCCCGCTCGCTGCCCAGCACCCGCCGGTAGGCGTCCTCGCTGCGGGCGTCGCCGGTCAGGCAGGTCACGGGCAAGCGCGCGGGAAGATCATCGGGGCCACTCTAGCTTGCGAACAACCGTCTTGCAGCCGTGGTAGGTTCGTGCCAGAGAGCAGCGAGCACCCCGCCAGGAGACCGTCCCATGGCCTTCATCGTTGCCGAGCCCTGCATCGCCTGCAAGTACACCGATTGCGTGGCGGTCTGTCCCGTGGACTGCTTCTACGAAGGCGCGAACTTCCTCGTCATCCACCCCGACGAGTGCATCGACTGCGGCGCCTGCGAGCCGGTCTGCCCCACCAAGGCGATCTTCCCCGAGGACGACCTGCCGGAGAAGTGGAAGGAGTACACCGCGCTGAACGCGGACCTCGCGACCAAGTGGCCCAACATCAACAAGCAGAAGGAGCCGCTGCCGGGGGCCGAAGAGAACAAGGAGAAGGAGGGCAAGCGGGGCATGCTCTCCATGGAAGGTTTCTCGGGGTAGCGGTGAGCGACCTCGCGCCGGGGATCCTGATCGCGGTTCCACAGCTCGACGACCCGAACTTCTCCCGGTCGGTTGTGCTCCTGATCGAGCACAACGACTCCGGCGCCATGGGAATCGTCTTCAACCGGCCGAGCGACATCGCCCTCACCGAGATCGGCAAGGAGCACGGGATGGACGTGCACGAAGGCGCCGGCAACGCCTACATCGGCGGCCCGGTGCAGCGCGAGCGCGGCTTCCTCGTCCACCGCCGCGCAGACGTCACCGATTCGGTGCACCTGCAGGACGACGTCTGGCTCTCCGTCTCCACCGACGCCCTGCGCACCCTGCTCTCCGGCGATCCCGCCTCCTACCGGCTCTGCCTGGGCTATGCGGGATGGGGGCCTGGACAGCTCGAGCGCGAGATGGTCTCCGGGGGATGGCTGAACTCCGGCATCTCCTCGAAGCGCATCTTCGACACGCCGCCGGAGAAGATCTGGGAGTCGGTGATCCGCGATCTGGGCATCGATCCGGCCTTTCTCGTGCAGGGCGGAGGGAAGCAATGAGGAACTGGCTCGTGGCCGCCGCGGCGTCGCTGGCGATGGCGTGCGGCGGCGGCGCGGCGACCCGTCCCGGCGGCCGGGATCAGACGCCGGCGTGGCTCGCGGAGGGCACCGGCGCGTTCCGCACCGAGGGCGGCAAGAGGCTCCAGGGCGTCGGCGTCGCCAGCGGGGTCGCCGACCCGAGAGTGCGGCGCCGGCAGGCGGACGCGGCGGCGCGCGAGCAGCTCCAGGTCTCGGTCGACACGCTGGCGCAGGTCCTCGCCGAGTCGCCGCAGGATCGGCCCGCCGCCACGGAGATCGCGCGCAAGGCCGGGGCGCAGGCCGCCGCGATCCGCGACCACTGGGTCACGCCGGACGGCGACGAGCGCGCGCTCGGGGTGATCGAGCTCGACGCGTTCAAGCGGGCGCTGCAGGGCGTGGACGGGGACGAGCGGGTGAAGAGCGACATCTTCTCGAACGTCGATCGGGCGTTCGAGCAGATCGCCGGCGGCGCGCGGTAGCGGCTTCAGCTCAGGCGCCGAGGTTCCTCCGGTACGTCTCCGCGTCGGAGACGGAAAAGCAGCAGAACACGATGCGCATCTCCGGGTTCGTCTTCTCCAACTGCCGCGCTTCGCGGATCGCGATCCGCGAAGCCTCTTCCAGCGGGTACCCGTAGACGCCGGTGGAGATCGCCGGGAAGGCGATGCTCTTCAGGCCGTGCTGCTGCGCCAGCCGGAGCGCGTTGCGGTAGCAGGAGGCCAGCGCCTCGGGCTCGCCGTGGTTGCCGCCGCGCCAGACGGGGCCGACGCAATGGATCACCTGGCGCGCCTTCAGGCGATGGCCCTTTGTCAGCTTCGCCTCCCCGGTCCGGGCGCCGCCGAGGGTCCGGCATTCCGCCAGCAGACCGGGACCCGCACGGCGGTGGATGGCCCCGTCCACTCCGCCCCCGCCGAGCAAGGATTCGTTGGCCGCATTCACGATCGCATCGACATCGAACAGGGTGATGTCGCCCTCGACCACCTCGATCATGCTCTCCTCCCGTTCTGCCCGTACGCCAGGGCGACCACACCCGCGGTCCCGGCCCGGCGGTGGCGCCAGGGCACGTCGTCGAATCCGATCACCCGCAAGGTGCGCCCTGCCGGCGGAAGTGCCATGTTCCTCCTCTACATGAGCGAAGAGCTGGAGAAAAAGCCTCAGCTCCCGGTCGTCGCGCGGCTGGTGGTGGAGATCCGGTCGGACGGCCGGCACACCGTCGCCCGCGGAATGGCGGAGGACGCAACCGGCGAGCGCGTGCAGGTGGAGGCGGAAGGCAGCACGCCGCTGCAGCTCGCTTTCGCCCTGGTGAGAGCGCTCACGCAGGTTCCTTCGCTCGCGCGCGGTTTCGCGAAAGGCTTGCTGCCGGGAAAAAAGAGATAGGCGCGCCGACTACCGCCCGAGGACCTGGGCGGCGAGCGCGCCGAGGTCCAGCGGCGGATTCGTGCAGGGATGGCCGTCCGTCCACAGAGCGGTGACCGCTTCCGGTTTCACGATCAATTGCAGCGACGAGCGCGTGCCGTAGCCGACCGCATCGGCGTGCACGCAGGCGCTCTCCAGCGGCTCCGCCGCGTGCACGGTCATGGGTTGCCGCCAGGCGCGGACCTCGGGCGTAAGGTTCGCGAACGCCTGCGCGACGGTCTTCTCCCGCTCGCCCTCCCCGGCTCCGCAGCTGCGCTCGGTGATCACGTGCACCTGGCCGGGATCGAGAAGCGTCTGGCTTACGGCGTACCCGTCGCTCCAGGTGACGAACGCGTCGTGCAGGTCCGCGTAGACGAGGTGGAAGCCGTTGTGCCGGTCGCCGTGCAGCTCCCGGAGAGCCTGGTGCAGCCCGCGCGCGCTCTGCGCCTGCAGCGCTTCGAGCACCAGCAGCCCGCGGCTCTTGCGCGACGGATCGACCATCGCTCCGCGGCGATTGGTCACGCAGACGAACAGGCCGTGCGCGTTCAGGCCGAGCCAGCTCCCGTGCGCCAGCTCGTCGCGCGGCGCGAGCACGCCGTTCTCCAGCCGGGGCCCGCTCGCCGGACGCGAGAGCAGCTCGTTGCGGTTGCCCGAGATCGCCAGCAGCTCGCCTGGGCGGTGGAGCAGGACCAGCGTGCACATGGGCTGCTGTTTATCGTGTAGATTCCGCGCCCGCCATGGCCACCCGCTCCCAGCTGCGCAAGCCCTTCCAGAAGGCCCGCTCCGTCGATCCCCGTCCGATCACGGGCCGCGAGTCGCCCGACGAACTGCTGCGGCACGCCTTC
>JBGQLA010000444.1:0-3633 GCA_041499865.1 Deltaproteobacteria bacterium
AACCCGCTCCACGGCGGACCGAAGGCGGACGGCTGGCCCTTCGGCCGGGCGGTGGGAAAGGCGGACCTCTACCCGGTGGTGGAGGGCGTCGACGGCGTGGATCGCATCACCGACCTGGTCATCATCGACGAGAGCCGCCGGCTGCGGGTGGAGATGCTCAAGCTCGCGGACGACGAGCTTCCGCAGCTGATCAGCGTCGAAATCTACGACCGCGGATAGATCGCCATGGCCGAGACCCTCCAGACCGCCGCCATCGTCCCTTCCCTCCTCGGGCTACCGCTCGGGCAGGCCCGGCGCGCCGCGCGCCGGCACGCGCAGGCGGAGGTGGAGTTCAAGCTGGTCGACTCCGAGGAGAAGGCGCTGACGGTGGTGCGCCAGTTCCCCGAGGCGGGGGACGAGGTCCCGGACTCCGGCGTGATCAAGGTGGAGATCGCCAGCCGGCCCTGGATCAACTTCCTTCCCGGCATCTACCAGGACACCGACGAGGAGAACGCCGACTTCCTGCAGCGCTTCCTCCTCGTCTCCGCCCACCTCACCTCCGGCGTGGAGGAGAACCTCGAGTTCGTCCACGAGCTGTTCGATCCGCGGATCACCGACGCGAAGTGGCTCCCCTGGCTCGCCTCCTGGCTGGCGATGCCGCTGCTCGAGGGATGGGACGAGGAAAAGCGGCGCGAGATCATCCAGCGCACGCCCGAGCTGTACCGGAAGCGCGGCACCGCCGAAGGGCTCAAGCTGGCGCTCCGGCTCTTCGCGGACGTGAAAGCGCAGATCCACGAGGGCGAGTGGCCGTACCCGGGCCTGGTGATCGGCAAGTCGAGCACCATCGGCAAGGACACGGTGCTCTCGCGCCCCGTGTTCACCAGCCAGTGCTTCACCGTCGAGCTGCCGGATGCCAAGGCGGGGATCTCGCGCGAGCGGCTGCGCACGGTGCAGGCGCTGGTCGAGGCGGAGAAGCCGGCGCACGCACACTATGCGCTGGTGTTCCAGCAGGCGGAGCCCGAGTACGAGGCGGTCCCCTACCTGCACGTGGGCAAGACGGGGCGCATCGGAGTGGACGCCCGGATCGGCGGGCAAGAGGACGTTCCCGCCACCCAGGACGAGGAGCTGCAGAGGCTCGCTCTCACTCGCAAACGGCCCTGAGCGATCGGTTTGACATGACCTGCCCTTCGGTCGTTTTCTGGAGGGCCGCACGGTTCGGAGGATGCAATGGCGGAGCAGGCCAACTTCAAGCGCATCAACTTCTTCGAGGGGTTCTTCACCACCGACGAGGACTGGAACGCGGCGGAGGGCTATCACCTCGAGAAGCGGCGCCTGCACAACCGCGTCCTCCATACTCCCGGGGTGGTGCCGGTAGCGGCGGGCGGGCTGCGGCTCTCGGCGCGCGCGCGCGGCGACCTTTCCTTCGAGGTGGCGCCGGGCTACGGCATCGACGGGCGCGGCAACGAGCTGGTCCTGCGCGATCCGGCGGTGAAGGTGATCGAGGCGGACAAGCTGAAGCTCCCGCAGACCGTCTACGTGGCGATCAAGTACTTCGAGGAGCCCACCGACTTCATCGCCTACAAGGAGAACCCCCGGTTCAAGGGGCACCGGCGGATCGAGGAGAAGGTGAAGATCGAGGTGATGGCCCGCGAGCCCGACGGGGTGGAGGCCGTCGAGCTCGGGCGGGTGCGCCTGGAGGAGGGCGTGCGGGAGATCCGCGACGCGCTCGATCCGCGCGTTCCGGGGCCCGGGGAGATCGACCTGCGCTTCGTCCCCATCGCCGGCTATGCCGGCAGCCACGCCTCGCCGCAGCTCCGGGTCGACGTCGCCAACGGCCTCTCCGAGAAGGCGGCGCTCACCCAGCTCCTCTGCAAGATGGGCGTCCAGCCCGCGAACCACCTGCGCAACGCGGTGCTGGCGGCGGAGATGCTGAACAGCGCCAACTCCGTCGGGCCCTTCAACCTCGCCGACGTGCTCACCGGCGTGGTCGAGCTCGAGCGCGAGATGGTGGAGGGGATCGAGAAGGACTTCCCGCAGATCGCCGCGCGCAAGGGCTTCGCCGAGTACAAGAAGGCGCTGGAAGCGCTGACCAAGGTGGTGCGCGATCGCCCGCGGGACGCGGACGGCTGCATGGGCATCGCCCGCTTCCTCAATGCCTCGAACCAGGCGCTGACCCCGGTGGTGAAGGAGAAGCTGACCCCCTCGGCGAAGAAGGACGTGAAGGGCGAGCAGATCTCCTGGAAGGACGTGGTCCTCCGCTCCAGGGAGTTCCCGGAGGAGCTGAACATCGACGGCTCGAACTTCGTCCGCGTCGACCACCTGCAGCTGGTCAACGACGAGTCGGAGAAGGCGCACAAGTTCCGCATCGAGGGGCAGAAGGACATGTGGAAGAGCCGCCAGACCTTCACCTATCCCGACAAGGAATCGGTCTCCGACTCGGGCGTCGCCTACATCGGCGGCGAGGCGAAGTGGCAGGTGCACAACCTCAAGCCCGGCAAGGACCTGGTGGTGATCAAGCGGTTCGACGCCATCCTCGGCGAGCAGATCTGCGACGTCAGCGTCGACGGCAAGAAGGTCGGGCAGTGGAAGGTGACCGAGGCGGACCGCAAGCACCGCTGGCGCAACCACTACTTCCTGGTGCCGGGCACCTTCGTCACCAACGACAGCCTGGAGATGTCCGCCAAGGCCGTCTCCGCCGAGCGCGACATCAACATGTTCCAGCTCTGGTTCTACCAGCCCGCGTAAGAGGAGATCTCGTGTCGTTCATCGCGCTTCTCGATCGGGTGCTGCCCTTCCTGAAAAAGGGCGACAAGCAGCAGGGGAAGGTGTGCCCCAACGGCCACGTGATGCACCCCAGCTGGGACAGCTGCCCGTACTGCCTGGAGATGCAGCAGGCGATGATGTCCGCGGGCGGCGCGGGGGCGATGCCGATGCCGTCCGCGGGCCAGGGCACCGCGATGCTCAACCTCGCCGAGATCGGCGGCGAGAAGGGCCGCGGGTCGCAGGACAAGAGCCGCGAGGTGTGCGGCTGGATCGTGGCGCTGAACGGGCAGCACAAGGGCGAGGACTTCCGCCTCCGGGTGGGGAAGAACGTGCTGGGCACCGCGGCGGACTGCGACATCGTGCTCACCGACAAGAAGATCTCGCGCAAGCACGCGACGGTGCGCTACGAAGGGGGCGAGTTCCAGATCGCGGACCTGGACAGCTCGAACGGGACCTTCGTGAACGACGAGAAGGTGCAGAAGCACGACCTGATCGACAACGACATCGTCAAGCTGGGGGACATCCAGTTCGAGTTCAAGTGCCGCGCGATGCGCGAGAAGCGCGAGTAAGGACGACCGTGAAGACGCATCTCTGGACAGGGCTCGCGGCGCTGTGCGCGCCGCTGGCCGCTCTGGCGGCGGGCGCGCAGCTCTCCATCCAGCAAGTCGAGGCCACCCAGAAGAAGTGGCCGCACGCGCGGGCCTACGTGAACGTGATCGGCGCTTCCGGCTCGCCCATCCAGGGGCTCTCGCAGGACCTGTTCAAGGTGTACGAGAGCGGCAGCAGCGACAGCTCGAAGGTGGAGAAGGTGGAGTCGCTGGAGGCGGCGCAGACCGGCGCTTCCATCGTCATCGTCATCCAGGCCTCGGGCGCCATGCTGCCCATCCAGGA
>JBGQLA010000445.1:0-3618 GCA_041499865.1 Deltaproteobacteria bacterium
CCACGGGCCTCTCCAACCTCCGCGCCGGCGAGGAAGCGCTGGCCCGGGAGATCGCGGCCGCGCTCCGCGCCGGAGCGCCGCTGAGCGTGGCCCTCTTCGAGGTGCACGTTCCCGCGCCGGAGGCGGCGGAGCTCGCGTTCCGGCAGATCGCGTGGATGCTGCGCGATGCGCTGCGCGGGTACGATTTGGTGGTCCGCTTCGCATCGCGCCGGCTGCTCGTCATCCTGCCGCACGCGCGCGGGCAGCAGGCCGCCGCCCTCGCCGACCGGTTTCGCGTCACCCTGGCGCGGGCGGCGAAGCAGGTCGCCGGCGCCTCCGTCACCTACGGCGTGGCGGAGTTCGAGCGCGCCCACGACGTCCAGCGGCTGCTGGCGCGGGCGATCACGGCGCTGGATGCGGCGAACGCCAGAACCCGGCGCCTGGCCGGGCGAGAGGATGCATGACGGAACCCGGGTCCAGATGGTCTGCCGTCGCCGAGGACGTCTTCTCCCCGGCGGCGGCGCCCTTGGGCGAGCGGGGGGTGGCGTTGCTTGGCCGCAGCGCCGGCGGCGAGCTGCTCTACCGCGAAGGCGACGCGCAAGGCTTGGGGCCGGTCCGCTCGCTGGGAGTGCCGACGGCCCGCGTGCCCGAGTCCAGCGCGAGGATTCCGGTCGAGTGGCCGATCGCCGCCTGCAGCTCCCGCGACGGCGACATCCACCTCCTCGCCCGCGGCGCGGAGGGCGATCTGATCCACGGCCGCCTTCGGGGTGGGGACTGGTCCGGGTTCGAGTCGATCGGCGTGCCGAGGGTCGAGGAGCAGGGCGAGACCCTGCCGATGGGGCTCGCCGGCGCGCCGGTGGCCTGTTGCCGCGAGCGCGGCCGCCTGGACGTGTTCGCCGTCTCCGGCGAGGGAAACCTGCTGCACACGCGCCATGACGCGGACGGATTCGCCGTGTGCGTCTCGCTGGGAGGAATCGCCGGGAGAAACGGCCGCGAATGGCCGGTGTTCGGCGCCATCTCGGCGTTCGATGCGGGCCTGCGCGGGATGGGCGTGGTGGTGCGCTCGATGACCGGCGATCTGCTGCTGAAGTTCTGGAACGGCGCGGGATGGGGGCCGTTCGCGCCCCTGCACACCACGGAATTCGATCCCACGGACCCGGCGCTCGACTTCCTCCGCCCGCCCTCGGGGCCGCCCGCAACCTGCGGCGGGGGGAGCGCCCGCGCCGACGTCTTCGTGCGAGGGCCGCTCGGGGACCTGCTGCATTCGTTCTGGGACGGCAACCTCTGGAGCGCGCTGCAGTCGATCGGACGGCCGCAGGCGGCGGAAGGCGGCCAGCCGATCCCGTTCACGGGGGGACCGATCGCCTGCGCGTGGGGGAAGTTCCGCCTCGACGTCTTCGCCACCGGCGCGGACGGGAGGCTCTACCGCGCGCAGGGTGACGGGACCTGGAAGCGCTGAGGGGCGCCGGGACATCCCCGGCGCCCCTCGCGATTCGCGACGTCCCGTCTCGCCCAGCTTCTTCGAGGCCACGTCGGCGAGCTCCTGGATGCGCGCTTCCACCCTCCTCTGCGCCTGCGTCTGCGGGTTCGGCAGGTACTCGCCGTTGGAAACCATCTGGGTGGGGATGGGCGACTTGAGCTGGTCGTCCTCCGCCGACTCGAGGTGCTGCAGCTGCTCTTCGCTGAACCAGGAGTCTTCTTCTCTGGATCCCGGGATTCGTTTCTTCGAAATTGCTCTCTCCCTTGTCAGTGCGCGGGAGCTTCGGGGGATGCGGCGTCGTGCCCCAGCCGTCCGCCCTGGTTGCCGTCCACTTGGCAAGTCGATGCGCGTCGAGTCGCGGAGGGGCGTTCGCCCGTTTCCGTTGATCATTCCCCGACGGACGCCTTCCGCACGTTGTCCGCGGGCGCGAGGGCTGCTAGGAACGCCGCATGCGCCGGACCGCGACTGCCGCCGTTTGCCTGCTCCTCTTCGCCTGCGGGGAAGGCGACCCGTGCGCAGCGGACGCCCAGAAGGCGTTTCTCCGCTCCTGGACCGACGATCTGTACCTCTGGTACCGCGAGGTCCCCCAGGTGGATCCCGCGAAATATCCCAGTCCCGTCGACTACTTCGACCAGCTGAAGACGCCCCTGAAGACCGCGTCGGGCAAGGACAAGGACCAGTTCCATTTCTACATGTCGACCGCAGATTGGCAGGCCCTCTCGCAGACCGGCGTGCAGGCGGGCTACGGGGTGAGCTGGGCGCTGCTCGCGCGGACGCCGCCGCGCAAGGCGGTGGCGGCGTACAACGAGCCAAATTCGCCGGCGGCGGCGAACGGGGTCACCCGCGGCGTGGAGGTCCTCACCGTCGACGGCGTCGATCTGGTGAACGCGAACGACCAGGCCTCGGTGGACAAGCTCAACGCCGGCTTGTTCCCGGCCAAGACCGGCGAAGCGCACTCCTTCACCGTCCGCGATTTGGGCGGCGCCACCCGCCCGGGCCCGGTCACCATGACCTCGCAGAACGTGACCGGCGCGCCGGTGCAGAGCGTCGCCGCCATCGACACGCCGACCGGTAAGGTCGGGTACATGCTGTTCAACGATCACCTCGCCACCGCGGAAAAGGCGCTGATCGACGCGGTCAACCAGCTCAAGTCGGCGGCGATCACCGACCTGGTCATCGACATCCGCTACAACGGCGGAGGTTACCTCGCCATCGCCAGCGAGCTCGCGTACATGATCGCGGGCCCGGCCCGGACCTCCTTGAAGACGTTCGAGCGGCTCACCTTCAACGACAAGCACCCGACCACCGACCCGGTCACGGGCCAGGCGCTGACTCCCACGCCGTTCTACAGCCAGAGCGTGGGTCTTTCGGTGAACGCGGGCAGCCCGTTGCCCTCTCTCGACCTGGGACGCGTCTTCGTGCTCACCGGCTCCTCGACGTGCTCCGCCAGCGAGTCGATCCTCAACGGCCTCTCCGGCGTCGACGTCGAGGTGATCCAGATCGGCGCCACCACCTGCGGCAAGCCGTACGGCTTCTACCCGCAGGACAAGTGCGGCACCACGTACTTCTCCATCCAGTTCCAGGGGGTCAACGCGAAGGGATTCGGCGATTACGCCGACGGCTTCACGCCCGGGGCGACCACCGCCGGAAGCTTCGCGGGGTGCGTGGTCCCGGACGACTTCGGGCATCTGCTCGGGGATCCGCAGGAGTCCCGGCTCGCGTCGGCGCTGGCCTGGCGCACTTCGCCGACCTGCGTGGCGGCTGCCGCGAAGGCGCTCGTCTCCGGCGGCCTGCGCGGCGAGGGCAAGGTGTTCAAGTCGCCCTGGCAGGAGAACCGGATCGTCCTCAGATAATCGCGTCCAGGCGTAGCCAGTTTCTGGATCGGCGGGATCGCGCCGCCTCCGGCGTGCGGCAGCTCGAGGATGTCTGCTTTTTCAAGTTGCAGCCGCGGCGGCGAGCTAGCCCCTGCCGGGCGCGCGCACCAGCGCAGCGCCCTGGGACAGTCGGCCGTTGCCTTTTCGGCAACGGCCCCCTAGTCCATCTCCACGGTCTGGAAGTTCCCGGAAGAGTCCAGCACGGTGCCCCAGACCTTGTGCGAGGCCTGGTGCTCGCTCATCCCGAACCCCATGCTGGTGCCGACGCCCAGGTCGACGGCGCGC
>JBGQLA010000446.1:0-3589 GCA_041499865.1 Deltaproteobacteria bacterium
CTCACCTTCCCCGCGGTGGCGAAGCTGCAGCAGGTGCTCGGCGGACGTCCGGCGGTGCAGATCGACCTCTTCATCCTGCTCTGGTACTCGGCGATCAACTGCATCCTGGTGTACGTGATCGTCTACCTGAACGAGCGCGACCGTCTGAAGCACCGCGATCTGCAGAAGCTCTCCGCCGCGCTGCGCGACCTGGCCATCGTCGACGAGCGCACCCGGCTGGCGCGGGAGATCCACGACGGGCTCGGCGGCGTGCTCTCCGCGGTGGTGATCCAGAGCGAATACCTCCTGAACATGATCGACGGCTCGGAGGTCCGCTCCCGGCTGTCGGGAGACGCGGGATCCCGGGCGGCGATCCTTCCCACCATCCGCAGGGAGCTCTCGGACCTGCACCAGGCGGCGTCGGACTCCATGGACGAGCTGCGCCGGAGCCTGCGGATGATGCAGGAGGACTTCGACCTGGTGGAGACGCTCTCCGATTACTGCGAGGTCGCTTCCACCCGGCACCGCCTGGAGGTCCGGTTCCAGCGGACCGGGCGCGAGCGGGCGGTGGGACCGGAGAGCGCGCTCGCGCTCTTCCGCGTGCTGCAGGAGGCGGTGGCGAACGTCGCGCGCCACTGCGGGAAGGGAACGCAGGTGGAGGTGACGCTCGCGTTCGAGCCCGGCAAGGCCGCCCTGCGGATCCAGGATCGCGGCCAGGGCTTTTCCCTGCCCTCCGACCCGCAGGCGCTGGCCAGCGGGGGACACTACGGGCTCGCGAACATGCGGGAGCGGGCGAAAAAGGTATCGGGCGACTTCCGGATGACGTCCGCCCCCGGTCAGGGTACGTGCATCGAGCTCGTGGTCCATGCCGGAGAGGAGCTGGAGCGATGAGCGCGCCCGCCGCAGGGAAGATTTCCGTGGTCGTCTGCGAGGATCAGCCGCAGATCCTGAAGAACCAGGTGAAGATCCTCCAGGACTCGCCGGAGATCGAGGTCGCCGGCACGGCGCTCTCCGGCGAGGCGGTGCTCGAGCTGCTGGAAAGGAGGCGGCCCCGGGTGCTCCTCCAGGATCTCGGACTTCCCGGGATGAGCGGCATCGACGTCACCCGCGAGGTCAAGCGGCGCTGGCCCGCCGTCGAGGTGCTGATCTTCACCATCTTCGACGAGGAGGAGAAGGTGATCGAGGCGGTCAAGGCCGGCGCCTCCGGGTACCTGCTCAAGGGAGCCAAGTCGGAGAAGATCGTCGAGGCCATCCGGGAGGTGAATGCCGGCGGCAGCGTGATCCAGCCGAGCCTGGCGCGAAGGCTCCTGCGCCACTTCCACGTCCCGGAGAGCGGCGCACCGCAGCCGGCGACGCGGGCGGAGGAGCCGGGCCGGCCGCTGACGGAACGCGAGATCGAGATCCTCCGCTTGATCGCCAAGGGGCTCTCGAACAACGAGGCCGCGGGGGTGCTCGGCCTCTCGCGCGCCACGGTGCGCACACACCTCGAGCACATCTACGAGAAGCTCGACGTCACCAACCGGGTGGAAGCGGTGACCGAAGGCCTCCGCAAGGGCCTGATCGAGGTGTGATGCCGGGCGGGCAGGCCCTCGTACCGCCGCCGCTTGCCCGACCAGACCTTGCGTGTTATTCGCCACGCCCTCTATGTGGGCCATCTACACGCTTCACATCGTCGTCAGCGTCTTCCTCATCTTCGTCATCCTGCTGCAGCCGGGGAAAGGCGACGCGATGGCCGCTTTCGGCGGCGGGGGCGGAGGGGCGAACACCGTCTTCGGCGGGCGCGGCTCCGTCACCTTCCTCAGCAAGGTGACCACGGTCTGCGCGATCATCTTCATGTTCACCTCGCTGACGCTCGCCTGGCGCTCCTCGCACAGCGACTCGGTGCTGCGCGCCCGCCGGAACTTCGCGGCGCAGGAAGCCGCGAAGGCGCCGGACAGCGGCACCACGCAGCCCACGCTTCCCGCCGGACAGACGGCGCCCGCGCCCGCGCGCGACGGAGCGGCGATCCCCGCGCAGAACACGCGGACCCCGCCCGCGAACCCTCCGGCTCCCGCCCGGAAGTAGTCTTGAAGAAACTCCGGAGCGGTGCTAGAAGCCCGCTCCCTGCCTCGCCCAGGTGGTGAAACTGGTAGACACACCAGCTTGAGGGGCTGGCGCCTCACAGCATGCGAGTTCGAATCTCGCCCTGGGCACCACGACATCGATTTCGCTCCGGGAAGGCCGGGTCCCAAGCGGGAACCGGCCTTCGCCATTCCGCCCAATCCGATCAATCATTGGCGGATATCGCCGGCGCTCCCTTCGCTCCGCGAAGCGAAACGGCCGGGCTCGCAGATGCGGGCCCGGCCGTTTCATTGAATCGCGTTCGGAAGCCTAGATCGAGTGCTGCACCTGCACCGCGTCGCAGCCGGTCCAGGTCAGCTTGATCGCCACGTCGGGCAGCTGCGCGACGGTCGCGCCGTTGGGCCGCGGCGACCACACGCGCTTCACCTCGATGCTGCCGGAGGTGACGCAGGTCGCGTTGTAGGTGAGGTCCACCAGCGCGGCCGTGGAGACGCCGAAGCTGATGCTCTGGCCGTTGCCGGAAGCGCTGCCGCCGATCTCCGAGAGAGCGCTGCCCGTGACGGTGGTGGGGGTCACGGTCAGGGTCCCGGACTGGTGGATGTTGACGTTGAAGCTGACGCCTTGATTGACCCCGGCGAAGCCGCCCGTGATGTTCCAGGTGATGGAGTTGTTCGAGGCGGAAACCGAGCCGTTCAGGGTGAAGCTGAACCCCGACTGGGTGTCCGTGCAGTTGTTGAAGGTGACGGTGGTGGCGGTCGCGGTGGTGCACGCCGGGGCGGTGGCAGCGGTGCGCATTGCCTGGCGCAGTTGCGGGTTCTGGGGAACGCCGGTGGCAACGGCGACGCTGCCAAGGGCGGAGGCGGCCAGATCATCCGCCAGGGAGGCGATGGTGGTCGCCTTGGTCCCGTCCGGGCTGCTGCCGAAGGAGCTGGACGCCGTCACCGAGCTCTTCGCGGAGACTGCGGCGGTCTGCTCCGAGGTCGAGGGCGCCTGGGCAGTGCCGTAATTGAACGTCTTCGAGATTGCAGCGTTGCCGCCTCCTCCCCCGCAGGAGACGATGGCGAGCGACGCAAACACTACGGCGGCCTTCAGTGCGATCTTCATGTGTTCCCCTCTGGAATGTGCGAGTGCTCGCATCGTAGGAGGCGCGACTGACAAATCAACAAATCGCCGGCAGCCGCGGATGGCCGCAAGCCGGGCAATGTGCGGTCAATGGCAGCCAAAGCAGGCGCTGGTGAACCTTCCCAGCACATCCACCGACCCGTTGGCGTGCCGCGTGCGATCCGTGATCGTCGTGCCCAGCCCGTCCGAGCCGCTCGCGTCGGGGTGACAGAGCTGGCATTGGTTCAGCGCGCCGGTGCGGGCCTGGTTGCCGTGTGCGCCGCTGTGCCAGGTATAGACGCCGAACACCGGAGCGTTCGCCGGCGGGTTGCCGTGGCAGGCCGTGCACCCCGCTCCGCTCGAGTACCAGGGCGGAGTGCTTCCGCCATTGCCCTGATACGCGACGGTGATCAGCTCCAGCTCGCCGTCTCCGCCCTGGAAGAAGAAG
>JBGQLA010000447.1:0-3574 GCA_041499865.1 Deltaproteobacteria bacterium
CGTTCACCCCGTCGATCCAGATCTCCAGGAAGCCGACGCTCGCGTTCGAGGACCACTTCGCGTGCACGATGAAGTCGTGCCAGTGCGAGCGCTGCAAGCGAGCGAGGTTGATCTGCTCGCGGCAGGTGCTGGTCGCCTGGTCCACCAGGCAGAGGACGATGTTCGCGTCGTCTCCCCAGATGTAGAGCGGAGCGGAGCCGCTCTCCACGCCGCCGTTGGCGTCGTGGTGCCATTCGACGATCGATCCTCCGTGCGAGCGCGCCGAAGGGTTCGAGAGCTCGTCCCACTTCGGATACGACCCGACCCAGTCCTGCGGCCAGAGCGCCTGCCACCGGTACCAGCGCTCGTTGCCTTCATCTTCCCAGAGCGCCGGCGGCCCGCTCAGCAGGCTGCGGCTGTCGGAGTACCCGTTGAAGATGTCGCCGTACTTCACCTCCACCCGGAGCGCGGCCTGTCCTTGCGCGACGGGGTCGGGCATGACCTGGAGCTGCTGCGCGCGAATCGTCTGTGTCGTGCACCACTGATCGTCGCCGGCGTTGCAGTGGCCGGTCAAAGAGCTCGGGCCCGCCTCGAAGTCGCCTTTCCAGATCACGTTGGGATCTGCCGCCTGCGCCATTGCCGAGAATGCCGGTACCGCTGCCGCTGCCGCGAGGAAGAGGAATCTCAATCGCTCGTCTCCTTGGTGGGTTCACTCGGTGCCTGACCGTGAACCGGGGAGACTGGCTGCCTCTTCCCTGCTCCACATTCCTGACATGTATGCCATGCGAGCGGGAGTCCGCTCGCTGGCCCGGCCGGCCTTACTTCTTCTTGCTGATGGGCGGCGCCAGGAACGACACGTTGTCCCCCGCCGGGGGCGGCTCGGAGGCAGCCGCCGGCCCGCGCATGTGCTCGAGGATCGACCGGTGCTGATCGATCAGCGCCTGCAGCTGTTGCACGAATCCTGCCCGGGCCCGCTTCAGCTCCTCGATCTCTCCCACCAGCTGCAGCCTGCGCGACTGCGCGTTGGCGATGATCTTCTCCGCCTGCAGCTCCGCGTCGGAGAGGATGATCTCCGCCTCCTTGCGGGCATTCACCTTCATCTCCTCGGCCAGCTTCTGCGTGGTGGTGAGCGTGTGCTGCAGGAGCTGCTCGCGGTCCTTGAACTCGTTGATCCGCGCCTCGCGCCGGCGCAGCTCCTCGTCCTGCTTGTTCAGCTTGCGGGTGAGGTCCTCGAGCTGCGTGGCCACGTAGTCGAGCCAGGCGCGGACCTCCCGCTCGTCGAGGCCCCCCAGCGTGACCTTTCGAAACGTCTTCTGCTGCAGGTCGAGCGGGGTGAGCTTCATGGGTCGGAGGATACAACGGCGGTCAAGCTTCCGGCCCGCTCGCCGGCGTCCTTGGGCGGGGTGACCGCGGCGAAGACCCCGCCGCGCTCCGTCGCCTTGACGTGGTACATCGCCTCGTCGGCGCGGCGGATCAGGTTCTCGGGATCGCGCGCGTCGTCGGGGAAGGCGGCGACGCCGAGGCTGGCGGTGAGCTTCAGCGGGCCGAAGGGCTTGTCCGCGAGGAACGGCTGGCGCGCGATCTCCGCTCCGATGCGCCGCGCGGCCGCCACCGCCTGGTCCTTGCTGGTCTCGGGCATGAGGATCACGAACTCGTCGCCGCCGTACCGCACCGGCACGTCGGTGGAGCGGAGGGTCTTGAGCAGCAGCCGGCCGATCTCGTGCAGGACGTACGAGCCTGCCTGGTGCCCGTGCGTGTCGTTCACCTTCTTGAAGTGATCGAGGTCGAAGAAGATCACCGACACGGGGTGGCCGAAGCGCGTGGCGCGCACCACTTCCTGCTCCAGCTGGCGCTTCATGTGGCGCGAGTTGAACAGGCCGGTGTGATCGTCGAGGACGGTCAGCTCCTGCACCTTGTGGAAGTTGCGCGCGTTCTCGATGGCGATGGCGCTGAACTCGGCCACCGTGCTGAGGATCTTGAGATCCTCCTCGCTGAAGGTGCCGTCGCGGGGCCCGTTCACCAGCTCGATCACGCCCATGGTCCGCTCCTTGAACGTGAGCGGGACGCAGAGGATGGACTTGGTGTGGAAGCGCGACGCCTTGTCGAACCGGCTGGCGAATCGCTTGTCGGCATGCACGTCCGGGACCAGCAGCGGCTGGTTGTGCTGCGCCACCCAGCCGGCGATCCCTTCGCCGGGCTTCAGCCGCATCCCCAGCAGCTTGTCGGAGCCGGCGCCCACCGCGGCGTGGAAGTAGAGCTCGTCGGTGACGGGGTCCTTGAGGAGCAGCGACCAGTTGCTGGGCTTCAGGAGCTCGCTGACCTTCGCGAGGATGACGTGCATCACCTCGCCGATGTCCAGCGACGAGGTCAGGGCTTTCCCGATCTCGTTGAGGACGGCGAGCTCGTCGACGGTCCGCTGAAGCTCCCGGAGGAGATCCTTCCCCCTCATTCCACCGAGTGTATGTGAGGTTGTCGCAACGCGCCAAATCCTGTAGAGGCGGCGCGTGAAGCTGGTGCTCTGCTCCGCCTCGCCGCGCCGCCGCGAGCTCCTCGAGGGGGTCGGGGTAGGTTTTTCGCTGGCGCCTGCGCACATCGACGAGAACCAGAAGCCCGGCGAATCGCCTCGCGATTACGTGCGGAGGATGGCGCGGGAGAAGGCCGCCGCCGGCGCCGGGCCGGGCCAGGTGGCGCTGGCCGCGGACACCATCGTGGTGGTGGGCGACGACGTGCTCGGCAAGCCGCGCGACAGATCCGACGCGGAGCGGATGCTGCGCAGGCTCTCCGGCATCGAGCACCGGGTGATCACCGCGGTGTGCGTTCCGCCAAGGGTTCGCGCGGTGGAGACGACGGTGAAGTTCGCCGCGCTCTCCGACGCGCAGGTCCGCTGGCTCGCCGCTTCCGGCGACGGCGACGACAAGGCGGGCGCCTACGCCGTGCAGGGCCTCGCCGGCGCCTTCGTCGAGCGGATCGACGGGAGCTTCACCAACGTGGTCGGGCTGCCTTTGCTGGAGACGCTGCAGATGCTCGCGGAAGCCTCGGTGGAGCTGCCGTGGATGTAGCCGCGGGGTTGGCCGGCGTCCACGCGCGGATCTCGGCGGCCTGCGCCAGGGCAAGGCGCGATCCCGCCTCGGTGCGGCTGATCGCGGTGAGCAAGACCAAGCCGCTCGCGATGCTCCAGGAAGCGGTCGCCGCGGGCCAGCGGATCTTCGGGGAGAACTACGCGCAGGAGCTGCGGGAGAAGGCGGAGGCGCTGCCCGGGGTCGAGTGGCACTTCATCGGTGCGCTGCAGACCAACAAGGCGAAGCTGGTGGTGGGCCGGGCCGCGCTGATCCACACCTGCGATCGGCTGGCCTTGGCGCAGGAGCTGTCGAAGCGGGCGAAAGCCGCGGCGATCGTCCAGCGCGTGCTGCTGGAGGTGAACGTCGGCGGCGAGCCGCAGAAGGCCGGCGTGCTCCCCGCCGAGGCGCCGCGGCTCCTCGACGAGGTGCGCGCGCTGCCTGCCCTGGCCTGCGAGGGGCTGATGTGCATCCCGCCGGCGGAAGGCGATCCGCGCGCCCACTTCCGTGCCCTGCGCGCGCTGGCGTCGGCGCTGGGC
>JBGQLA010000448.1:0-3563 GCA_041499865.1 Deltaproteobacteria bacterium
CGAGAACGTGGAGCAGGGTGCTCTTTCCGCTGCCGCTCTGCCCTTCCACCGCCACGAACTCGCCGCGGCGCACGATCAGGTCCACGCCGCGGAGCAATTCCTGTGGCGCCAGCCCGGGCTCGCGCGGCGGGTAGCGCTTGATGATCCCGCGCAGCTCGATCGCGCTCATGGACCGACCAGCTCCAGGTCGAGGCTCGCGTCCAGCCGGTCGGGAAACGCTTCGGCGCCCACGGTCACCCGCAGCGTGCGAAGGGGCTCGATCACCTGCCCGACGAAGGACCGGGAGACGTAGGCCTGCGGCCCATTGCCGTACGCGGCCTGGGGAAGCTCGCGGAGCGCGGCCGCCAGCTTCCCGAAGTCGATGCGCAGCGCCGCTCCTCCGTTCTCGTAGAGCGCCGCGGCTTCCGGATTGGAGGAGCGTGGAGTGCGTCGAAGCTCATCGGGGCGCAGCGGGCCGCCCATCAGATAGGCGATCGCCTTCCCCTCGAAGTTGCGCACGCCGAACCGGGCGCCCCTGCCCGCGGCGTAGGCGACCTGGAAGTCGTCGCCGCTCCGCTCCACGCGCGCGCCGAGCTGCGGCAGCGCTCTGGCGATCTGCTCCAGGGCGCGCAGCAGCCGCGGCCGGTCGGTCACCTCCGCGAGCGCCACCAGCTGCACGGTGTCGAAGGGGCTCTTCCGCCGCCAGTCGAGCCCGTAATCGACGGCGGCGCCGAGATTCGCGCCGCGGGCCAGCGAGAGCGAGGCGGCCACGCCGGGCGCGACGGACGCAAACGCCTCGGCGTCCGCTCCGTGCAGTTGCCCGAGGATCGGGGCGAGCCGCGAATCCCGGCGGAGCGATTCCAGCAGCCGCGCCGGCGCAACGCCGAGCCGGCCATGCACCGGGGCATCCCCGGGCAGCAGCTCGACCAGCGCCGCCCCGCCGCCGGGAAGGGTGTCCTGCGCGCGCTGCGCGTCGGCGGGCGGGAGCTGCACGACGAGGCGGGTGGCGACTCCCTGTTGCGAGCCCTGCAGCGAAAGTCCCACATCGCCCGGAAGCGGGCGGGCAGTGTACCGGCGTGGCAACGCGCTGCCGGCGGGCACCCAGGCGACGAAATCCTGCGCCCCCAGCCGCTTGCGCGCAGTGTCCAGACCGGCCTCGCGCGCCAGCGCCTGCTCCGCCGTACGCGACTCTGCCTGCGCGACCGAGGCGGACGGATCGGCGGTGCGCGCGACCACTCCGTATCCACGGATCACCGCGACTCCCAGCCGCTGCCCGGCGCGTTCGAAGATCCGCGCGGCCTTCGGCTGCTCCGGGGCGAGCGCGAACCCGGCGCGCTCGACGAGGACCTTCTGGATCGCCGCCAGGAACACCTCCGGCTTCGCGACCGGGAGCGCCGCGACCCATTCCGCCCGGGGTTGCGCCTCGAACAGCGCCACCGCGGCGCCGCGATCCGGATCGAACCCGGCGGAAGAGAGTCCTTCCCGGGTCAGCGGGTCGAAGCCGAGCTGGGCGGCGAGCGCACGCCGGTTCTCGCCCAGCTGCTCGCCGCCGGGCAGCGAAGCGGCGCGATCTCCGAGCGCCGCCAGGTGCTGCGCGACGGCGCCGATCGGCGCCGTGACCACCGCGGCCGAAGGGTGCGCCGGAAGCAGCTCCCCCGCGCTCGCAGCGTTCGGCTTGCCGCAGCGCGAGCAACCCGCCGTCGCGACGAGCAGCAGCGCAAGGAAGCGCGATCGCAGGGGAGCGGGCGTTCTACGGTCCCCGGCGCGACCGCACCATGCGCTGGAACCGCGGGTTCTTGCTCATCGACCAGAGATAGACGCCTTCCACCGCCGCCACCCCGAGCAGGAGCGGCCCGGAGAACGGCAAGATCACCGCGGCGACCACGCCCACCCCCAGCCCGACCAGGTTGGGCTTCATCAGGAAAGCGTCCTTGACGTAGCCGTCCGCCATTTTCCGCCTACGACTTGACGCCCTCGCGGCTGCCCAGCGTCTTCTGCCCTTCCGGGGTGGAGGAGGGAGCTTCCATGCCCATCTCCTGCTTGAACTGCTTGAGCAGCTCCTGGGCGCGGATCTTCTCCGCCTCTTCCTCGATCTTCATTCCCTGCGTGTCGACGTTGGACATGGCCATCTCCATCCGGGCCTCGCCCACGGCGGTCTTCTCCTGGATCTTCTGCAGCATCTCGTCGTGCGTGGCGTCGATGCCCGCGACCTGGAAGCTCTCCATCGCGTCGGCGACCTTGCTCTGCCACTTGGCGCGCCGTGCATCGCGCAGGGCCTGCATCGCCTCGTTGGTCTTGCGGTCCTTCTCCCGCATGAAGGCCTGCTTCACCTGCATCGCCTTGTCGAAGGCCTGCCGGGCGCCGAGCAACTGCTGGTCGTTGCGGGCCAGCGCGGACTTCACCGACTGCAGCTGGGTGGCGTAGGTGGTGGCGATGTCGTCGCGGTTCGCCTGGATGGCGGCCTTCACCTTGGAGGTCAGTTCCAGGACGTCGTTCCTGTACTTCTGGTTCTCCTTTTCCAGGAGGGTGACGTTCGCCTTCACCATGGCGATCGACTCGTTCATCTTCGGGACCTGGTCGTTCAGGTCGCGGATGTTCTGCTCGAGGATCATCTCGGGGTCCTCGGCCGCGGAGATCATCCAGCCGAACATCGAGCGAAACGCGCGTTTCATGCGCTGCCACATAGACGACGCCTCCGGAAAGTCCGCCCCTCAAAGCATAGCTTGAGATCGCTGGCAAGGACGGGTATTTCGCGCCTGCATGCCCTACGGGTGCAGGGAGCCGCACGAGCTGTACCCGGACTGGAAGCGCGACTTCGGGCGCGACGCGCCGCTCGCGCTGGAGATCGGACCCGGGAGGGGCGCGTTCGCGCTCGACCACGCCGCGCGGCACCCGGAGATCGATCTGGTGGCGATCGAGTCGCGGCGCTCGGACTGCGAGCTGATCCGCGCGCGCGCGGAAAAGCGCGGCCTGCGCAATCTGCTGGTGCTGCAGGGCGATGCCAGGCTGCTGGCAACGCGGCTCTTTCCGCCCGGATCGCTGTCCGCCGTGCACGTGCAGTTTCCCGACCCGTGGTGGAAGAAGCGCCACCACAAGCGGCGGATGATCGACGTCGGGTTCGCCGCGCAACTGCGGCGGCTGCTTGTGCCCGGCGGGATGGTCGATTTTCGCACCGACGTCGAGGCCTACGCCCGGGAGGGTGGGCAGACCTGGCTGGAGGCCGGATTCGAGAAGCTGCCGGACGAGCCGCCGGAAATCCTCTCCACCCGCGAGCGGCGGTACGCCGTCACCGGCCAGCCCGTGTTCCGCGCCCGCTTCCGCAACCCGGCCGGCGAGGTCCGCCCCAATCAAAGCGGACGGACCGGCCGGGACTGGCGCGACATCCGCCGCAAATAGGTATCCTGCGCCGCATGATCCTCGCCCTGCTGCTGGCCGTCGACGCCGCGCTGCAGCCGTACGTGAAGGTGGATGCGAAAGCGGTGGTGCTCGAGCACGTGCGCGTGATCGACGGCACCGGCGCGCCGGCCCGCGACGACCAGACCGTGATCATCGTGGACGGCAAGCTCGCCGCGCAGGCGCCTGCA
>JBGQLA010000449.1:0-3556 GCA_041499865.1 Deltaproteobacteria bacterium
AGGACCGGAGCGCCGCCGCGTCGAGGAGGAGTTCGACACCTTCGAGAGCGGCGCAGCGGAAGTGCGGAGCAAGCACCAGCAGGAGCTGGAGAAGCTGGAGCGCTCGTCCGGGTGAGGTGACGGGCCCAGGGGAACCTTTCCCGCCGCGCCGACTCTGGAGCGGCAGGAGGTTCACCCATGCTGATCGCAGTCCTCGTCGCCGCCGCGGCGTCCCTGAACGACCCGCAGATCGCCACCATCGCCTTGACCGCGCACCAGATCGACGTCGATCGCGGCAAGCTCGCGCTAAAGCACACGAAGAACGGCGAGGTGAAGCAGTTCGCCGAGCAGATGGTGAACGACCACCAGGCTGGAATCACGGAGGCGATGGCGCTCGCGAAGAAGCTGCACGTGACGCCGCAGGCGAGCGACGTCTCGAAGTCGCTGCAGGCGGATGCGAAGAAGGCCTCGGCGCGGCTGAAGAAGGAGAAGGGCGCGCGGTTCGACAAGGACTACATCGACACCGAAGTGGCGTATCACCAGGCGGTGATCGACGCGGTGAAGACCGTGCTGGTCCCTGGCGCGCAGAACGCGGATCTGAAGACCCTGCTGCAAAACGCGGTGCCCACGCTGGAAGGACACCTGCAGCACGCTAAGATGGTGCAGGCGCAGGTCGGCAAGAACCCGACGGCCTCGAAGTAGGAGGAAACCCGGGAAAACCCGGGGACACGATACACGTTTCTTTTTTTGCGCCCCTCGACGCAAGAAATGAAACCTGTATCGTGTTCCCGCGTTTTCCGGGTTTCCCGCGCCGGAGGCTTGCATGCCTGGATTCCGTCTCGGCATCTACGTGTTCAAGGACGTGGAGATCGTAGACTTCGCGGCTCCGCACGGCGTGTTCTCGGTGGCGCGGCGGTTCAACCCCGAGTTGGAGGCGTTCCTGATCGCCGACGCGATGCGCCCGGTGCAGGCACAGGCCGGGTTCACCGTGTTGCCCAACTACTGCTTTACCGACCGGCCGTCGATGGACGGTTTCCTCATCCCGGGCGGCTACGGCACGCGGCAGGAAGTCGGCAACCAGCGGCTGCACGAGTACATCCGCAGCCTGCCGGAGACGACGCTGCTCACCAGCGTCTGCACCGGCTCCTGGATCTACGGAAAGATGGGCCTGCTCGACGGCCTGCAGGCCACCAACCGGAAGGAGCCGGACAAGGTGGAGCAGACGCCTCCGGGGATGACGCCGATCGATCGCCTGGCGCAGATCGCGCCGAAGTGCAGGATCTCCCGGGCGCGCGTGGTCGATCAGGGCCGGATCGTCACTGCCGGAGGCATCACCTCCGGGATGGAGATGGGCTTCCACCTGCTGCGTCGCGCCGGGCACGACGAGAAGTTCATCGCCGAGGTGGCGCGGGTAATGGAGTACTCCGCCGCCTACGACGTGTACCGCAACGACCGCGTGTGAGCCTCACGCTGGCTTGCTCGCCTCGCCGACGATGTGAGGGGTGACGAGGAGTGAGGGAATGTTCATCCGCTCGTAGCTGAGCTTCGCGAAACCGGCGCGTTCGAGCTGGACCCAGGTCTCCCGGTTCGGGTGGCATCCGTCCCCGAGCTGCTTCCAGAACGGTGTCATTAGATTTTGCAGGGTCCGCAACCGCGTTCCCCGCGGCGCGGCGACGTGCTCGATGAACATCAGCCGGCCTCCAGGCTTGAGCACCCGCAGGATCTCCTTCAGCGCCTGTTCCTGATTCGCCGTGGAACAGAGGACGAGCGTGCTGATCACCACGTCCACGCTGGCGTCCGCGAACGGAAGGTGCTCCGCGGTCCCCAGGCGGACATCGATCGGGATCCCCAGTCGCGTGGCTTCCTTGCGCAGGTAGTCCTCCATGAACGGATTTGGATCGACGCCTGTCCAGCTCACCTTCCCCGGTGTCAGGAAGCGCAGGTTCGCGCCCGTGCCGGGTCCGATCTCGACGACCGTGCCGGCGAGACTCGAGAACAATCGCTGCTTGTGCTGCGCCACGGATTTCTCGTAGGCGCCGTTGAAGCGCGCAAACGCCCAGGCGAAGATGCGCTGCCGGAGGCCTGCCTGAGGTCGGTCCATACGGTCGCTCCGTCAGTAGAGCCAGAGGCCGCGGGCCATCGCGGCGGCGACAAACGGAATGACGAGGACCAGGACCGTTTCCAGATCATCGACCAGCACCAGGCCGGGCAGCCGGTCGAGCTGGGGGAGGGGCTGCCCCTTGCGCTGCGCGATCCGCCAACGGATGAACGTCATCATCGGCCAGATCTCCAGTGCGACCGTGCACAAGAAGAGCGCCATCTTCACCCAGAAGAAGCCGTCTCGCAGGTAGAACCCGGGCGCCTTCTCGACGTGGCCGAAGGCACGGGCGAGGCCGGTGGCGAGCCAGAGCAAGGCGGCGATGCCCCAGAGACTGTCGGCCGCGAACAGTCGCCCGAGCACGCCCGCCTCGGGGCCAGCGGGAAGCGCACGCAAGTACCGGCCCCGCATGAAGACGGCGCCCAGTCCGATCCCCAGCGCGAGGACGTGCAAGGCGGAGAGGAGCGGGGCAAGGACCATTGACGCCTGTGATGACGCGGAGAGGAGCCGGATTCCAGCCCATCGACGCCGAAGGATGGCGCCGATGGGCTGCGCGATCTAGCATGCGTCGGCTCGAATCGAGCCGGGAGGCAGTCATGGCCGACCAGGTCCGTCGCGTGGACTACTTCTACGTCGAAGTGCCCGACAAGCCGGGCGAAGGCGCGCGCGTGCTCTCCGCGCTGAAGGAAGCGGGCATCAACCTGCTCAACTTCACCGCTTTCCCGGGCTCCGCCGGAAAGGCGCAGCTCGATCTCGTCACGGACAACGCCGACGCGTTGGTCAAAGCGGCAAAGAGCGCAAAGCTGACGCTCTCCGCGCGCAAGCAGGCGTTCTTCATCCAGGGCCAGAACCGCGCCGGGGCAGCGGGCGAGATTCTCAAGAAGCTGTCGGACGCCAAGGTCAACGTGCGCGCCTCCAACGGCTCCGCCGGACAGGGCGGCTTCGGGATGATCGTCTGGGTGGCGCCCTCGGACTACGCGGCCGCGGCCAAGGCGCTCGGCGTCTAAGGCGCAGACCCTCCGCCAAAAATTGACTGCCGTTTCAAGTTGAAGACGGGAGTCGACCCTGTGCGGCCTTGTGCGGCCCCATCGATTTGGGCAGCCCTCGTCCGATGCGCCCACGCCGCAAGGCCGGCTTCAGGGCACCGAAGGGCCCGGCGCCCACAGGAGCAGGGCCCCGGCGATCAGCGCCGGCAGCGCCTGGACGACGAGGATCGCGCGCTTTCCGGTGGAGATCGCGCCGACGATTCCCGCCAGAACCACGCAGGCCGCGAAGAACAGGCGCACGCGCATCCCGAAGCTCGAATGACCTTCGATCAGGCCCCAGACGATCCCGACGGCGAGGAATCCGTTGTAGAGCCCTTGATTCTGCGCGAGCACGGCGGTCGCCGCGGCCTGCTCGCGCGACTGGCGGAAGACCTTGAGGCCGAGAGGTTTCTCCCAGAGGAAGACCTCGAGGACGAGGAACCAGCCGTGCAGC
>JBGQLA010000450.1:0-3547 GCA_041499865.1 Deltaproteobacteria bacterium
CAAGAGGGCGCGCTTCCTCGAGGTGTTCGAGGGCTTCGATCCCGAGCGCATGGCCCGCTACGACAGGCGCAGGATCGCGCAGGCCCTGAAGGACCCCGGTATCGTGCGGAACCGGCAGAAGGTGGAGGCAGCGGTGGCCAACGCGCAGGCGTTCCTCGACTTCCGGGAGAAGGAAGGGTCGTTCGACGCCTTCTTGTGGAGCTTCGTGGGCGGCGCGCCCAGGCAGAACGCTCGCCGCTCCTTGCGCGGGCTGCCCGCTCGTACGAAAGAGTCCGACCGCATGAGCGAGGCGCTCGTCGGGCGCGGATTCCGCTTCGTGGGACCGACGATCTGTTACGCATTCATGCAGGCCGTGGGAATGGTGAACGACCATCTCGTCACCTGCTTCCGCCACGCAGAGCTGCAGCCCGGCCCGAAAGCGGCGCCTGCTTCGAAGTGAACCGGGCCAACAGCCCTCAACGCTGAAGATCCGGCCATCAGGTCCATTGCACCCTGTAACGCGCCTGGCCGCCACGCTCGTCGCAGCGGATCTCCTCCGGTGGACCCACGGACCCCGTCACCCCACAGAGCTCGAAGACGTAGGTGAGATTGCCGCGCGTGACGTCGAAGAGGGCCGCCGGGACGCCGGCGCCCCCGACGCGCGCCCGGATCGCGCCTTCCTTGGGTCCCACCGCTTCGTACTCGAACTTCATTCCCTTCAGCACCATCGAGTAGAAGCGCTCCAGGTTCTGGAACACGGTCACCGGCGTATTGCCGAACAGCGCCGTCGCCATCTTCAGCACGGGTTGGATCACCGACCCGCCCAGCTTCCGCCCCGCGGTGATGCCGAGGTCGACGCACGCCTCACGTCCCGCCACCGCCGAGAGCGCCGTCTGCAGCTCGTCCATCGCCTCCGCGGGCATCCAGGCGAAGGGAAACGGCGGCTTCTCGATCACCTCTGCGGTCGCCGCGGAGACTCTCCCCTTCACCAGCGCGCCGCAGCCGCGGATCTCCAGGAAGTCCACGGCGACGCGAAAGGCCGCCCCGAGATAGCCGCGTCCTTCCGCTGCCTCGGTGACGTCTTCCAGAGACGTGCCCTCAGTCGTGGGAGTCATGGTCTCCTCCTTCCGTCCATTCCATCGCGCGGTCGGAGTCCTGCCGGCGCACCGACCCGGCGGCGAGGTCGTAGATCTGCGCCGTCCAATACGAGCCGGTCGCAAAGCCCGGCAGCCGGAAGGGGTTGAACGTGCTCAAGCTGGTGACCGCGCCGCCGGCCACACCGGCGGGAAAGGTCAACAGCTTCAGGTTGCATCCGGCGAGCACCAGGCCGGTGCGGGGAACGTCGTTGCTGATGATCGTGCAGGTTCCGGAAGCGGTGTAGATCCCGTCCCGGAGCGTGAGCTGGAGGAAGAAGCTCTGCGCGAGGCCCGGCGGAAAAGCGAAGCTGGTGATCTGCGCGCAGGCCGTCGCCTTGCCGATGGCCCGCACGTCGTCGGAGACCACCTCTCCGTCGCGGGCGCGCGTCTCGTACGTGTAGAGCGTCCCGCCGATGCGCAGGTTCGAGGCGAATGGCGCCGCGGCGCAGACGGCGGGATCAGGGGGCGAGGCGGGATCCTCCGCGCTGCGGAACTGGATCACTCGCGCCTGCGCCAGGGCGACGGAGGGTACGAGAAGGAGCAGGCTAACGACGCAGGCACGAGCGTAGGGGCGGGCCATGGAATTCTCCTGGCTGCTGGTTAGAGGCGCACGAGCTGCGCGCCGTAGTTGACGTTCGCTCCGATGGCGGCGAGCAGGACCAGGTGGCCGCCGCCCATCTCCACCACACCGTTTTCCAGATCTTCCGCGAGCAGGATGAGCATGCCCGCGGCGGAAGTATTTCCGTGCCGCTCCACGTGGCATGCGACGCGTTCCTTCGGGAGCGACTCGCGCTCGACGAAGCTGTCCATCAGCCGCTTGTTGGGCTGGTGGAAGTACCAGCGCTTCACTTGCGGACCGAGCTCCCGGTCCTCTCCGAGCACCCCGTCGATGCACTTCTTCATGAACACCGGATAGGTGCGCGCAACCTGCAGCCCATCGACGATGAACGCGTGATCGGCAAGACTGGCGCGATCCTGGAAGCCGAGGCGAAGGCCTCCGCCTCCCTTGCGCAGGACCAGGTCGGCGTGCGCGGTGCCGGCGAAGGAGCGGACGATCCCCGCTCCGTCGGCTTCGGCCTCCTCGCCACGGAGGATCAGCGCGCCGGCGCCGTCGCCGAACACGTACATGGAGAGAAACCCGTTCGCCTTCTTCCCGGAATCGAGCTGCTGGTCGCTGGTGTAGACGTCGCGGTTGAGGTGGGCGGAGGTGAAGTTCGACGCCACCACCGCGATGGTGCGGAAGCTCTTGCCCTCGATCATCCTGCGCGCCATGTCGATGGTGTAGAGCGTGCCGCCGCAGCCGCTGTCGAAGACCATGGCGTAGGCGTCCTCGCGGCAGCCGAGGCGCCTGTGCAGCTCCATGGCGTCGTGGCTGAAGTTCAGCTCGTCCGGAGAGCAGGTGACGAGGAACACCGCGTCCAGCTCGCTGGCGCCGATGCGCGCCATCGCCAGCGCGCGGCGCAGCGCCACCTCCGCCATGTCGGTGTTGTTCGCCGGATAGAAGGCGCCGTCGTCGTCGGGCGGCGGAACGGCGCGGCCGGTCTTCTCGTCGAAGTCCCAGAGGAACCGCCGCTCGCGGATCCCGGTCTTCTCCTCGATGCGCTCAGCCGTCCACCCCGGGATGGCGGACGCGATCCGCGCATTGCTGATCGTCCGTCGCGGGACGAACGAGCCGACTCCCAGGAACCTCACCCTCTGCATCGCGGTTCATCCTTCTCCCCCCCGCGATGCATCCAGCGTCGCCGTAAAGTTGAAGTAGACGCAACGGCCAGCGAACGAGCCACCGGAGCCAGCAAGTTGGCGCGGCCGGTTTCCGCATCGAATTCGCGTTGCTGCGACCGTAGAGGAAAGCTGCCCGCTTGAAGTCGTTCGTGGGGACCGCGATCGCGCTTTCCCTACCCCGCGCCCGCACCCTCTGTGCGTGAACCTCGGCCTTCCGCCGCCGAGGTCGCAGCCCGCCGCGCCCGTCCCGGGAATGCGTACCCGCGATGGATCGGCTGCAGCCGCAATTGTTCTTCTTCGTATCGCGGACCGTGCCGCCGGTTCCTTCGCACCGAGGGCTCCTCGACGCCCGCTGGACAATCATGGGCTCGTGTCGCAGGCGCGCGGGGCCTGCTCCGGCTCGTCGGGAATCTCGCCCGCGTAGAGCCTGGGCAGCAGCCAAGGCTTTCGGGCGAGGAGTCGTGCGATCGGTGGATGTACGTCGGCCCCCTTTCTCGCCTCTGCGGGCGTCTGGGGCCAGGTGAACGGCAGCTCGACATAGGTGTCGGGAGCGTTCGCCACTCCGAGCAGCTCCAGCAATGCCCGGAGGACCGCCCTCTGGCCCGGAGCATCCCGCGGGCGCCCCAAGGGCCGCGACATCGGGTAGGCAATGCCGGCCAGCCGGGGGACGCCGACCGCGCGAGTGAAGGCCGGAATCATGGAGAGGGACG
>JBGQLA010000451.1:0-3526 GCA_041499865.1 Deltaproteobacteria bacterium
GATGCGCAGCCGCTTCGTCTTCTGTGGCAGCTCGCCGCGCTTGTGGGAGCGGTAGATTGCGTACCCCACTCCGCCCAGGATCAGCACGACGACCGTGCCGGCGCCGGCGAAGACTGCCGGGTGGCGGCGCATCTGCAGGCGCACGTCCATCAGCTCGTGCCGCCTGCGGTCCAGCTCGGCCAGGGAGCCATCGAGGCACGTGCGCAGGTGCTCGATGTCCCGCTCGATCTCCCGCGGGGATCGCTGCTGCTGGGCCGGCGCGCCGTTTCCGTCGTTCACGCGAGACGTTCTTTCGCCCACAGGACGTCCTCCTTGAGAGTGCGCCGCGTCGCTTCCATCGGCTGCTTGACCCGCTTGCCCCACCCGACCAGGCCGGCGATGGTGCCCACGAGGAGCACCGCGGCCGCGACGATCAGCGCCGCTGCCCAGCCGGGGATCACGGTCGCCAGCGCGAATACGGCCGCGACCAGCATCAGGCTGACCGCCCAGATGGCGCAGAGCCCGGCCACGCCGAGCCCCTTCGCCATCGCAACTTCCTTCGTGATATCCGCGCGCAGCTCCGACTTGGCCAGCTCGATCTCCTTCTTCGCCAGCTGCGTCGCGCTCTCGATCGTGTAACGGATCAGCTCGCGGTTGGTCATCCCCTGCACCGAGACCGGCACCGCGGTCTGCAGCTCCTGCCGCTCCGGCAGCTTCGTCATGTTGCGCGCCCCCGGCAGCGCAACCCTCTCGTCCGCCATGTCCTTCTCCTCCATCCGTTGTGCGTGCCTGAGCAGCGGCTCGTCGCCGTGGAGCGCGCGGTCCACCTGCAAGAGGAGCCGGTAGATGATCTGCCACTCGTCCCAGGGCAGGTTGCGCCGCGAGAGCTCCGCCGACATCTCGGTCACCCGCCGTTCCAGCACGTCCGAGCGCCGGTGGGCGCGCGGCTGCTCGCAGTAGATCGCCCACACCCGCTTTGCGTGCGCCTCCAGCTCCCGCGCCTCCGCGTTGAAGGTCTGGATGACGGGCCGCGGGCCGTACACCTCCGCGCAGAGCGCGCGGGCGCGGCCGACCAGCACCGGCTTGCCGCGCAGGATCGTCTCGTTCGGGAGGATCGTCAGCTCCAGCTCTTCGCTCTTCCGGTACTCGACGTGCTCGCTGGCCATCGAGGCGAAGGGCTTGCCGCCGATCTTCAGCAGGATCTTCGAGGGGGCCGTCTGGGACCAGGGTGGCCTGGCCGCGCGCAGCGCGATCCCCTTGGCCTCCAGCTCCCCGGCCAGCGCCGCCATGCAGAGAGCGGGCGTCCCCTTTTCCATCAGCGCCGGGATCCGGATCACCTCGCGACGCCGGAGGACCGTGGCGATCCGCTGGATCGGCGCGATCACCAGCATGAGGAAGAAGGCGCAGGCGAGCGCGAGCGTCACCGGGAACCCGCGCAGGAGCCGCTTCCAGCCCGGCTCCGGCATGTGCTCGGTGGACCCGCGCTTGGCGATCACGGTCCCGACCACGATGGGGACGAGCAGCGCGAGCGCGATCCACACGATGCGCAGCCAGACGCCCGGCACCGATTTCCCCAGCGGCACGAACGCCACCACCAACAACGCGATCTTGGGAACGATGACCCCGAGCAGGAGGACGGGCCAGACCGCGGCCGCGGCGACCACCGCCGAGAGCAGCGTCTGCTCTTTCGGCGAGACGGTGCCGAACAGCGCCATCACCGCCCAGCCGAAGATAGCGTTCAGGGCCTTGCCTGCTGATTTGCCCAGATAGCTGATCAGCGCCTGGAGGATGGCCACGGTCCAAACCTAGGACCGGGAGGCGCAGTTCGGCAGCTTGCCCGCCCGCTGGGCGCCGCCTAGAAGAAGCCGGTATCGTAGCCCATGGACGCGTGCAGGTTCACGTCCATCACCAGGTCCGTCTTTCCGTCCGTGCTGCCTGCGACCACGAGATAGAACGTCCCGCCGTCGTGGACGCGCTCGAGCAGGAACGCGTCCAGCTCCGGGTTGCCGCCGATGCGCCGGGTCCCGTTCGGCAGGACCTGGAATGCGGCCAGATCGCCGATCTTCACGTCGTTCCCCGGCGGGTCCGTCAGCAGCTTGCGCAAGGTCAGCGTCATGGTGAGCAGCTTCGCGGTGTTGTCCGTTTTCACCTCGGTGATGGTGACGTCGACCGACTCCAGATCGAGGCTGCGGATGTCGTTGCGGTGCGAGCGGACGTCGTCGTAGCTCCCGAGATCGACCAGGGCGCTCTGCGAGATGGCGCCGGAGCCGGCGGTGATCATCGGGAGCCCCCTCTGGTCCATGTCGAAGGTGAGGTTCACCACGCACGCGGCGAGCGCCGCGATGGCGAGAACCAGCGCGAGCGGGCGGGCTTTGCTGCGGGCCATGGCTCTCTCCCCTCGAAGCGCGAATGAGCTTGCCACAGATCCTGAGTGCGGGGGGCATCCGGAAGACCGTCCGTCCCGCAGGTGGGCCACGGAAAGGCGAGCGCCGGCGACGCCTTGGAGGGAAAGGTCGCCGGGGTGCTCCGCTCAGCGCACGCGGGCACACGCGCGCGCCGGCCAGCGAGGCGGATTGCCGCGATCGCCCGCCGGCCGGTCCACCGCTGCCGGGCGCCCCCCGGACCGCCCCTTGTGCGGCTTGACTTGGACCCCGCGGACCGTAGACTCTGCCCGGCAATTTCCCACAGGTTTTTCGAGGGAGCAGGATGCCTTTCCACTTCGCCAACGTCTTGCTCTTTTCCGCCACCGCGGTCCTGTTCGTCTTCGGATCGCTGCTCGCGGGCCACTTCCTCCGGCCGAACGCGCCCACCCGCGAGAAGTCGATGATCTACGAGTGCGGCGAAAAGCCCATCGGGCAGGCCTGGTTCAACTTCAACCCCCGCTTCTACCTGGTGGCGCTGGTGTTCGTGATCTTCGAGGTGGAGATCGCGTTCATGTTCCCGGTGGCCTCCGTCTACAAGTCCTTCGTGGACAAGGGCCAGGGCCTGCTCGCCTTCGCGGAGATCTTCGTCTTCGTCGCCATCCTCTCGGTCGGCCTCGCCTACGTGTGGGCGATGGGCGACCTGGAATGGGTGAAGGGCCTGAAGCAGGAAGTGCTCCAGTCGCTGCGCGACCAGAAGCAGAAGCCCCTCCCGCCGACCACTGAGAAGAAAGCAGCGTAGAGATGCCCAAGGACTACCAGCAGGACTTCGGTTCGATCATCACCAGCAAGACCTCGTTCATCGACGAGATCATCAACCTCGCCCGCAAGAGCAGCATCTTCTACCTGCTCTTCGGCCTCGCCTGCTGCGGCATCGAGCTGATGCAGACCGGCGGGCCGCGGGCGGACATCGACCGCTTCGGATCGGTCCCGCGCGCCACGCCGCGGCAGAGCGATCTGATGATCGTCGCGGGCACGCTGACCTACAAGATGGCCGAGCGCTGCCGGCTCCTCTACGAGCAGATGGCGGAGCCGAAATACGTGATCTCGATGGGCTCCTGCGCGTCCTGCGGCGGCCTCTTCCAGTACGCGTACTCGGTGTGCAAGGGCGTGGACAAGCTGATCCC
>JBGQLA010000452.1:0-3522 GCA_041499865.1 Deltaproteobacteria bacterium
CAGCACCGTGACGGCGAGCGCGACGAGCAGCACGTCGTACCCGGTGTTGATGGAGATGATGCCGAGCGGCAGGAGCGCGATCGCCGCCACCGCGGCCAGCGCCGATCCCAGCGCCAGGCTGAGCATGGCGGCCCAATCGGAGTCGATCCCCAGGGAGAGCGCCGTGTACTCGTCCTGCGACATGCCCCGGAGCGCGAGGCCGATGCGGCTGAACCGGGTGAAGGCCCAGAGGAGAACGGTCAGCCCGAGCCCGAGGGCGACGATGCACACGCGGTGGTAGTCGAGGGTGACGCCGAAGACGTCGAGGCCGCCGGTGACGAAGACGGGCAGGCTGAAGTCGTAGGTGGTGAAGCCCTTCCAGCGGAACAGCTCGATGATCGCGACGCCCACGGCGAAGGTGCTGATCACTTCGGAGAGCACGATGCCGCGCACCGGCCGGAGGACGAACCGGTAGATGGCGGCCCCCAGGGCTCCGACAGCCACGATGGTCGCGAGCGCCGCCACCGGGAACGGGAGCTTCAGGTGGTGGATGAGCATCCAGGCGAGGAAACCGGAAAGGAGGTAGAGCCCGCCGTGAGCGAAGTTCGCCACTCCCGACAGACCGAAGGTGAGGCTGAACCCGAGGGCGGTCAACATGAGCACGACGCTGTTGACGAGCCCGAAGACGAGGGTGCTGAGGAGGATGCTCTGGGTCACGGCGCACCATCCCTATTTCGCCGCGACCTCGATCGCCGACTCGGCGGCGCTCTCCGGGTAGACCACGACGCGCTTGCCGGCCCTCCACTGGAAGGCGAGGCTCGCCGCGGCTTGCTTCGGGTCCTCTCCGTAGACGACCTGGTGGTTCTTGTTGAAGGTGATCTTGCCGATGGCGCCCTCCATGTCGGTCTTCTCCAGCTGGGCGACGATCGCGTCGGCGTCGAGGGACCCGGCGCGCTGGATGGCCTGCACGAGGACGTAGACCGCGTCGTACGACGGCCCGGGGCCGTGGCCGCTCATCTTCAACCGCGCGTCCTCGCCGTAGGCCTTCGCGTACGCGTCGTTGAACTGGATCGATCGCGGGGTCTTGAGCGGGATGGGGCCGGCTTCGAAGATGAAGTTCACCAGCCCTTCGATCTCGCCGTTGAACGTCGACCAGGCGTTTCCGGGCGCGGCCGGGCTGATGAACCCGGCGAACAGGGCGGGCACCTTCATCGACCGCGCCTGCTTCACCAGCACTCCCGACTCCGGCATGTCGAAGATCGGCACCACCACCTGGGCGTTCCCCGCCTTCGCCTTGGTCAGGCTGGAGGAGAAGTCGCGCGAGCCGGTCGGATACGCGTCGCTGCCCAGCACCGTCCATCCGGCGGCCTGGGTGACCTTCGCGACGCCTCCCGCGGTCCCCTTGGCCCAGGCGACGTCCTGGTGGATGACGTACAGCTTGTCGTACCCGAGCTTCTTGTGGATGAAGTCGAGCGCCTTGCCCAGGTTGCCGACCAGGTAGGGAGCGCTCAGGCCGAGGCGGAAGTTGTACTTGTACTTCTCGTAGTCGCCGGCGATCTTTTTCTCGAACTCGGGGGACATGCCGATCGTGCACAGGTAGGGCAGCTTGTACTTCGCGTTCATGTCCATCGCCGAGAGGAGCACCTCGGAGCGGAACGCTCCCACCACGATCGCAGCGGGCTTCTTCTCGCTGACGAGCTTCTCCATCGCCGCAAGCGCGTCGTTGACCGGCAGCCCGGCCTCCGCCTCCCGCGTGTCGATGGAGGCGATGTCGAGCTTGCGCTTTGTCCCTGCGAGATCGACCCCGCCCGCCGCGTTGATCTCCGAGACGGCGAGCTGCGCTGCACGGAGCGAGTCCTGACCCTCGATGGTCCCCAGCGCCGTAGGGACGCCGAGGACGATCGGCGCGTCCTTCGCGTCACGACCGCTCTTGCTGCAGGCGCCCACCACGAGGATCAGGGCGATCACCGACGCCGCACGGGTGTACCTCATGGAAGGCCTCCTCAGATCGGGAAGGAAAGAAGTATACGCCGTCTGATTGGATGGTTCCTGCGCGACCACCCTCGATCGGCCGGAGCACCCGGCGAGAGACGCGCTTCCATTCTCGGCACCGATCGCTGTCGTGACTCGAAGAGCCGGCGCGACAGGCTGCGGCCAAGCGTCACAGTTGCACGCAGGCGGGTTGGTGGGAGCATCCGCGCCGACGCGCACGATGAAGAGATCCGCCACATCCGGTTCGACCAGGAAGGCAGCCCTTCCCGGCGGCGGGCCGCGGCCTGACTGCGCCAAGCAGTGCTCTTGCGGGGCCTGTTTCACGCGGGATGATCTCATCCACCTGCGGTCGCTGACTCCCATCGGGATGCTCCACATGAGCGGCGAGCCGGCGGCGACGAGCATCTACTGCTTCACGCACACACGCTGGTCCTGCCGAACGACCTTCGGACTGCCCGTGGAGACGTTCCGCGACGAGATTCGGGAGAAGATCCCCGAGGCGTGCCTGGCGGGGACCGCGGCGTGCGCCGGGCACTGCTCGAGGATCGAGGACCTCGCACTCTGCGAGAACGAGTGTACGCTGGCGCCCTACCGGCGCTTCCTCGTGGAGCGGCTCGTTCCGCGAAAGTGATGTTGCGAGCAGGCGCTGCGAATGCACCTCCCGTGAAACGTCGACAGCACTGGAATCCGGCCCAATCGCGGAATCCGCTGTCGTGTCGTCTGGTCGCACGAGACACCGCAGGGCGACGCGTCCGGCAGTTCCGCCGCCTCGACGGCATCCTCCCTCGCGCGGCGGGATTCTTCGCAGGCCAGATGCCGTGCTAGAAGCGGTGGAGTGAAGCTCGTCCTCTCTGGCGCACTGATCGCGGCGCTCGCGGTGGGGGCGACGCTGCTGGCGGTCCGCAGTGACGACCCGCAGCCGCAGGTGGCTGCGTCGCCGCTGGCGGCCCCGCACGCGCCCGTCATCGATGCTGCGCAGATCGCCAGCGGCCGCGTCTCGATGGAGCGCATGCCCGCGGAGGTCGGCAAGGCGCTCGAGACGCACTCCGAGGAGATCGTCCGGAACGCGGAGGCGATCGCGGCCAAGCAGGCGCGCATCACCGGCACCTGCGCTCCCGGATCCGCCATCCGCATCATCGCCGAGGACGGGACCGTGCGTTGCCAGCAACTGCCACACGGCGTCATTTCGGTCGCCGCCATCAGTGCCGTGCCGCGCCTCTCCTCGGCGGTCACCGAGGTTGCGGTCCTGCCGGGCGGAGTCGGGCGTTACCAGAGCGGCGGCGAGGACGACTATCTGGTTGCGCCGATCGCGCTGCCGGAAGGGGCGATCGTCACCGCGATGTCGTACGTGTTCCTGGATGACGACCCGGTGGTCGACACCGCCGCATTCCTCTATCGATCCGACGATAAGCCGCTCGCATCGGTGAGCAGCGCCGGCGCCTCGGGGCAGGTGCGCGTCGAGTCCACGGAGAGCATCGTGCTGCGGAAGGTCGAAGCGACCCGGTATGCGTATGTGGTCTACTTCCAGGTCTCGGCAAAAGCGGGCTCGCG
>JBGQLA010000453.1:0-3480 GCA_041499865.1 Deltaproteobacteria bacterium
CGAGCTCCGCCAGATGGCATGCCTTCCCGCCCGGCGCCGCGCAGGCGTCGAGGACGCGCGCCGAACGATCCGGCGCCGCGAAGAGAGAGACGAGCTGCGCCGCCTCGTCCTGGGCCTGGAAGAGGCCCTGCTCGTACCCCTTGATGTCGAGCGCCGGCGGCGCTCCCGCCGCCAGGATCAGGGCATCGGGGCTGTAGCGCCCTGGATGCGACTCGATGCCCGCCTTCCGCAGCGCCTCCTGCGCCTGCGCCACCGTGCCCTTGCGTCGCGCCACCCGCACCGCGGCCGGCGCCTGCTGCTGGTTCGCGGCGCAGAGCTGCTCCGTCTCCTGCGGCCCCAGCCAGCGCGACCAGCGCTCGACGATCCAGCGCGGGTGCGCGGTCAAGGCGGCGATGTGACCGACCGGATCCACCTCGCGCGAAGGCGGCTCGGGCGGAGCGCGCGTCTCGGACAGCCTGCGCAGCACCGCATTGACGAAGCCGGTGGCGCGCGAAGCCTTCAACTCCTTCGCCACCTCCACCGCCTCGTTCACCACGGCCCGGGTGGGCACCTTCTCGTGGTGCAGCAACTCGAAGGCGCCCAGGCGCAGGGCCACGCGTACCGGCTCGTCGAGATCCTCCAGCGCGCGGTCGCTGTGCGCCGCCAGCGCCCGGTCGAGCTGCAGCTGCCAGCGCAGCACGCCGTAGGTCAATTCCGTCGCCAGCGCCGCCTCGCGCGGCTCCAGCACCCCTGCCTGCCGGAGCGCGGAATCGAGCGCCAGGTTGGCGAAAGCGCCGCCCTGCGCGACGCGCAGGAGCACTTCGGCCGCGATGCGCCGCGCCGGCGTCGCCATGCGCGGGCTTTTATCACGGAGCCCTTTCCGGGAATTTGCCTTGATCCCGACGCCGACACCCCGCTAGTCTGTTCTTCCTATGCGCACCCTTTCCCGGAGCCGGCTTTGGAGGCGCTCCAGCCTCCGTCGAACTTCCCGGTGATCTGCTGACGCCGTTCGGCGTCTTCTGCCTGCTCGATCAGGAACAGCGCCGCGACGCCTTCCTCTTCGAGGGAGCGCTCGGGCGGTACAGCTACGTCGGCGTCGGCGCGGGCGACGCGCGCCTCTCCCTGCGCAGGGAAGCGCAGCCGCTGGAGACGCTGCGGCGCGCGCTGGAAGCGGTGCGCACCGAGCGGGTCGAGGGGCTGCCCCCCTTCACCGGCGGTTACGTCGGATCGCTTGGCTGGGCGAGCGCTGCCTGGAGCGAGAGGCTGCCGCAGCGCCTCGGGCCCGATCCGTTCTTCCCCGAGGCGGACCTGCTGCTCGTCCGCGAGGTGATCGCCTTCGATCACCGGCAAGGCCGCACCTGGGCGGTGGCCATCGGTCCGGACGCGCAGCAGCGCGCCGACGCGCTGGCGAAACGCGTGCTGGAGGGATTCGCGCTCGGGCAGTTCCCCGACGCGCTGCGCACGCCGGCGGCGCAATCGCTGGGCGCGCGGCTCTTCGGCGACCGCCGCAACGGCGCGCAATTCCTCAAGGGCGGGCTGCCGGAGCCGGTGCCCGTCGCGGGCGGCGAGAAGCAGTTCAAGGCGGCGGTGCGGCGCGCGCTTGAGTACATCCGCGCCGGCGACATCTTCCAGGTGGTGCTCTCGCAGCGGTTCGAGCTGCCGGACTGCGATGGCTTCTCGCTGTACCGGACCCTGCGCGCCGCCAGCCCCGCCCCGTACCACTTCTATCTGCGGCTGGGCGGGCGCGAGCTGTTCGGCGCCTCCCCGGAGCTGCTGGTCGAGGTGGAGGACAAGAAGATGACCCTGCGCCCCATCGCCGGCACCCGGCGGCGGGGGCTGACGCAGGAGGAGGACCTGCGGCTGGAGCAGGAGCTGCGCGCCGATCCCAAGGAATGCGCCGAGCACACCATGCTCGTCGATCTCGGGCGCAACGACGTGGGGCGCGTCTCGCGCATCGGCTCGGTGAAGGTCGAGCGGCTGATGGAGACCGAGCGCTTCAGCCACGTGATGCACCTGACCAGCGAAGTGAGCGGCGTGCTCAAGCCCGGGCTGTCGGCGGTGGACGCGTTCGCGGCGGCATTTCCTGCGGGAACGCTCTCCGGGGCGCCGAAGATCCGCGCCATGCAGATCATCGACGAGCTGGAGGGCGTGCAGCGCGGTCCTTACGGCGGGGGCGTGGGATGGTTCTCGGGCGCCGGAGACGTGCAGCTCGCGATCGCCATCCGCACGCTCTTCCGCAGCAACGGGCGGCTGTTCGCGCAAGCGGGCGCCGGCATCGTGGCGGACAGCGATCCGGCGGCGGAGTGGCGGGAGGTGCTCGCCAAGGTGCGCGCCTCGGTCGGGGCGGCGTACGGCGCGGTGGCGGGAAAGGCGGTCGCATGAAGCCCCGCGTGCTGGTGATCGACAACTACGATTCGTTCACCTTCAACCTCGTCCAGCGGCTCGGCGAGCTGGGCGCGCGCGTCGACGTGCTGCGCAACGACGCGGAGGGCGCGGAGGAGATCCTGGCGCGGCGTCCGGAGCGGCTGGTCCTCTCCCCCGGGCCGTGCACCCCGAACGAGGCGGGCGTCTGCCTGGAGCTGATCGCGCGCGCCTGCGGGCTGAACGGCTTCGCGCCTCCGGAGCGCGCAATCCCCATCCTCGGCGTCTGTCTGGGGCACCAGAGCATCGGCCAGGCTTTCGGCGGCAAGGTGGTGCGGGCGCGGGCGCCGGTGCACGGGAAGGCGGAGGAGATTCTCCACGACGGCAGCGGGATCTTCCGGGGGGCGCCGAAGCCGCTGCGCGGCGGGCGCTATCATTCGCTGGTGGTCGATCGCCGGACGCTGCCCCGCGAGCTGAAGATCTCCGCGCGCACCCGCGACGGCATCGTGATGGGACTGCGGCACCGCACGCTGCCGGTGTTCGGGGTCCAGTTCCACCCGGAGTCGATCCTCACCCCCGACGGGCAGATTCTGCTCCGCAACTTCCTCGAGGTCTAGCGATGCCACTGCGCGAGCAGATCAAGCTGGCCGTGGAGGGCGTTCACCTCTCGCGCGAGCAGTCCGCGGCGGCCCTGGATGCGATGCTCGAGGGCCGCGCGCCCGTGGCGCAGATGGCGGCGCTCCTGGTGGCGCTGCGGATCAAGGGCGAGACGCCGGACGAGATCGCCGGCGCCGCGCAGGCGCTGCGCGCGCGGGCGGCGCGTGTGGAGGTCTCCCCCGAGCGGCTGGTCGACACCTGCGGCACCGGCGGCGACGGTTCGCACACGTTCAACATCTCCACCACGGCCGCCTTCGTCGCCGCGGCGGGCGGCGCGCGGGTCGCCAAGCACGGGAACCGGGCGGTCTCCTCGAAGTGCGGCAGCGCCGACGTGCTCACCGCGCTCGGAGTGGAGGTCGAGCTTTCGCCGGAGGCGGTGGGCGCCTGCATCGAGGACTGCGGGATCGGCTTCCTCTTCGCCCCCCGCCACCACGCGGCCATGCGGCACGTCGCTCCGGTGCGCAAGGAGCTGGGATTGCGGAC
>JBGQLA010000454.1:0-3455 GCA_041499865.1 Deltaproteobacteria bacterium
CCGGCGAAGTGGTCGACGATCCGGAGTCCGGCCGCGCCCTCCGCGTCGTCGCACCGTTCAGCGACGCGCGCGGCGCGAAGGCCCGCCTGGTGCTGCTCGCCTCGCTGGCGGAGGCGGAGCGGCTGATCGCCGCCGAGCGCAGGGCATTTCTGGAAGTGGCGGTGGGCGCCTCGCTCTTCCTGGTGGTCGCGTTCTGGATCCTCCTCGGGCGCATCCTCATCCGCCGCGTCTCCGCCCTGCAGCTCGCGATGCGCGCCGTGGAAGGGGGGCGGCTGGATGCGCGCGCCCCCGGTCCGGAGGAGGGCGGCGACGAGCTCTCGTATCTCTCCCGCGGGTTCAACCGGATGCTGGCGCAGATCCGCGGGTTCAACGCGGAGCTGACCCGGAAGATCGAGGAGGCCACCGCCGAGCTGACGAAGAAGAACCGCGACCTGGAGGAGCTGAACGAGCTGTTGGTCGCGGCGCGCCGGGATCTCACCTCCCAGGAGCGCCTCGCGGCGCTGGGCCAGCTCGCCGGCACCATCGCGCACGAGCTGGGCAACCCGCTCAACGCGCTCAGCGGCCATCTGCAACTGCTCGCCCGGCGTCCCGATCTCGCCGACCCGGCCCGCTCGCAGGTGGCGGTGCTGCAGGGCGAGGTGACCCGGATGACGCAGATCATCCGCCGTTTCCTCGACCAGACGCGCGGCTTCACGCCGGCGGCGGAGACGGTGGAGCTGGCGCCGCTGGTGGAAGAGGCGCTGGACCTGACCCTCGGCGTGGAGGCGCGGCAGCGCATCCAGGTGGCGCGCGAGGTGGACGGGGTGGCGGTGCGCACCGATCCCGGCCTGGTGCGGCACCTGCTCACGAACCTCGTCGCCAACGCGGTGGATGCGATGCCCAACGGAGGCCGCCTGGAAGTGCAGGCGCGCACCGAGGGCCGCGACGTCGTCCTCCGCGTCAGCGACACGGGAACCGGCATGGCGCCGGACGTGAAGCGCCACATCTTCGAAGCGTTCTTCACCACCAAGCCCGACGGAAAAGGCACCGGTCTCGGTCTGGCGATCTGCAAGGAGATCGCGCGCGCCCTGCGCGGGCGCATCGACGTGGAGAGCGAGCCCGGAAAAGGATCGGCATTCACGGTGCGCTTCCCGGTAACGGAGGCGCACCCCGCCTGAGGCGGATATCCTTTCCCCTATGCACCAACCCGCGCGACTCCTGGTGGTGGACGACGACAAGCTCTCGCGCGAGCTGATGGAGCAGATCCTCGCCGAGGACGGGCACGCGGTGGTGGCCTGCTCCGACGGCGCGGAGGCCATCCAGCGGCTGGAGGGCGACGGCGAGTTCGACGCGGTGGTCAGCGACATCCGCATGGTCGACATGGACGGGCTGGAGGTGCTGGCCTGGGTGCAGAAGCACGCCCCCGAGACGCCGGTCTTGCTGGTGACCGCGTTCGGCAACGTGGACGGGGCGGTGGACGCCATCCGCCGCGGCGCCTACGACTACATCTCCAAGCCGTACCAGGTGGACGCGATCAAGCTGGTGGTGGACCGCGCGCTGCGGCACCGCTGGCTCGCGACCGAGAACCGGCACCTCAAGCGCGAGATCCGCGAGAAGTACGCCCTGGCGAACGTGGTCGGGCGCAGCGAGGGGATGCTGCAGGTGTACAAGACCGCCGCGCGGGTCGCGCTCACCGACGCCACGGTGCTGGTGGTGGGGGAAAGCGGCACCGGCAAGGAGCTGGTCGCGCGCGCCATCCATTCCTCGAGCGGGCGCTCCAGCGGCCCCTTCCTGGCGGTGGACTGCGGCGCGATCGCCGAAGGCGTCCTGGAGAGCGAGTTGTTCGGCCACGCGCGCGGGAGCTTCACCGGGGCCACCGGGACGCGGCGCGGCCTCTTCGAGGAGGCCGCGGGCGGAACGCTGTTCCTCGACGAGATCGGCGACATCGGCGGCCGGATCCAGGGACAGCTGCTGCGCGTCCTGCAGGAGGGCGAGATCCGCCGCGTCGGCGAGAGCGCGCCAGTCCGGGTGGACACGCGGGTGGTGGCGGCGACGAACAAGGACCTCGCCGAGGCGGTCAAGGCGGGGACGTTCCGCGAGGACCTTTACTATCGCCTGAACGTGGTCACCATCCTCATCCCGCCGCTGCGCGAGCGCCGCGAGGACATTCCACTCTTGGCCGAGCACTTCGCCGCGCGGCATGCGGGCGATCGGGGCGCCACGCTCACCACCGAGGCGCGCGAGGCGCTGCTGCTCTGGGACTGGCCGGGGAACGTTCGCGAGCTGGACAACGCGGTGGCCCGCGCGCTGGCGCTGAATCCGGGCGGGACCATCCTGCCCGAGGACCTTCCCGATCCGGTGCGGGAGCGCTGGGAGTCGCAGCGGGGAGCGCCGGCGAGGCCGCCCTCGTCGATCACGCCCACGCCGCCGCCTCCGGTCGCCGCTCCGGATCCGCTGATCGCGGATCATCCGACGCTGGAGACGCTCGGCCGGCGGTACGCGGAGCGGATCCTCAAGGAGCAGGGCGGGAACAAGACCCGCGCTGCCGAAGTCCTGGGCATCGATCGGAAAACTCTTTCGCGGCTTCTCAGCGAGGAGTAGGGAACTCCTGTTCCCCGATTGGACATTCGGGCAAACTTGCCGGCGGATCCGTCAGTCCTCCGGCGGACGCCGGAAGCAGACATTCGTGATTTCGGGTACTTGCGATTCAGTGAAGAGCTGGCAGGGTGCGTGCATCCAAGGGTGGACGTGACCGACCGGAGGACCCCCATGCAGCGAAAGCCCCGCAGTGACGATCGGCTCCAGAGGATCCAGCTCATCGGCCGTGTGCAGCTCGCCTACGAGCAGCTGAAGGAAACGATGCAGCGCTACCACGACGATTCGCCGCGCGCCCGCGCCGCCATCGCCGGCGCGAAGCGCCGCCTCGCCATCCTCAACCGCGCCTTGGCGATCATCGCTCTCGAGTCGACGCAGCAGCCGGCCTGACCCAGCCGCGGACCGCTTCGGCCGCGCCGTAAAGCTCGGTGAACGGCGTGCAGTCGAGGCCTTGGTCCTGGCAATAGCGGTGCAGGTAGCTGTCCTCGCGGGCGAAGGTGCGGTCCGCGAACTGCACCAGGCAACGATCGGCGAAGCCGTCCCCGATCCCCAGCACGTACGCAGCGCCCGAGCGGCGAGCTTCCGCGATCGCCACCCGCTTGCACGACCCGCACGCATCGCAGCCTGCGGCGCGCGATTCGGCGTCGCCCGGGTAGCTGACGCGAAGCCCGCCGGGCGAGAAGGTCGCCTCGTTGGCGCGGACCTGCACGTGGGCCCGCAAGTCGGGCGGCAGGCGCGAAGCGACCACCGCTTCGACGTACTGCCGCAGGCCTCCGGAGGCGAGATAGAAGGGCGCTCCGCGGTCGCGGGCGGCGGCGACCAGCTCGACGAATCCCGGCCGCAGCTGCGCGGTCCGCAGGGCGAAGGCGATCACCTCCGCC
>JBGQLA010000455.1:0-3447 GCA_041499865.1 Deltaproteobacteria bacterium
GCTAGGTTCCGGCGTATGCTGACTTTCTATGACGCCCCGATCTCCGGGAACACGTACAAGGTCCGGCTGCTGCTGAAGCAGCTGGCGATTCCGCACCAGGTGGTGCGCCTGGACATCGCGGGCGGCGCAGTGCGGACGCCCGAGTACCGGAAGGTCAACCCATTCGGGCGGGTGCCGTACATCACGGACGACGGATTCGGGCTGGCGGAGTCGAACGCAATCCTGCTCTACCTCGCGCGCGGCAGTCCCCTGCTGCCGGCGGATGCGCAGTCTGTGGCGCTGGTGCAGCAGTGGATGTTCTTCGAGCAGAACCAGGTCGAGCTGGGGATCGGGATCCCGCGGGTGTGGAAGAAGTTCGGCATCGACCAGCCGGAGCCGCTGTGGCAGCACTACAAGGGCCGCGCGGTGGCGTCGCTGAAGGTGCTGGAACGCCACCTGGCGAAGCGGAAGTGGTTCGTGGGCGAGGGGTACTCGGTCGCGGACCTGGCGCTGTTCGCGTACACACACCTCGCGCCCGACGCGGGGCACGATCTGGCGCAGTTCCCGTCCGTGAGCGCCTGGCTGCAGCGGGTGCGCGAGCAGCCGGGGTGGTTCGCGATGGAGTGAGCTGAATCTCAACGGTCCTCGGCGACAGCGTCGAGACGACCACTCGTGAGGAAGACGATTTCTCCCTTCCGATGAATCGGACGCTTGCCCCCTCGCTCGCGCCGTTCTCCAGTAGCCGTACGACAGGGATTCCGCGGGCACCGGAGCGAACAAACTCCGCCTGGACGCCATCAAGGTCGGACCAGGAGGAGTCGCGGATGATCCCGCGGGTACCTCTTTTCATCAACCCTCGGAGAGCTCTCGAGTCATCGTGAACAAAGCCCTTCAAACGACGTTCCCGATATCCCTTCTCCAGCCAAAATGCACGTGATTGCCGAAACGGCGGGCAAATTGAGGGCACATTGCCCGCCGGCAACATGTCCCAAATCAGCCTCTCGAGCGAGGGCGTTGGCCGGAGCCGGAGTCGGTCAACTGACCGATGTTCGCGCGAGCATGGTTCCGGCAATCCGTCCTCAATCATGGGCGCCGCAAAGCAGCTCGCACTTCGGCTCCCGCAGCGCGGCGGCAAGCGGCGTGGCGCAGGGCGCAAGCCGAAGGGTCTGCGTCCGCTGGTTTCGCACCGTACCCGGCCGCAGTTCGAGAAGACCGCGGCCGTTCTGGTCACGCTTCGGGTGGCGTCGCACGTCTGGAATCTGCGCAGCCGGCGGTGCTTCAGCGTCATCGAGGAGTGCCTCGCCGATGCGCGCGGGCGGTTCGGGCTGCGGGTGATCGAGTTTTCGGTGCTCGGGAACCACCTGCACCTGCTCGTCGAGGCGGATTCCAGCGCTGCGCTCTCGCGCGGCATGCAGGGGCTCGGCGTACGGATCGCGAAGGCGCTGAACCGGGTGATGCGGCGGCGCGGAAGCGTGTTCGCGGACCACTACCACTCGCAACTCCTGGGCTCGCCCACGCAACTGGTGAACGCGATCGCGTACGTGCTGGGCAACCACGCGCATCACTACGGCGGATCGCCGGAGCATGATCGGCTCTCCTCGGCCGCGTACGATCCAGCCCGCCGCGAGCGCGTGCTGGCAATGCCGCAGGGGTGGCTCCTGCGCACCGGCTGGAGTGAGCTCGACGGATTCCGGACTGGCTCGGCGGCCCCTACTCGATGGCGAGCTGACGGAGGCGCTCGCCGCCGTCGACCACGATCTCCGCGCCGGTGATGAAGGCCGCGGCGTCGCTGGCGAGGAAGAGCACCGGGCCAACCACGTCGGCGGGAGTGGCGAGGCGGTTCCCGAGCGGCACACGCCGCGCGACGCGCTGGTAATCCTCGCGCGACGCCCACAGGCGCTCATTCGCGCCCTTGGTGTCGACGGGGCCGGGCGACACCGAGTTGCAGGTGATCCCGAACGGCGCCCACTCCACCGCGAGCGACTGCATCAACGAGATCACCCCGGCCTTCGCGGCGCCGCTCGGAGCCATCAAAGGCGAACCGAGAGCCGCGTTCGTCGCCGCGATGGAGATCACGCGCCCATGGCCGGACTCGCGCAAAGGCTCGAACGCCGCGCGGCACATGTGGAACGTGCCGTCGAGGACCACGCTGGCGATCGCGCGCCAGCCGTTCTGCGAGATCGCCGCTGCCGGGGCGAGGAAGTTCGCGCCGTGGTTGTTCACCAGCACGTCGAGGCGGCCCAGCTCGGAGACGACCCGGGCGACGGCGGACTGGCACTGCGCCAGCTCGCGCACGTCGCAGGGGACGGTGATGGCGCGCCGGCCGAGGGCACATGCCGCGGTGGCGACTTCGTCGGAAGGGGTGCGCGAGACGACGGCCAGATCGGCGCCTGATCGGGCGAACGCCTCGCAGAGAGCGCGGCCGATTCCGCCGGCGCCGCCGGTGACCAGCACCGCGCGGCCCGACAAGTCTACGGTGATGCCGGCGATGTCGGACCCCCTCGGTAATGCGGGAATCGGTGGAGAAGGACCTGCGCCCCCGGAAGAAAGAGTGCGGTCACGCTTTGCCGGAGGGGTACAGCTTCTCCGCGCGGGCCTTGAAGTTCTGCAGCAGGCCGGGCAGCGACGACTCGGCGAGCGCCTTCTCGATGAAGCCTGGCACCAGCGACGACAGCTTCAGATCGATGGTGTACGTCGCCTCCACCGTGCCCGGCTGCGGACCGGGCTTCAGCGTCCAGGCGCCGTCGTTGCCCTTCATCATCTCGCCCTTGATCATCGTCCAGGAAAGCTTCGAGGGCCGCTCCGCGGTGTGCCGGAGCGTGTAGGTGATCACCTTGGCCTTGATGTCGACGTTGTACGTCACTTCCTTGATCGCGCCCTGGCCGGCATCCACCTTCGTCTTCTTCACCTCCGGCAGGAACTCCGGATACTTCTCGTAGTCGACGATCACGTCGAACAGCTTCTCGGCCGTCACGTTGATGACGATGGACCGGCTTGCCTGGGCCATGCGGGGCGCTCCTCTCTCGGAAGGGCCGGGAGCTTACCACTCCGGTGCCGCGGCGCGGGCGGCAACGGCGCTGCGGGTGTGTGCCAGCGCGAGCAGCGGGGGGAGGAGCAGCCGGGGAAGCACCGCGAGGACCAGCATCCCACCGATCGCCACGATGGCGAGCGGTTTCTGGGTCTCGCTCCCGATCCCGCGGGAGACCGCGGCGGGCAAGAGTCCGATCAGGGCCACCGATGCGGTCATCAGCGCGGGCCGGAGCCCCCGCTCCGCGGCCAGCTGCGCGCCTTCCTCGAGCGGATGGCCCTCCGCCCACATCCTGCGCGCGTACGTCACCACGATGATTGCGTCCTGCACCGCGATCCCGAAGATGGAGACGAATCCCATCGCGGCGGAGATGGAGAGATGGGTCCGGGTGACGAACAGGGCGATCACCCCGCCCGCGCACGCGACCGGGATGGACAGCA
>JBGQLA010000456.1:0-3428 GCA_041499865.1 Deltaproteobacteria bacterium
GCACCTTGGCCTCGTAGAACCCCTTCTCGTTGTACCAGCGCTCGATCCGCTTCAGGTCGATGGCGAACAGATCGGCGTCGTAGTACCGGGCGGTCTTGCTGAAGAAGCCGCTGGTCGGTGCGGTGGAGATGTGGCTGAGCAGCTCGCCGCTTCCGATGTGGTCGTTGCCTTCGAAGCGGATGGCTGCCAGGACCGGGCGCCCCTCGAACGGCTGATACGGCGTCGCGCAGGCGGCGAGCAGCAGCAGGGCAAGGAGCGGACGGAACAAGGCGCTGCGCAGGGTAGCCTTCCCGGGCGGCGGGGACAGGTTTCCCCGGTTCAGGAGCGTTGCCGCAGCAACAGATGCAGGTGCGCCTTCTCCCAGGCGCGCGCCCGCGCATATCCGGGAAAGCGGCGCTCGGCGGCGCGAAAGACCGGGCCGTGCACGATCCGCCGCCCCGCTGCGTCCACCGCCGGCGGATGGATCTGGTGGAGCATCTCATGGAACACCACCATCTCCACGAAGTAGCGCGGGACCCGGGCATCGTCGAGCGCGGGGTGGATCCGGATGATCTTCTGGTCGTGGAAGTACACGCCCATCTTGATCGAGCGGCGCCGGCCGCCGCCGCTGCGCCGCCCCCATCCGATGCGCGCGTGCACCGCGCCGTCGAACTCGCGCGCGTTGAGCGCGGAGTAGATCTCGGCGAGATCGTGCACCCTGCCGCGCGGGGCCAGCGGCGCCTCCGGCCGCGGCGCCACCGGCCGGATCAGCTCCCGGTTCTCCCGCACGTACTCGTCGATCGCCCGGCCATGCGCGCGGCGGTTGCGCCCCGTGAACCCGGCGAGAGCGCGCATCACCGGATCGTGGGCGCGCGCGAACATGTGGTGCAGGCGGAAGCGGAGGCGGCCCTGCACCCGGCGGTAGCTCACCATCGTCCAGGCATTGTCGGTCAGCTCCACCTCGACCGGCTCGCGGAGCAGCGAGGAGAGCTGCGACGCCAGCACCAGGCCCGCGCCGTCGGGAACCACCTGGATGCGGGACGGCCGCTCGGGCGCATCGAACGCGACGGCGACGCGCGGCTCCGACTTCGGCGCGCTGTCGCTGGGGAAGAGAGAGAGCTGCCGCATGGCTGCGGAGCACTCTAGCGACCGCAGCCGGGCTGCTTCAAGCGCCGCGAAGTGCGTCCAGATGTTTGACGCTTCGGATCTGCGTCTGTATCGTGCGACGCAAGCTCCGACGGAGCGACACTTCGGGACGGGAGGAGGACCTGATGGCTGCGAAGAAGGGCTCGAAGAAAGGCTCGAAGAAGGGCGCAAAGCGTTCCACGAAGAAGCGGAAGAGCTCGCGAAAGAAGTAGCCCGGAGGTTCCGGGCGGCCTCCGAAGCTGCGAGGCCGCCCGCGGGTTCGAAGCCGGCATGTAGTGCCCCCCCAGACAATCAGCGAAGAAGATCGGAAGCGGCTGCTCCTCGAGCTGCGCGCGCTCCTCGGCGCTTCGCTGCAGAAGCTCTGGCTCCCCTCCCCCCAGGCCTGCGTTCTCCAGTTGCGCCTTCCCGGCCGCACGGCGCTGGCGGTCGTCGACGCCAGGCTGCGCATGGCCGCCGTCGCGGAGCAGCGGCCGACGTCCGCGGAGTCCGCGCCGCGATCGCAGGCGACGCTGCGCAATGCGCTGGAGGGATCGCGGCTGACGGGCGTTTCGCTGATCCTCGCCCAGGACCGGCGCACCGCCTCGCCCCGGATCGATTTCGGCGAGCGTGCGCTGATCGCGGAGGAAGCGCTGCTCGTGGTCGACGCCAAGAGCGGGAAGATCGTCTGGGCTTCGTCCGGCGCACAGCGCAGGCCGGGGAGCCTCTATCCGCCGGCCGAAGAGGTCCCGCTGGGAGACGCCGCGCCGCTGCCGTCGCGCGAAGGCCTGGTCCGGGAAGCGCTCGCGGACGAGGAACGCAAAGGCGTCGCCGCCCGCCGGAAGGAGCTCGTGAGCCGCCTTCGCTCGCGCGTCCAGAAGCTGAAACGGACGCTCGCCGCGGTGGACGAGGATGCGGCGCGGGCCCTGCGCGCCGCCGAGGAACGCGAGAAGGCGGGACTGCTGCTCCCGGTCGCCTCGCGCCTGCCGCGCGGCGTGCACGAAGCGCGCGTGCAGGACTGGTCCCGGACCGATGCCGAAGGCCGGCCCGCGGAGATCGTCGTTCCGCTCGATCCGGCATTGAGCGCCGCGGAGAACGCGCAGCGCTGGCTGCGCCGCGCACGGCGCTACCAGGCCGCCACGGCGCGCATCGCCTCCCGGCGCGCGGAGGTCAGCGAGCAGCTCTCCCGCGCGGAGGCAAGCCTGGCCCAGGCGGAATCCGCCCAGGACGCCGCGCAGCTCGCCGCCGTCGAGGCGCAGACGCCGGCGGCGCCACGCGCGCAAAGGGACGTCCAGGGGGCCCGCCTGCCGTATCGCAAGTTCACTTCGCGGACGGGCGCGCCGATCCTCGTCGGCCGCAGCGCGCGCGACAACGATGCGCTGGCGCTGCGGATCGCCCGCGGCAACGATCTCTGGCTGCACGCGCGCGGCGTCCAGGGCGCGCACGTGGTGGTGCCGGGGGCGGGCGAATCGCCGGATCCGCGGACGCTCGGCGATGCCGCCTTGCTCGCGGCCCACTTCTCTTCCGCGCGCGGCGAGGAGGGCGTCGAGGTGGCGTGGACCCGCTGCAAGTACCTCCGCAAGCCGAAGGGCGCCGCGCCAGGGAGCGTGATCGTCACGCAGGAGAAGGTCCTGCGGGTGCGTCTGGAAGCCGACCGGGTGACGGCGCTGCTGAGCACCGAAAGCTGAGCTGAGGCATCCTCAGACGATGGCGCGCTTGCCCTTCTTCATCTTTCTCGCCGTCGCGCTCAGCCTGGTCGGCGGGATGCACTACTACATCTGGGCCCGGCTGGTGCGCGACCCGCACCTGCCGCTGGGCTGGACGCGCGCGCTCACGGTGTCGGTGATCGCGCTCGGCGTGGCGATGCCCGCAACGCTGCTTGCATCGCGTCTGCTCCAGACCTCGGCAGTGCGCCCGGCGATCTGGGTGGCGTTCGTCTGGATGGGGGTCGGCTTCCTCCTCGTCGCCTTCCTGGGGATCGCGGATCTGGGGCGCCTGGTGGCGTTCGCGATCGCGCGCGTGCGCGGGCCCACCGACCCGGACCCCGAGCGCCGCCTGCTTCTCGCGCGCACGCTCGCCGTGGGCGTCGGGGGAGTGGTGGCAGGGCTCTCGGCGGCCGGCGTCCACAGCGCGCTCGACGGCTTGCAGATCAAGGACCTGGAGGTGAAGCTGCGGGGATTGCCGCCGGAGCTGGCCGGTTTCCGGCTAGTGCAGATCTCCGACGTGCACGTGGGCCCGCTGCTGCGCCGGGACTGGGTGGCCCACGTCGTCGAGCAGGTTCGGGCGCTCTCGCCGGACCTGGTGGCGATCACCGGCGACCTGGTCGA
>JBGQLA010000457.1:0-3410 GCA_041499865.1 Deltaproteobacteria bacterium
AGGTCGCGCAGTCCGTGCGGCTTGTACAGCACGATCTCGGTGTCCTCGGAGGTGATCAGCCCGCGGGCGACGAGCTCCTTGAGCTTCGGGAGCAGACGTTCGACCCGATCGGGAGCGTCGACCCATTCGACGATCACGGGAAGGTGCGGTCCAAGCTCCGGCGTCAGATCGACGTTCACCTGCCCGGAGGAACCCACGCCGGCGGTGCCTCGGATCAGCGTCACGCCCGCGGCGCCCTCGCGCCGCAACCAGTCCAGGAGCGCATAGGGTGCACGCTTGTGACCGATGACGTCGCTCTCCTTCAGGTAGATGCGGATCCGCTTCGCCGTTCCCCGAAGTTCCATCGCTCCTCCGCATTGAAGGCCGGCGGTGCCTACTGTAGTCCTTCAGCGTGGAGATCGCAGGCGGTACAGGTTCGCGAATAGGGGTGCGTATGATCGAGTTCGCTTCCGTGGTCGAGAAGGCGCGTCTCATCGACCCGGCGGGAAACGCCGCCGAGCAGGTGATCGAGCACCGGACGGATCCGCTGACGTCGAGCGTCGCGTCGATCAACTCCGCGCTGAGCGAGAAGGCGAAGGCATTCCTCCTGGGCGGGACGGACGTCCAGCTCCTCAGCGAGTACCAGGAGAAGACGCGGGAAGGGTGTCCCTTCTGCAGCGTCGCGGAGAAGGGGACGAGATTTCCCAGGGACATCCTCGCCGAAGGACAGCTTCAGGTCGGCCGGTCGGTCGCGGTGCCGAATCTCTTCTCGAAGACGGCCTTCGACTCGGTCGCGATCCTCGATCCGGGACGTCACGTGCTGTTCCCCTCGCGCATCGCTCCCGAGGCGCTGGCCGACGCGATCCGCCTCTCGTGCGAGCTGGTCCGCAGGGCGCGAGCGCATGACGCTTCGCTCGTCCACCACGTCGTGGGGATGAACTTCCTCGGGCCCGGCGGCTCCAGCCTTCCGCATCCTCACTTCCAGGTGCATGTCCGCGGCGTTCCGTATTCCGGCGTCTCGCGGCTGCTCCGTTTGAGCGCGGCATTCCAGGAACGCACCGGGCGCAGCTACTGGGCCGCGCTGGTGGAAAAGGAGAAGCAGCTCGGCGCGCGGTACATCGGCAGCACGGGGCGGGTGGAGTGGCTCGCGGCATACGCGCCGGCCCACCAGCGGGAGATTTTGGGCGTCGTGCCCGGGATCGGCAGCATCGCTGAATTGACCGACGGAGACGCCGACGGATTCGCGGCCGGCATCGCCAAGGTGATCTCCGTCTACGAAGCGCTCGGCAGCCACCCCTTCACGTTTGCGTTCTTCTCCAGCCCGGAACCGGGCAGCGGAAAGCACTTCGCGGTGCACGTGAAGCTCTGCTCGCGGCCTCCCTTCAGGTCGATGTACTCCAACTACGACACCTGGTTCACGCCCAAGTTCATCGGCGACGACGTGCACACGCAGGCCCCCGAGGAGTACGCGGAGCTCATCCGGAAGCAGTGGTCGCGCTGAGATCTGGCCGCGAGCGACGAAGCCTCCCTTACTTCCGGCTCCACGCGTTGCGCCGCTTGGCGCGAAAGCTCTGATCGTTCTTCTGGCGATTTGCGGCCCGGCGCGTGCTCTTCCGGCTGGGGCGCCCGGTCGCCGAGTCTTCTAGCGCGTACACTGCCTTGCGGCCAGCCCTCGCAGAGAGGTTGCGGGTTCCGCTGGATCCTCCGCCCACTCTCCTGTCGGTCGCGCTGACGCCGGGCAACGACGTGTCGACGGGCGAATTCCGGGCAGGCGGCCTGGGCTTCTTCGCCCGCTTCACACCGGCCCGCTCGGCCTCATACCGGAAAAGATCAGACTTGGTTGCCATGGGCCACCTCGCAGGTGAGAGTTGGGTGACACGCGACAGGGCCATAATGAGCGTTCGGCGCGCCGCAACGAAAAGCGACGCCGGGCATGTGGACGGCAATTCGAGATCCTCCTGCTGCTCCGGTCGGAGCGTACGCGCGAATTCTCCGCGCACGGCGCATCCCGGTCATTTCCCGGATCCTCCCGGCTCGACCCGCGGAGCGCGCGGGACGATCTTGATCAGCCCCCAGATCACCAGCGCGATGCAGGCGAACTGCGCCGGCGTGAGACCGAGATAGCGCGCGTCGCTGTACGGGAGGTCGCGCGCCCGCAGGAAGTCGAGCAGGAAGCGCGAGGTGCCGTAGAGGAGCGCGAGGAGCGGAAGCAGGCGATCGCGGAGCCGTCCCCGGCGGTCCAGCGCGTAGAGAACGACGGAGATGGCGGCGAGGACGATCGCGTCGTAGAGGCCGAGGTCGTGCCGCGCGCCCCCGGCGAATGCGACGGCGAGGGGAAACGCCGTCAGCACCCCGGGATGATCGTGCACGGAGAAGCACCCGAGCCGCGCCACCATCCAGCCCGGCGCCACGGCCAAGGCGAACACGTCCGCGTAGCGTGAGAAGCTCAACTTCCTTCCGTAGAAGAAGATCAGGATGGCGACGAGGCCGCCGATCACTCCGCCAGTGGATGACAATCCGTCCCAGAACTTGAGGAGCTGCAGCGGGCCACCCGCGCGCAGCTCTTCGGGATGGTAGAAGATCAGATGCACCAGGTGACCTCCGGCGATCCCGCCGATGAGCGCCCATCCCGCAGCCTTCTCCAGCGGGAGTGGATCGAGTCCGCGCCTGATCGCTTCGCGCGAGAGCAGCTTGCCCGCGAGGAGGATGCCAGCGGCAGCGAGAATCCCGAATGGCTGGAGGGCGACCGGGCCAAGGCGCAAGGGCGGAATGACGAACCAGGGAATCACCGTCGTTTCGACGCCGGCGTGCGGGCGAAGGATTCACGGCCCGAGCACGGCGTAGGCGATGGTCTCGAGCTGCCGGACCGCCGGGATCAGGTGAGTTCTTCTCCAGGCGCTGGTAGGAGGTTGTGGCGGCGGCGAGAGACTTGCCGCGTACGCCTGTCGATCCCGCGGGTCGCCGTTCGTCATCCTGGTCGAGACCCTCAACCCAAGGAGAATCCCGATGCAGAAGATCACGCCGTTCCTGTGGTTCGACAATTAGGCCGAAGAGGCGGTGAACCACTACCTCTCCATCTTCAAGAACTCGAAGATCCTGGCCACGACGCGCTACGGCGAAGCAGGCCCGGGCCCAAAGGGGACGGTCATGACCATGCAGTTCCAGCTCGAGGGGCAGGAGTTCGTGGCGTTGAACGGAGGTCCCCACTTCAAGTTCACCGAGGCGATCTCGCTGGTGGTGAACTGCGAGAGCCAGCGAGAGGTGGACGAGCTGTGGGAGAAGCTCTCCGCCGGAGGGCAGCCTTCGCAATGCGGCTGGCTCAAGGACAAGTTCGGGCTCTCGTGGCAGATCGTTCCCACCGCCCTCGGGAGGATGCTGCAGGACAAGGACGCGGCAAAATCGCGGCGGGTGATGGCGGCCATGCTCCAGAT
>JBGQLA010000458.1:0-3409 GCA_041499865.1 Deltaproteobacteria bacterium
CCGATCGACGCGCACGAATGCGGTGGCTCCCGGCGCCTCGTCCTCCGGGGCCTGCGCCGTGTCGTCCCCGTCGATCAGGGTGCTGCCGGCGACGTCGGATTGTGGGCGCTTGGGCATCGGAGGCTGCGAAGCATGCATCAGGCGAAGCCTTTTCGTCCATGTAAACGCAGGACTGACATCGAGGATCTGGAGAAACTTGCGCAACCGGGCGGCTCCCGCGATCCTCCGTCCCGATGTGGTGCGTCTACCTCCTCCGCTGCGCCGACGGCACCCTGTACGCCGGCATCACGAACGATCTCCCGCGCCGGCTCGCGGCCCACGCGCGCGGCAGCGGCGCCCGCTATACCCGCGGCCGCGGGCCCCTCGCACTGGTCCATTCCGAGCCGGCGCGCACGCGCTCCGCCGCGCTCCGCCGGGAGCACGAGCTGAAGCGCCTGCGTCGAGGCGAGAAGCTCGCTCTTCTTGACACTCCGCGCGAGCGCGGATAGTTGCGCGACATGCGCTTCGCCGCCATCGCCTGCCTCGCCCTCGCCACCGCCTGCGTCACCACCGCGCAGGAGGGCGAGCAGATGCGCCAGGACATCGCCGCCCTGCGCACCGATCTGAAGAAGGAGATCGAAACCGCCAACACCGAGCGGCAGAAGCTCGCCGTCGAGCAGCAGCAGCGCGGCAAGGCGCTGCAGGATGCGCTCGATCAGCTCTCGCGCGCCTCGCGCAAGTCCGGAGCGGACCTCGGCGTCGATCTGGAGAAGGCGCAGAACGACGTGGCGGCGCTGCGCGGGCAGATCGAAGTCCTGCAGCACCGCATGGACGCGCTGGAGAAGACCACGCACGACCAGCAGAAGTCGCTGGAGGCGGCGAACCAGGTGGTCGCGCAGCAGAAGAAGGAGCAGGAGCGGCCCTCCGATCGGGGCGCTCTCTACAACCTGGCCCGCCAGCGCCTCGACCAGGGGCAGCCGGCGAAGTCGCGCGAGCTGTTCCAGGACTTCCTCACCCGCTTCCCCAAGGACGAGCTGGCCGCCAACGCGCAGTACTGGCTGGGCGAGACGTACTACGCGGAGAAGAAGTGGAACGACGCCATCGTCGAGTTCCAGAAGGTGCTCAAGGACCACAAGGGGTCCGACAAGGTGCCCGACGCGCTGCTCAAGATCGGGATGTCGTTCCAGGCCCAGGGCGACTGCCAGAACGCGCTGCTCTTCTTCGACGAGGTGGCGCAGGCGCACAAGGGCGCGTCCGCGGCGAAGACGGCGCACGATCGGGCCGCGGAGTGCAGGCGCAAGAAGAAGTGAGCCGGCGTGGAGCAGCCCCGAAAATTCACGGGGCTTTCTCGTAGTAAAGACCGCGGTCTTCGAACAGAACTATTCTTACGCGTCCGAAGCGCCGTTCAATCGGAGTCCCCCAAGCACCGCGCCCCCCCATTCCCGGGAGCATCGTCGTGTAGTCTAGAAAAGCGATCATGCTTACGCTCGGTGTTGGGGATGGCGCGCCCTCCCATTCCCATCGTCCCCTTTCGGAGAGCAACTGCGTCTCGCCAGACGTGACGGTGTGCCGAAACTCTCCATCGGTTCGGATTTCGAGCACATCGGTCATTCCCGAGTATCTGACTCTGTAGACCCCCGGTACTTCGTCCCGCGACGGTTTCGTTGTGCAGGCGATCGCAGCCTGCAGAAGTACTAGCGCGAATACCCGGCGAGGAAACCGGACACAGCGGCCTTCGGGTTCCTCTGGTTGAGCCAGTATCGCTGCTGTCTCCGTTCTTGGGCCCGCGTGATCCAATTGCGATCTCTCCCTTTTCAAGTTGCCGGGTCCATCGCTAGATCCGCAGCCGGTAGCCGCGCAGCAGGCCGTCCTCTACCTTCTCCATCAGCGTGACCAGGTCGCGGCGCTTGAATTTCTCCTGCGTATACTCCTGGAACGCGAGCGCCGAATCGACCAGGTAGCGGGTGATGAAGTGCGCCGTCTGCTGCTCCAACTCGCTGGGCAGCAGGCGCCGGTACTCGTCGCTGCGGCAGAACCGGTCGATCAGCTCGTACTCGCGGAGCATCTCCTCGCGGGCCATCTCGCAGGCGACGCGGTAGGTGTCCAGCTCGGGCCGGCCGGCACGCTCGAGAACGTGCGCATAGCGGGCCCGCAGCGCATCGTCGAGCCACTCCTCGATCCGGGGAGGGAACTCCCGCAAGTCCTGGACGAGCTGCTCGGCCACCTTGCCGAGGACGTACTCCTTCAACTCCTGCGGCTTCTGGTCGAGGATGCGCTCCCACCGCGACATCGGTGACCTCCAGGTCGCCCCTGGTTGTAAGGCGGTTTCCGCATCCGCGAAACATCGAGGTCGGCACCGGTCAGTTGACCGATATTCCGCCGATCGGGATTCCGGCAATCGGTCCTCAATCATGCGGCGGGCCGATCAACTGGAACTGAAGCTTCCCCTCCATGGCGGGAAGCGCCGCGACGCCGGGCGGAAGGCGAAGGGGCAACGACCTCTCGTCTCGCATCGCGCGCGTCCGCGCTTCGAGAAACCCTCCGCGGTGCACGTCACCGTCCGGGTCGCGACCCACGTCTGGAACCTGCGCAGCCGCCGCTGCTTCCGCGTCATCGAGTCTTGCCTCGAGGATGCGCGCGAACGCTTCGGGCTGCGCGTGATCGAGCTCACGGTGCTCGGCAATCACCTGCACCTGCTCGTCGAGGCCGACTCCAACGTGTCGCTCTCACGCGGCATGCAGGGCCTCTGCGTGCGCATCGCCAGGGCGCTGAACCGGCTGATGGATCGCGGTGGATCGGTGTTCGCGGACCACTACCACTCCCGACTGCTGCACAGCCCCACGGAGCTGGTGAACGCGCTCGCGTACGTGCTGGGGAACGAGGCGCACCACTTTGGTGGCACGCCGGGGAACGACCCGTTCTCCTCCGGCACGTACGACCTTTCCAGCCGCATGCGCGTGCTCGCGGTACCTGTGGGGTGGCTGCTCCGCGTCGGCTGGCGGCGTGCGCCGCGCATCCCGCGCTGGCTCACGAACCGGCTCTCGCTCGCCACCGATCCGGGATGCGCCGCCGCCGCGGCGTGAGAGCGGCGGCTCAGGGGGCGCCGGGCAACCCCGGGCGCGCGTACACCACGACCTGGGGCACCTCGTCGAGATACAGCCCGGTCGCGGGCCGCCGCGTCCCGAACGCGTTCCAGGTCTCCGGCTCGCGGTCCCGGAATTCCCGGTGCCACTGCAGCGCGGCGTAATCCGCCTGTTCCGGAGACAGGGCGTAGCGGATGTCCTCCCGCAGCATCCCCATCCGCACGTACGTCCGGTAGCTCTCCACGTTCACCTCGTGAAAGTACACCCGCGCCCCCTGCGGGCAGTGCGAGCTCAGCCACGGGAGCACCCCGGTGACGTTGTTCGACCAGTACTGCCGCTGCATCCCC
>JBGQLA010000459.1:0-3402 GCA_041499865.1 Deltaproteobacteria bacterium
ACGTCGAGGATGTGCGCAAGCCCCTTGGCGTCCAGGGCCAGCGCGTCGCGCAGCAGCTTGAAGGCCTCCCTGTCGCGGAGCCCGGCCTTCGCCAGCTCCACCGCCACCTGGCGCTCGAACAATTTCAGGTCCGCTCCCTGGATGACGATCTGGCCGCAGGCCTGGCACTTCTCCGCCGGGAGCTGGGCGATGAAGGTATGGCCGCAGGCGTCGATGTTGTCATCGAGGGTGATGGAAAGGATCCTCTGCCGTTCGCACCGACCGCACGTCTTCATCTCCCGCCTCCCGCTCGCCCGGCTGCCTGGGAAAAGTCTGGGAACGGAGAGGACGTGTGGCAAGGGCGCTGGCACGCCCGCTTGCACGGCGCAACTGCGTCAGCTGCGCAGCGGAATTGCCGCCGGCGGCTCGCAGTCGTCGCCGTCGATCCAGGGATCGGGCCCGCGATCTTCGCGGAGCAGGCGTTGGTCGAGCAGGTGCGCGGGCATCACGTTGCCCATCGCGCCGAACAGGGAAGCCCGGACGCCGGGATGCTGCTGCTCGAGCGTCGAGAGCAGGCCCTTCACCTGCCGTCTCAGCAGATTTTCCTTCGAGCCGCAGAGATCGCAGGGGATGATCGGGAACTTCCTTTCCGCGGCGAAGGCGGCGATGTCCGCCTCCTTGGCGTAGCAGAGCGGCCGGATCACCACGTTCTCGCCGTCGTCGCTGCGCAGCCGGGGCGGCATCGAGCGGATCTTCCCGGAGAAGAGCATCGAGAGCAGCAGCGACTCGATCAGGTCGTCGCGGTGATGCCCGAGCGCGATCTTCGTGCAGCCATGCGCGCGCGCCTTGCCGTAGAGGATGCCGCGCCGCAGCCGCGAGCAGACGGAGCAGGCGGTCTCTCCTTCCGGCACGAGCCGCTTGACCACGGAATAGGTGTCTTCTCGCAGCATCAGCACCTCGACGCCGGTGCCGCACAGGTACTCTTCCAGCTGCTCCGCGGGAAAGCCCGGGTGGCCCTGGTCGAGGTTGCAGGCGAGGAGCGAAAACCCCACCGGCGCGCTCCTCTGCAGCTTCTGCAGCAGGTGGAGCAGGGTGAAGGAATCCTTTCCGCCCGAAACGCCCACCAGGATGCGGTCGCCGGGCTCGATCAGGCGGAAATCCGCGATGGCGCGGCCGACGTCGTGCAGCAGCCTCTTCTCCAGGTTCATTTGGCCGGGGGAGTACCACCATTGCTCCGGACTTCACAGCTAGCGGCTCTCCGCCGAAGCCGGAGTATGCCGCTACGTAGTTGCTGCGTGTTGCCGTGAATACGGCAACACGCTCCTACCCCCGACTCGCCTTGCCAACCTGGGGCAGTTACAACGGCATCCATGGCCCGGCGCGAGCTCGCAGTCGCAGAAAACGTCCCCGGCGACCTCTTCGTGGACGACAGCTGCATCGAATGCGACACCTGCCGCGAGCTGGCGCCCGAGGTCTTCGGCAGCCTGGACTCCGGGCAATCGTTCGTCCGCACCCAGCCCGCCGATGACGCGACGTGGCGGCGGGCGCTGCACGCCGTCGTCAGCTGCCCGACCTCTTCGATCGGCGCCGAGCGGAGCGCGAAAGAGGCCGCCAACGACCTCCCGGTCCTGCTCGACGGCCCGGTCTACCGCTGCGGATACTCGAGCGAAGCGTCGTACGGGGCGCAGAGCTATCTGCTCCGGCGGGCGGACGGAAACGTCCTCATCGACTCGCCGCGCTTCGCCGCTCCGCTGGTCCGCCGCATCGGCGAGCTGGGCGGGATCCGCCGGATGTTCCTGACGCACCGCGATGACGTCGCCGACCATGCCCGTTTCCACGAGCGATTCGGCTGCGAAAGGATCATCCACCGCGACGACGCGGTGATCGACGCCGAGGTGCTGCTCGACGGCGACCGCGAGCTCGCCCCCGGACTGCGCGTCATCCACGTGCCCGGCCACACGCGCGGGAGCTGCGTCCTGCTGGTCGACGACGAGTACCTCTTTACCGGCGACCACCTCTGGGCCTGGGAAGGGCGGCTGGCGATGGGCCGGAGCGTCTCCTGGTACTCGTGGGCCGAGCAGAAGAAGTCCCTGCGCAAGCTGCTCGACTACCGGTTCGAATGGGTCCTGCCCGGCCACGGCCGCAGCCTGCACTTGCCCAGAGGCCGCATGCGCGAGGAAGTTCTGGCCCTGGACCGTGCCTAGCGGTTCGTTCCAGAGCCGTCCCCGGGCTGGTCCAGTGGCAGCGTGAAGAAGAAGGTGCTGCCTTTCCCGAGCTCGCTCTCCGCCCAGATCCTGCCTCCGTGCGCGTCGACGATTCCCTGGGCGATGGCGAGCCCCAGGCCCGCGCCCATCCGGGCGGTCTTCCTCGCCTGCCAGAACCGCTCGAAGATGTGCGGCAGCTCCGTCGCCGCGATTCCCGAGCCGTTGTCCGACACCGCGAACCGGACCTCTCCACGGCCCTGCTCGGCGGTCACGCTGATCGAACCCCCTTCCGGGGTGAACTTGATCGCATTCCCGATCAGGTTCGAGAGCACCCGGAGGATCCGGTCCCGGTCGCAAGGGACGTCGACCTCAGCTCCGGAAACCTTCGCCTCGAGGCGAAGCTTCTTCTGCTGGGCGAGTGGCTGCATCAGGGTCAGCGCCTCCTTGAGGACGCCGCCGACCGCGCAACGCCGCTCCTGGATCGTGAAACGCCCGGCCTCGATCCTGGCGATGTCCACGAGGTCGTCGATCAGGCGTTTCATCCAGCCCGCGGATCGCCGGAGCGCCTCGACCCATTTCTCACGCTTCTCGTTGGGGGCCTCGCTCATCGCGAGAAGCTCCGCCGTCGAGATGACGGTACCCAGCGGGGTCCTCAGGTCGTGCGACACCGCCGCGATCAGATCGTCCCTCGTGCGAGTGGCCCTCTGCGCATGCTGGTAGAGGCGGGCGTTGTCGATGGCGAGAGCGATCCGGCGCGCGACTTCCTGGGCCAATGCGAGATCCTCCGGGGAATAGCGCGGACCCGGCGTCCGCCTCGCGAAGGTGAGGGCGCCGAGCATCTGCCCGCGCGCCAGGAGAGGGACGACGATCATCGATCGGATTCCTGCCGCCCGCAGGGTCTCCATGCCCTCACCGGTATTCTGAAGATCCGCACTGGCAAGGTCGGCGAGGAGGAGCGGCTTGCCCGATTGCAGCACCGTCGCCTGCGGCGTCGGCAGGCCCGGCCCGGAGGCGAGCTGCCGGAAATGGTCTGCGAGGTCTGCGTGCCGCGGATCGGCGAAGGCCACCTCCAGGCGGCGGACCTCTCCGTCTTCGCCGACCTCGTCGAGGAAGGAGACGTCCGCCAGGAGCGGGATCGCGAGGCGGATCGCCGCCGCGACCGGGCTCCCGTGCTCGAGTGAAGAACCGAGGACGGCGCTTGCCTCCGCCAGGAAGTGCT
>JBGQLA010000460.1:0-3401 GCA_041499865.1 Deltaproteobacteria bacterium
GCGTCCGCCCAGCGTCTTCGACAGCTCCTTCACGAAGTCGCCGGCGCGGTACTTCTTCGTCAGATCGCTGGTGACGGCCACCAGCAAGGTGGCCTTGCCTTCCTTCACGCCGCCCAGCACCACGATGCCGCTCTTCAGCTGATCGCGCAGCTTGTCCGCGAGCTCGCGCATCGCTTCCGGATCGCCGTCGTACCGGGCGACCAGCACTTTCACTCCGCGCACCTCGCGCGCCCCCTGGGCCATCTCGCTGGACCGGATCGCCGCCTGCTTGCGCTGCAGCGCTTCCAGGTCCCGCTCCAGCTCGCGGATGCGGCCCACTGCCTGCTCGGCGCGGACCGCCACGTCCTTCGGCGCGGTGCGCAGCGCGGCGGCCGCGCGCGAGAGCTGCTGCTCTTCGTCGTGCACCAGCTTCAGCGCTTCCGGCCCGGTCGCGGCCACGATGCGGCGGACGCCGGCCGCGATCGCTCCTTCGCTGACGATCTTGAACAAGCCGATGTCGCCGGACCGCGCCACGTGCGTGCCGCCGCAGAGCTCGATCGACGGCCCGATCTGCAGCACGCGCACCTTCGCCAGCTGGGTGTACTTGTCGCCGAAGAACGCCAGGGCGCCGGACTTCATCGCCGACTCCGGGTCCATCACCTTGGTCTGCGCCTCGTAGTTCTCGTACACCATCTGGTTGACGCGGCGCTCCACCTGCATCCGCTGCTCGTCGTCGAGCGGCTGGTACGCGGTGTAATCGAAGCGGAGGTAGTCGGGCGCCACCACCGATCCCGCCTGCTTCACTCCTTCCCCGAGGATCTCGCGCAAGGCGCGGTGGAGCAGGTGGGTCGCGCTGTGGTTGCGGCGCAGGCCGGCGCGGCGCTCCACATCCACGATCAGCTCCACCTTCTCCCCGGCCGAGAACGTGCCCTCCAGCACCTTGGCGCGGTGGACGATCAAACCGTGCACCGGCCGCTGCGTGTCGAGGATCTGCGCGCGCGACGAGTTGCTGGTCACGAAGCCGGTATCTCCGACCTGGCCGCCCGACTCGCCGTAGAACGGCGTCCGGTCGAACGTCAGCTCGCCTTCCTCGCCGGCGGAGATCTTCTGCACGCGCTTTCCCCCGACCAGGATGGCCTGGAGCGTCGCCTCCGCCGAAACCTCCTGGTACCCGAGGAACTCGTTCTCGCCCAGCTCGCCGGCGAGCGACTTGTGCGCGTCGGCGACCGCCGCCTCGCCCGAGCCCGCGAAGGCGCCGCGGGCCCGCTGCTCCTCCATCAGCTTCTCGAACGCGTCGACGTCGACGGTGGCGCCGCTCTCGGCCGCGATCACCTGCGTCAGGTCGAGCGGGAACCCGTAGGTGTCGTGCAGCTTGAACGCCAGATCTCCGGTCACCGTCTTCGAGCGCCCCAGCGCTTCGGCGAGGATGGCGCTGCCGCGATCGAGCGTGCGCAGGAAGAGGTCGGTCTCGTGCTGGACGGTCTCCAGGATGCGCACGCGAGAGTCCACCAGCTCCGGGTACGCGCCGCCCATGATGTCGATCACCTTCGCGCAGACGCTCGCGTACAGCGACGGTTCCGGCGAGAGCCGCTGGGCGTGGCGGATGGCGCGGCGCAGGATGCGGCGGAGCACGTAACCGCGCCCCTCGTTCGAGGGGAGGACGCCGTCCGCGAGGAGGAATGCGGCGGCGCGGGAATGGTCGGCGACCACGCGCATCGACGCCGAAGGACCGCGGGCGTTCACCGCCTCGCTCGCGGAGTAGGTCTTTCCCGAGATGCGCGCCGCTTCGTCGATCAGCGGCCGCAGCAGATCGGTGTCGTAGTTCGAGGGCACGTTCTGCACCGCCGCGGCCACGCGCTCCAGGCCGGCGCCGGTGTCGATGGAGGGCCTGGGCAGCGGGGCCAGCGGGCCGTCCGGCTCCTTCCGCTCGAACTGCATGAAGACCAGGTTCCACAGCTCCATCCAGGTGTCGCTGCCGAGCTGCTCGGCCTGGTCGAGGGCGAAGAAGCGGTGCGCGTGCTCGTCGAGCTGCGCCCGGGTGCCCTCCGGAAGCCGGTAGAGATGGATCTCGCTGCACGGGCCGCAGGGCCCGGTCGGGCCCATCGCCCAGAAGTTGTCCTTCTCGCCCAGGCGGAAGATGCGCTCCTTGCGCACCCCGATCGACTTCCACAGCTCCTCCGCCTCGTCGTCGTCGCGGAAGACGGTGACCGCGAGCCGCTCCGGAGGAAGGCCCAGCGTCCGGGTGACGAACTCCCACGCCCAGGCGATGGCGTCCTTCTTGAAGTAGTCGCCGAAGGAGAAGTTCCCCAGCATCTCGAAGAAGGTGTGGTGCCTGGCGGTGAACCCCACATTCTCGAGATCGTTGTGCTTTCCCCCCGCGCGCACGCACTTCTGCGAGGAGACGGCGCGCTTGTAGTCGCGCGTCTCCCGGCCGGTGAAGACGTCCTTGAACTGGTTCATGCCCGCGTTGGTGAAGAGCAGCGTCGGATCGTTCTGGGGAACGAGCGAGGAGCTCTTCACTCGCCTGTGCCCTCGCTCCTCGAAGAAGCGAAGGAAGGCTTCGCGGATGTCGGCCGCGGTGCGGGGCGTCGGCATGGGGGCGGGAAGATAAGGAAAGACGCCCCGAATGTCACGGCGGCGGCCGTCCGGGCAATCGGCCGTGGGGCTAGCACGGCGCGCGGTCGCGCCGGCTGTCCCGCAGCGCCGCGGGAGTCCGCGCGCTGCCGTGGGGCTAGAAGGCGATGAAGGTCGCCATTCCGGCGGTGAAGCTGTCGACGGCCGTGATCTGCGTCTCGCCGGGCAACAGCACCCACTGGCGGCGGAAGTCGGCCCGGAAGTAGATCGGCCCCCAGACCTTGTACGCCAGCGACGCCGCGAGCAGCGATCGCGCGTCGAGGCGGAAGGCGTCGTCGAAACCGCTCTTCATGTTCTTGCGGAGATAATAGGCGGAGACCTTGATCACGTCGAAATACGGCAGCGTAGCGAACAGCCCGAACGAGGCGCCGTTCGGATCGCCCTGGCGATCCTGGTAGAGGCCGCCGATCTGCATCATCCCGGCGAAGTTGACCGCCAGCTCGCCGTAGTACCCGCGCTGGCTGAACGAGGTATCGCCGTTCGCGCCGGTTCGCGCCGCCACCGCCGCGTCGTACTTCGAGACGTACGTAGCGCCGGTCGCGCCTTGCACCGCGTACTGCACGCGCCCGAGGTCGTAGACCTGGTCGAAGTACTCGGGGATGTAGCCGGGCTGCATCATCCGGTACTCCAGCTTCGCCTGCACGCCCAGTTCGAGGAGCGGGATGGGGAGGTGGATGTCGGTGAGGATGCCGGTGTGCACGCCGTTGCCGGCGCCGGCGATCCGGTTGAAGTCGGCGTAAGGGATCAGGCTGATGAACGAGTTGCGCAGGACCTCGAACTCGGTGTCC
>JBGQLA010000461.1:0-3384 GCA_041499865.1 Deltaproteobacteria bacterium
CCAGGCTAGTTGGCGTGGTGCTCGCGCCGGGTCTGCAGGACGTCCAGGACGGCGAGCGCTCCCATCGCCAGAGCGTCGACGATCAGGATCAGCGCGACCAGCTCCAGCGGGTGGCCCGGCAGGCCGAATGCGAGTGCGTCGAATGGTGCGGGCATGTGATCCCTCGGCTGAAACACCACTGCCGATGAAACGAAGCAATCGCCGCACCGGGTGAATTCGAGGGGAGAAGCGTCGATCCTGCGCAGCCCCTGCGACGCCAAGGCGCGAGGCGCAGGGTTTGCGCGTTTACCTCAGGACCCTCATCAGGACCCCGATCAGCACCCCCAGCGCCACCAGCGCGAGGAGGATGGATCCGTACCCGACCAGCGCCTGCCGGAAGCTGGGCGGCGGCGCCTCGTCCTCCGGCGGCGGCGGGTAGTGCGCAACCACCTTCTTCTCCGGCGCGTCGGTCACGCGTTCTTCCGCAGCAGCCCGCTCAGATCGCCGGTATCCATCGAGGTCCCTGGTTTCCGCTCCGCCAGCCACTGCGGCAAGTGATGCTGCGCGAGCATCCCGAACAGCGGATTCTCGCGCGCGACCATCTCGTAGACGCCGAGCCCGCCCTGCTTCTCGAGTCCCCGGAACAGCGCGCGCCCTACGAACACGAACAGGTGCTGCAGGGTCTGCGCCGCCGGCGCGACCGCCATCACCAGGCGCAGCGAAGGGTTCGGGAAGACGAACTTCTCCTGGAGCGCGGGCGAAAGGTCCGCGACCTGGATCTCGCGCTTCAGGAACTCGACGTCGTTCCCGCGGGCCTCGATGAAGGCCTTGAGCGCATCCTCGGAGATGGCGGCGCCGCCGTTGTAGATGTCTCCGCGATCGTCTACGGCCTCTTCCGACGCCAGCCGGCCCACGAACTCCCGCACCACCACGCTGAGCACGGTCTCCGCCGCCTCCAGGTCGCTCACCGCCAGGCAGCGTCGCACCGCCAGCGAGACGTCCGCGGCCACCGGCATGGACAACGGCTGCGAGACGGAAACGTGGAGGGGGCAGACCAGTCCGGGGCGCTTGAGGCGCCTGCGCTCCGCGGCGAGGATCGACTCCATGCGGGCGCGCACGCCGGCATTGCGGGCCGTGCCCCGGGCGCTCTCGTTGATCTTCTCCGCGATGGAAACCTTGATCTGCCCGAAGACGTGGTCCTCGAACATGGCCACTTCGGGCGCGGCGCCGAAGGAGACGAAGATTCCCGCGTCCAGCTTCTCGCCGGTCGCCAGCGCGATGTCGTCCTGCCGCTGATCGGTCAGGCGCCGCATCTCCGCCTCCAGCGACCGCAGCCGGGTGCCCGGCTCGACGCCGGAGAGCGGGTCGAGGGTGCCACGGCGCTGCGCGCTCTCCGCCGACTTCACCGCCGCGTCCAGCTGCTGTCGCCTGGCGTGGAACTGCTGCTCGATGGCGGCGATCGCCTTCGCCACCGCCTCTCGCGAGCCGCCGCTGTCGAGCCGGCGGGCGTAGCTGCCCAGGGCGACGCGGATCTCCTCCGCCAGCTCGAGCAGGGCGACGATGTCGCCGGAGAAGCTGACGGCGTCGCCGAGGAGGTTGTTGAGGTAGATGCCTCCCTTGTCCGCCAGGTGCGCCGCCCCCTGCGCGTGCCGGGCAGCCGCGGTGAGGATGGGCCCGTAGAATTCGCGGGAGAGGAAGTCGGCGATCACCGTCTCCTTGAGAAACGCGGTGCGCCGGGTGAAGTCCTTCATGTCGCAGAAGAGATGGCCCATCTGCGGCGCGCGGGTGCGGGTCTTGAGGATGGGCTTCTCCTCCACCGAGATGAGGTAGAGCTTGCCGTCCTCGTGCTGCGTCTCGATCCCGCCTTCGCTCTCGTTTCCCTGGCGGTGGACGAGCTGCCCCTCCGCCTGGTTCACGGCCGCGTCCAGCGCCGCGTCGGCCGCCAGCGCCGTCACCGTCCGGGCCCAGGTGGTGATCACCTGCTCGTGCGGAAGCGAGCCGGCCGGGTCCTCCTCCTTCCAGGCCTTCGCCGCCGCGCCCACCGCCTCGATGGCGGCGCGCGCCGGCTCGTTGGTCGCGGCTTTGGCGACCGCGCGCGCCTTCTCGTACAGCTCCTTGCGGGAGGGCGGCCCGGAGAGCACCCGCTCCAGCGCGCCGGGGGCCTGGTAGAGCTGCGCCAGGGAGAACCCTTCCACCGAGAACGTCGGCACGCGGCCCAGCTCCGACATCCGCACCACCGAGAGAAGATCGGAGCGCAGCCGCGCGAGCGCCACCTGCCGCGCCGCCTTGCGCATCGATTCCTTGCTCGCGACCAGGTCGGCCGCCACGTCGCCCGCGACCACCTCCACCGTCCCGCCCTGCGCGATCTTCTGCAGGTGCTGATCGAGGCGCGCCGGCCGTTCGCTGAAGGCCGCGCCGTAGCAGCTCAGCCCGCTGCCCCAGAGGGGCTTGAGCCCGCCGAGCCAGGGCAGCGCGCCGATCGCCGCCTCGCACTGCGCGCCGCCGCTCGCCCCGAGCGCGCCGGCCTCGCGGGTCGCCAGCCGCAGCGCGAGCACCAGCCCTGCCGCCACCGCGCCCTGCAGCACGCGCCCGGCGGGGCCGCTGATGGGGAGTTCCTTGAGCACGGACAACGCTCCGTGCGAGAGCGAGCGAACGGCGAGCAGGGCCAGGTACGGGGTCGGCTCGGGCGGCTCGCGCCGGGGAGCCTCCCCCCGGGCGCGCCGGAGCAAGGCGTTCAGCGTCCCCGCCAGCACGCGGCCGGGGCGGCCGGAGCCGAGCCAGCTCGCCACCACCCCTCCGTCCAACGCCGGATGCAGCTCCGGCGCCTCGAGGAACGCCTTGCGAACGTTCTCGGACTTCACGCTGGAAGGGGCATTGAACGAGGTGGTCCGGGCGGCGCGCGGGTCGAACCCGTCGAGCAGGATCAGCCGGTCGTACTCGCTCTGGCGCAGCGCCGCCCGGTGGCGCAGCGCCAGGAGGAAGAAGAGGTCGCGCACCGCGGCCCGGAGCGCCCCGTGGATGCTCTGGTCCACGTGCACCGGCACTCTCAGATCCGCCAGCGACGTGCCGAGGTGGAAGCGCAGCCCCCGGGCGTCGAGGCGCACCGCATCGGAGAGGGATCCGCCCGGGGCGCTGGCGCGCAGGCGGGCGATCAGCTCGAGCCGCTCTTCGGCGTACCCCACGGTCCGAGTCTACCAGCGATCCGGAGCCGAATCGGCTTCACATTGCCCGGGGTCGCAAGTATCGTGCGCTCTTCCCAGGGAGCCCGAGGCGATGAAGAAGATCGAGGCCATCATCAAGCCCTTCAAGCTCGACGAGGTGAAGGAGGCGCTCGCGGACGTGGGCGTCCTCGGCCTCACCGTCACCGAGGTCAAGGGGTTCGGCCGTCAGAAGGGCCACACCGAG
>JBGQLA010000462.1:0-3383 GCA_041499865.1 Deltaproteobacteria bacterium
GACCGCCGTCCCGTGCTCCTTCAGGAACAGCTCGTAGAGGACGAAGCCGAGGTACGCGTTGCCGGCGCCGGCGTCGACGAGCACCGGCTGCGGGTGCCGCTCGAGCACGTCGCGCAGGGCGGGCTCGAGGAGCTGCACCAGATGGTTCACCTGCTTCAGCTTGCGCAGGCTGTCCGCGTGGAGCGCGCCGTCCCGGCCGACCAGGTGCAGCTCGCGCAAAAGCTCGACGGATTGTCCCGGCAGCAGCTCCCGCCGCACCTGCTCGCCCTTCGCCTGACGCATCGCCCTCGCCACGTACCACAGGATGTCGTAGAGCAGGGCGCGATGCTGTTCGCGGTGTGTGCGCCCGGGCTGGAGCCGGTGCTCCTCTCCGAGATGCGGGCGCTCGGCCTTCCGGGACGCGCGCTTGCGGGCGGCATCGAGACGGCCGGCGAGCTTCCCGAGGCCATGCGCCTCAATCTCTGGCTCCGCACCGCCTCCCGGGTGCTGCTGCGCCTCGGGGAGCCCTTTCCCGCCACCACCTTCGCGGAGCTGGTGCGGAAAGCGTCGGACCTTCCCTGGGAGCGGCACTTGCGCAAGGGAACGCGGGCCGCGTTCCGGGTCACCTGCCGGAAGTCCCGGCTCTACCACTCGGGCGCGGTCGCGGAGCGATTGCACGCCGCGCTTCTGGCGCGGACGAGATTCAAGGTGCCGCGGGCGGAGGCCGGGGAAGAGACGCCGGAGGATGCGCAGCTCTTCGTGGCGCGGTTCGAGCGGGACCTCTGCACCGTCAGCGTCGATTCCAGCGGCGCCCTCCTGCACCAGCGCGGCTGGCGGGGGCCGCAGGCAAAGGCGCCGCTGCGCGAGACGCTGGCGGCGGCGCTCCTCCTCGCCGTGGGTTTCCGCGGAGAGGAGGCCCTCTGCGATCCGCTCTGCGGGTCGGGCACCATCCCCATCGAGGCGGCGCTGATCGCGACCCGGCGGGCGCCGGGCATCGCACGCAAGTTCGCCTTCCAGCGCTGGCCGGAGTTTTCCGCGCGGCAGTGGGAACATCTGGTGGTGGCCGCGCGCAAGCAGGAGCGGCCGCTGGCCGCGCGGATCGAGGCGTCGGACCAGGACGCGGGCGCGGTCGCCGCGGCGCGCGAGAACTCTTCGCGCGCCGGCGTCACGCTCGAGATCGTGCAGCGCAGGCTCGCGGATCTGCCGCCGGACCCGGGCAGCGGGCTCCTCGCCTGCAACCCGCCGTATGGGGTTCGCCTTGGAGCAGATGTGCGCGCCGTCTTTGGCGAGTTGGAAGAGGCGGCGCGGCGGCGGCCCGGGTGGCGCGTCGCGCTGATCGCGACTGGCGCGCCGCGCGCACGGTTCCGGTCCGTGCTGCGAACGCAGAATGGTGGGATTCCGGTCGAGGTACTGGTCTCGTAGTAGCCGCCTGGTGCGGCAGCTTTGGAAGCTGCTAGAGGTTGCGACTTCGGGACGAGCATCCCGAATCTGTATCTTCCGCCCCGAGCTCCGCTCGGGGCGGTGTTAACCGCCGATGCGGATCATCGAGCGCGCGCCGGAACCCGCGGCGCGCTGGGCCGCGACCAGCTCGTCGGCCGGCGCATGCCCCGGCTTCTTGGCGCGCAGGCCGTTCTCGATCAGCGCGGCCAGGTCCTGGTCGGTGGCGCCCGCGCGCAGCGGACCGCGCAGATCGAGCTCGCCCTCGTCCAGCAGGCACCAGCGGAAGTGGCCGTCCGCGGTCAGCCGCGTCCGGTTGCAGGTGGCGCAGAACGGTTCGGTCATGCTGGAGATGATCCCGATGCGGCCGCGCAGCGGACGGCCGTTCTTCTCCCGCGCGCGGTAGACGCGCGCGGTCTCTTCGAGGCCGAGCGGCTCGAGCGTCAGCCGCTCCTCGAGGCGGGCGCGGATCGCCTCGGCCGGGAACATCCGCAGCCGCTCGCCCCAGTGATTGCCCCCGAACGGCATATATTCGATGTATCGAACCTCGATGGGGTCGCGCAGGGCGAAGGCGAGCGCCAGGTCGACCAGCTCGTCGTCGTTCACGCCCGCCATCACCACCGCGTTGACCTTGATCGCGGCGAACCCCGCGGAAGCGGCGGCGCGGATCGCAGCGATGGTCTCCTCGCAGCCGTCGCGCAGCGTGATCTCGCGGAACCGGTCCGGCCGCAGGGTATCGAGCGACAGGTTGACGGCGTCGAGGCCGGAGGCGCGGAAGGAGGCGAGATGCTGCTGGAGCAGCAGCGCATTGGAGGTCATCGCCAGGCGCTGCAGGCCGAGCGCCTTCAGCCTCCCCAGCCGGGCCACCAGGTCCTCGATGCCACGGCGCACCAGCGGCTCGCCGCCGGTGACGCGGATCTTGCGGACGCCGAGCCGGACGAAGAGGGCGCCCAGCCGCTCGATCTCCTCGAAGGAGAGCAGGTCGTCCTTGGGCAAGAGCGGCACGCCTTCCTCCGGCATGCAGTAGCGGCAGCGGAGGTTGCACTTCTCGATCACCGAGATGCGCAGGTAGGTGTGCGAGCGGCCATACCGGTCGAACAGCCCCTGGGCGCGCGCATCGCCCCTGGCGCGCAGGCCGAGCGATTCGGCCTCCAGCGCGCGCGGCGCGGCGGAGATCACCGGCAGGGGATGCGCGTCCACGCCCGTTGTATAACGCTTCGCGGAGCCGGAGCCAAAGCGCCGGCGCATCGCTCGCCCCGTTTTTTCGCGAGCCCTGCGGGCCGCCGTCAAACTCTTCCCGAGCTCCGGGGCGTCAGTCTCTGCCGGTCCACCTTGCCGGCGGCGTTGCGCGGAAGCTCGGGAAGACGGACGAAGCGCGCCGGCAGCTTGTACCGGGCGATGCGCGCCCGCAGGAACTCGCGCAGCTCGTCGTCGGAAGCGTCGGTCACCAGGTACGCCACCCCGATCTGCCCCCAGCGGGGGTCGGGCGCGGGGAGCACCACGGCCTCGCGCACGTCGGGATGCGCGAGCAGGGCGGCCTCCACCTCGGCGGGATAGACGTTCTCGCCGCCGCTGACGATCAGGTCCGTGCGCCGGGCGTGCACGGTGAGAAGGCCGCGGCTGTCCAGCTCGCCCACGTCGCCGGTGCGGAAGAACCGCCCGCGAAGCGGCTCCTGGCCGAGATAGCCGCGCATCAGCGCGGGCCCGCGGACCAGGATCTCTCCGGAGTCGATCCGGATCTCGAACCCGGGCAGGGGAGGGCCGGCGGTGGCGCCGTCGGCGTCCCCGGGGCGCTCGCAGGTCGCCATCGAGCAGGTCTCCGTCATCCCCCAGGTCTGCACCACCCGCAGTCCCGCCTCGCGGGCCCGATCGAGCAGCGGCCTCGGCACCGGTCCTCCGCCCACCGCGACGATGACCGGCGGGAAGTCGGCGCTCTTTTCCAGCACGCGGGAGAGCGTATTCGCGAC
>JBGQLA010000463.1:0-3371 GCA_041499865.1 Deltaproteobacteria bacterium
CCAGCGCGGCCCGCGCGCACATCTGCGGTTCCACCGGCCTCCCCAGCGCGGCCCGCGCGCACATCTGCGATTCCAGCGGCCTCGCCCAGCGCGGCCCGCGCGCACATCTGCGGGCCCAAGGCACTCGGCATGACCTTGCCGGCGCATGGATCTGCGGCCCGGCAGGTCGTCCGCGGCCGTGCACATTTGCGGGAAGGCCGCGTGTCGGCGCCTCTTGGAAGGGATCTCGCACCTTGGTGGCTGTACCGGTTGCATCAACGGCTGCGGCGTGAAGCGTTCAGCGGATCGCTCTGTCCCGAGAGTGCAACGTGCATTCACGATCCACGCGACGATCGCGATTCGAAGGCAGGTGGAGCGGAATGCCAGCACCTCTCCGGCGGTCCTCACAGGCCCTGCGATCGCGTGAAGGCGCCAGGCAATCGTCTGGAGGACGTGGTGTAGCCAAGCCGTAACCTTGCTGTCGGCTCCGCACCACCACGGCGATTGGATCGCTTTCATCTCTTTTCCGCGCGTCGAGCATGCCACGGCAGTCTGACATCGCGAGCTCCACCACTCCCGCTCCGCGGGGGGCAGGCTCAGGTCGAGGGTCGCGGAGGTTTCCGCCATGGCAGAAGCGTACCAGCCCCCTCTGACATTCCAAGCTGCCTTGGAGTGAAATAGGCCTGCTGATGTGACCGTTTCGTGACTACCGGTCGCCAACTCGACCGTCAGTGATCGTCTCGAGGAGGATTACGGGCGCTCCGACCGAAAGCCGCCACTCCGACGCGACATAGCAGTAGGAGTCCCTCTTCGTTCGAGCGGAGCTGCGTGCACGCCTCTTCGAGATCCTCTTCTTCTCCGACTGGGACTTCCGCACTCTGGACAACCGCTTCGTCCGAAGGCGGCGGTTTGAATTCTCTGTTGAGCGCGACGACGGGGCCACCGCATTGCGGGCACTTGCGAGGTGATGCGGGCGGCGGAGCGATGTACCGCTTGAAAGACTTCTGGCAGACAAAACACGCGTGCGGATGGAGGTATCCCGCGTCGTGCAACAGCGGGCGGAGTTTCCAGGGTTGCATCGGGAATCCGGGGAATTACTTGCCGCTGGCTTGCGCCGCGAATGCCTGCAGGATCTTGCCCGCATCGACTTCCCGCACCTGCGCGGCGATCGCGTCCGGGTCGCCCCCCTCGGCGGCGATCTTCTCCCGCCGCGAGAAGATCAGGTCCCGCAATCCCTCCGCCCACAGCTCGGGATGGAACTGGACCGCGGCAACGGTGTCCGAGAGCCGGAGCGCCTGCGCGGAGGTGTTCTCGTTCGAGGCAAGGACGGTGGCCCGGGCCGGGAGCGGATCGACGGCGTCCATGTGCGTCGCCTGCACCTCGATTTCGTCCGCGTGCGCCCAGGCAAACAGCGGGTCCTTGCGGCCCGCCGCCGTCAGCTGGACGCGCACGGTCCCGATCTCCCGCCCGCGCGGATTCACCACCACCTCGCCACCCGCCGCGCGCGCCAGCAGCTGGTGGCCGAAGCAGACGCCGAGCACGGGGGTGCCGCGAGCCCCGACCCGGAGCAGATCGTCGCCGAGCTGCTCCATCCAGGTCGTCAGCTCGACCACGCTGAGCGGCGATCCGGTGACGATGATTCCCTGCGGCCGCAGGCGGTCCAGCGCCGGTCCAAGGAGCTCCCCCGCGTGCGCCCGGACCACCGGCATCTCGAACCCGAGCGCCCGCTCGAACCAGCGCGGGTAGTCCCCGTGCAGCACGGTGCTGCCGGTCTGGACGATGAGAAGTCGCGCAGTCGACACGGCCCCCTCCAGGGTCGGCACAAATCTAACCCGGTCGGCCTTGACGCGCAGCGCCGCTACCCCCACGCTCCTGTCGCATGGAGACGGCCAAATCGCGGACCGCGCAGATCGACCGTCTGCGCGAGGACTTCGGCAAGCACGGGGTCCGCAAGGTGAAGCTGGGCGGCTTCGACATCGACGGCGTGCTGCGGGGGAAGTACGTGTCCCTGGACAAGTTCTGGGGGGTGGCGGAGAGCGGCCTCGGGTTCTGCGACGTCGTCTTCGGGTGGGACAGCGGGGACGTGCTGTACGACAACGTCTCCGTGACGGGATGGCACACCGGGTACCCCGACATCCACGCGACGGTCGATCTCTCCACCTACCGGCGGATTCCCTGGGAGGAGGGGACGGCGGCGTTCCTCCTGGACTTCGACGTGCCGGTCTCGCCGCGCGGGATCCTGCAAAAAGTCGAGCAGAAGGCGCGCGCGCTCGGCTTCACCGTGAAGTGCTCGTGCGAGTACGAGTTCTTTCTCTTCAAGGAGACGCCGGAGTCGGTGCGGGCGAAGGGGTACACGGGCCTTCTGCCGCTCTCGCCCGGCATGTTCGGGTACTCCTGGCTGCGCGCCTCGGAGAATGCGCCGCTCGTGCACGACCTCCAGGACAAGCTGGGAGCGTTCGACATCGAGGTGGAAGGCTTCCACACCGAGACGGGGCCAGGCGTCTACGAAGCCGCCCTCCGCTACGACGCGCTGTTGCGCGCCGCCGACAAGGCGGCGCTCTTCAAGACCGCCACCAAGGAGATCTGCGCGCGCCACGGCGTCATGCCCTGCTTCATGGCGAAGTGGAACAAGGAATTGCCGGGATGCAGCGGGCACCTGCACCAGTCGCTCTGGTCGCTCTCCGGGCAGCCGGCGTTCCACGATCCGCGCGGACCGAGCGGGATGAGCAAGACCCTGCAGCACTACGTGGCAGGGCAGGTGGCGCTGATGCCGGCGTTCACGGCGCTGATCGCGCCGACGATCAACTCCTACAAGCGGATGGTGCGCGGCGCCTGGTCGCCGATCATGGCCACCTGGGGCGTGGAGAACCGCACCACCGCGCTCCGCGTCATCCCGGGGTCGCCGACCGCGACGCGCGTCGAATACCGATTCGCCGCCGCCGACATGAACCCGTACATCGCCATGGCCGCCTCGATCGCGAGCGGGCTCTACGGCATCGAGCACGAGTTGCCGCTGCCCGCCGAAACGCAGGGCAACGGCTACGACGCGAAGGCGCCGCCGCTTCCTTCGACGTTGCGCGAAGCGACCGCGGCGCTGTCGGCATCCAAGGAGGCGAGAGAGCTGCTCGGCGAGACGTTCGTCGACCATTACGTGCGGACCCGCGAGTGGGAGTGCAGGCAGTTCGAGAGCGCGGTGACGAAGTGGGAGCTCGAGCGGTACTTCGAGATCATCTGAGAGGACGCACATGGCGAGCGTGATGAGCTTCCCCACCCGGATCGTCTACGGGAGGGGCGCGATCAAGGAACTGCCGGGGGAGCTCCAGCGCGCGGGCGCTTCCAGGCCGCTGCTGGTCACGGACAAAGGCATCCTCCAGGCGGGGCTGCTGCGCTTC
>JBGQLA010000464.1:0-3353 GCA_041499865.1 Deltaproteobacteria bacterium
CGCGCTAAAAGGCCCCTCGCGACGAAAGGAGGACTCCGCCACCGACAAGTGAACCGCCAGCGTCGCTACGCTCCGATCACGATGCCGATCTGCGCGATCACGATGCGGCGATCTCAGCGCTCACGATGGCCGGAATACGCACTTGGACAACGGAGCGCTGCTCAAGCGATGGTACCGGGACGTCAAGCTGCTCGGTCTCCCGAGGAAGGTGAATCAGTACGTGAACCGCTCCACCTTCCTGAGCCTGCTGATCGGGTTCGGCGCGGACGAGCAGCGGGTCAAGCGGTTCACCCACGCGGGCTTGAAGGAGGCGCGCGACGGTTACCGCCGCACCCGATTGGAGTGGCCGGCCTGCTGCAGGGACATCCTGCTGCTCAAGCACCTGGCCTGGGAGCCCCCGCCCAAGGTTACGGTCAGGGTTACGGTCAACGGCAACGGGCCGCAGACCACCAGCGAAAAGCCCAGCTCTCCCGTGCGGTTGGAGGTGGTGCGCCCAACAGGACTCGAACCTGTGGCCTGCGGTTTAGGAAACCGCTGCTCTTTCCACCTGAGCTATGGGCGCCCTAAGCCAAAACGGCACCTTAACTGACGTCCACGGGCCCGTCGAGGTGGAGCGTAGCTCGAACGTGCTCGCCAAGCCTTCCGCGCCCGCGACTAGCTGCGTGCAGCCCGGGCGAGCCGCTTGCGCTCGCCCCCCTGACCCCGTCGCGACCCTGCTGCTTGCTGCGACTTGTGGGCGCCCAGGATGGCAGGGATCAGGCCTGGAAAGCGCCGCTCGATCTCCGCGCAGCGAGACGAATTCTGCATTTCGACGCCGCGGCGTTCGCTGCGGATCAGGCCGGCCTCCCTGAGCACCTTGAAGTGCTGCGAGAGCGTCGATTTGGGGACGGCCTTCTCGCTGCTGTCCAGGAGGCTCGAGCAGCTCCGCGAACAGCCCGAGCCGACGATCTCGGCATAGATGGCCACCCGCACCGGATCGGCGAGAGCGTGGAGGATCGCCTCGACGGTGATCTCGTCGATCGAGGGGTGGAAGAGCGGCCTCATGGCTCTCATTCTAGCCACGGGAGGGGGTTCGTTCAATAGTTCGAATCTTCCGAACTACAGAAGCATCAACTCCTGGGTTCGATCACAATCCGCTCGGAAAGGAACACCCCATGGGCAAGCTCGCAGGCAAGGTCGCAGTGGTGACCGGCGCATCGAAGGGCATCGGCGCTGCCATCGCCAAGTCACTGGCTGCGGAGGGCGCATCGGTCGTCGTCAATTACGCATCCAGCAAGACCGGCGCAGAGAGCGTGGTCGCGTCCATCAATGCCGCCGGAGGCAGGGCGGTCGCTGTGGGCGGAGACGTCTCGAAGGCCGCGGAAGCGAAGGGGATCATCGCCGCTGCCATCAAGAACTACGGCAGGCTCGACATCCTTGTGAACAACTCCGGCGTTTACGAGTTCGCGCCGCTCACGGACGTGACCGAGGAGTCGTTCCACAAGCTCTTCAACGTCAACGTGCTCGGCCTGCTCCTGACCACGCAGGCGGCAGCGAAGTACCTGGGCGAAGGGGCCAGCATCATCAATATCGGCTCGGGCGTCAGCCGCATCACGCCTCCGAACAGCGCGGTCTACACCGGCACCAAGGCCGCGATCGACGGGATCACCGGCGTGCTCGCCAGGGAACTCGGGCCGAAGAAGATCCGGGTCAACTCCATCAACCCCGGAATGGTCGAGACCGAAGGCACGCACGCCGCGGGTTTCATCGGCTCTGACTTCGAGAAGGCGCTGGTCGCCCAGGCTTCGCTGGGCCGCATCGGGCAGGTGGGCGACATCGCGTCCGTCGCGGTCTTCCTGGCCAGCTCGGACTCGGGGTGGCTGACTGGCGAGCAGCTTCTTGCGTCGGGCGGGCTGCGTTAGCGCGAACGGATGCAAACACGCGGCGCAGGGCGGAGCTTCCCGCCGCCCTGCGCCGGAATCCGAGCGGGCTCGAGGCGCGATCGCCCGTCGCCAGGAATGGATCTGGTAGGTTCGACCGGCAGCCGCTCAGTACGAGATCAGCGCGTCCACCGGTCCTCCGGTGCCGGCGAGGCGCTGCCTTCCCTTGAGGAACGTCAGCTCGACCACGAAGAGGAACGCCCCCACCGAGCCGTGCTGCTTCTGCACCAACTGCGCCGCTCCCCAGGCCGTCCCGCCGGTCGCGAGGAGATCGTCGATCACCGCAACCTTCTCGCCGGGCCGCACCGCGTCCACGTGCGCCTCGAGCACGCCCGTGCCGTACTCCAGCGCGTACTCCACGCGATCCGTCTTGTACGGCAGCTTCCCCAGCTTGCGGATCGGCGAGAACCCGAGCTTCAGCCGGTCGGCGAGCGCCGCCCCGAAGACGAACCCGCGCGACTCGATGGCCACGATGCGATCGAATCCCCCACCGCGCAGCCGCTCCTCCAGCGCGTCCAGCACGCTCTGCAGGGCCCTGGGATCGGCCAGAACCGGGGTGATGTCCTTGAAGAGGATTCCGGGCTGCGGGAAATCGGGGACGTCGCGGATGAGCGCGCGGGCATGGTCCAGGGAGGGCATGGGCGGCATCCTCGCAAAAAACCGGCCGCCGGTCCCATGGGGGGGTTGGGACCGGCGGCCGCCGGGAACGGCCGAAGCCGTAGCCCGTATCCGTTGGTAGCAACGCATCGCGTCGGGGGCAAGGAAAAGTGCGGAGGTCAGCGGAGGAAGCCCAAGGGGTCCCGGGGTTGCGTGCCGACGCGGACCTCGAAGTGAAGATGCGGCCCGGTGGCATTGCCGGTGCGGCCCACCCGCCCGATCTCCTCGCCGCGCTCGACCTTCTCGCCCTGGGAGACCAGGTTGCGCGCATTGTGCGCGTAGACCGTGACCACGTCGCGGTCGTGCGCCACCAGGATCAGGTTGCCGTAGCCGCGCTGCTCCCCGGAAAAGAGCACCACGCCGTCGTCCGCCGCCCGGATCGGCGTGCCTTCGGGGCAGGCGAGGTCGATCCCGAAGTGGTTGTCGCGGTCGCGCGTTCCGAACCCGGAGATGAGCACGCCCGGCGCGGGCCAGGCGAGCGCCTCGCCGCGCGCCGCCGGATCCAGCGAGTGCCCTCCTGCCCGGGGAATCGACGAGGGGGAATGGCGCCGCGGAGGACCGACCCTGGCCGCGGCCATCGACTCGGCAGGCGGCACGCGGAGCTCGTGCGCGGCGCCCGGAATCCACAGGGTGGTCCCCGCCGCGAGCTGCGTGGGATCCGCGAGCGCGTTCTCGCGGAGCATGACCTCCAGGGGCACCTGATACGTCTTCGAGATGCGCCAGAGGGTCTCCCCCGCGCGCACGTGGTGCACCGCGCCGCCCGATTGCGCGACCCTC
>JBGQLA010000465.1:0-3340 GCA_041499865.1 Deltaproteobacteria bacterium
CTCGCACGCGGTGAGCGAGGCCGCGCCCGCGGGATCCACCCGCGCCTTCACCTTCACGCGGCCGCCGCCGACCACGAGCGGCAGGTCGATCTGGAAGCGGTCCTCCGGCGGAGACCCTTCCACCACCGCCAGGTACGCTTTGGCCACCTGCCGGCCCGCGAACGCTGCCTTGAGCCGCCGCGTATGGACCGGCGAGCGGCCGCAGGCGACCAGCCCGCTGGTCTCGCGATCGAGCCGGTGCGCCGGGTCGGGCTTGTCGCCTTTGGCGTTGCGGTGGCGCTGCGCCAGCGCCCAGGTGAGGGTGGTGACGTGGTAGCGCGCCGTGGGGTGGAGGGCAAGGCCCGCCGGCTTGTCCACCACCAGCAGCGCATCGTCCTGGTAGATGACGGGAAGCTCCGGCGGCTCGCCGGAATCCCCCGGGCTCCGCTTCCGCAGGGCAAAGCGCAGTCCCGGCCACACCCTCGTTTCCGGCAGCAGCTCCTGCTCGCCGTGGACCAGCGAACGGCCGCGCAGCAGGCGTTCCAGCCGGTCGGGCGGAAGCGGCCGCTTCAGCTTCTCCGCCACGTACGCGGCCAGGGTCCAGCCGTCGTAGTTCGGCTCCACCTCGTAGTGGATCAAGGAAGAATCGTTCACCGGCGCAGGTCCTAGCGTCCTCTGTAGGACAGCGCAAGTTGCGGCGCCGGGCGGCCGTGCGCACGGTAGCCGGGTGAAGATCCTCCACGCCGTCGGCGCCCGTCCCAACTTCATGAAGGTGGCGCCCATCCTGGCGCAGCTGCGCAAGCGCGCCGGCATGACGCAGGTGCTGGTGCATACGGGGCAGCACTACGACGCGAAGATGTCCGACGTCTTCTTCCAGGACCTGGGGATGCCGGATCCGGACGTCCACCTCGGCGTGGGCAGCGGCTCGCACGCCCAGCAGACCGCGAAGGTGATGACCGAGATCGAGCCGGTCCTCGAGCGGGAGCAGCCCGACATGGTGGTGGTGGCGGGCGACGTGAACAGCACCATCGCGGTGGCGCTGGTGGCGGCGAAGCTCGGGTTTCCCGTCGCCCACGTCGAGGCCGGCCTGCGCTCGCGCGACTGGAGGATGCCGGAGGAGATCAACCGCGTCCTCACCGACCGTCTCTCCGATCTGCTCTTCACCCCTTCCCGCGACGGCGACGAGAACCTCCGCGCCGAGGGCATCGAGCCCTCGCGGGTGCACTTCGTCGGGAACGTGATGATCGACTCGCTGCGGGCGGCCTTGCCGCGCGCCCGGGAGAGCCGGATCCATGCCCGGCTGGAGCTGTCGGGCCGCGAGTACGCGCTCGCCACGTTGCACCGGCCGGCGAACGTCGACGATCCGCAGGCGCTCTCCCGGCTCCTCTCGGCGCTCGGCCAGGTGGCGGCCCGGATCCCGGTCGTCTTTCCCATCCACCCGCGCACGCGTGCGCGGCTGCCGGCGGGCTTCGAGGCGAAGGACCTCAAGCTGGTCGAGCCGCTCGGGTACCTCGACTTCCTCGCGCTCACCGCCTCTGCCCGCCTGGTGATGACCGACTCCGGCGGGATCCAGGAGGAGACCACCGCGCTCGGCGTGCCCTGCCTGACGTTGCGCGAGAACACCGAGCGGCCCGTGACGGTGGAGGTGGGGACGAACCAACTGGTGGGCACCGATCCAGCGAAGGCGGTCGCCGCCGCGTGCGAGGTGCTGGCGGGCCGCGCGAAGAAAGGGCGCATCCCGGAGCTTTGGGATGGCCACGCCGCGGAGCGGGTGGCGGAGGTCCTGGTGCAATTCTGCGAACGGCGCATCGCCGCGGGCGAGGCGCGGGAGGGGCGGGGATGAAACGGAAGAACCGGCGTCGGTTGTCGCGGCTGCGGCGATTGCGCGCGCGATTGTTCTAGCCGCAGCGCCGCGAGGGTTCGCGCGCTGCCGTGGGGACTGGCACGGCGCGGGGTCGCGCCGGCTGTCCCGCAGCGCCGCGAGGGTTCGCGCGCTGCCGTGGGATTAAGTTTGCGTTCCCCCCGCAGCGTGCCTAAACGGGGCGCGTGCAGTCGCTCTGGCTGGCCATCGGCGCCGTGCTCGCGGCGCTCTGGTTGTGGTTCCTCGCCCGCGGCCGCGCGCCCTCGGGGCTGAAGCGGCTCGCCTTGCGGGTGACGCTGCTCGGCCTGGGGTTCGCGCTGGTAGGCTCGGCGGCGAGGCGGGGCCTGCTCGCGCACGCCTCGTTCGGCTTTCGCGTCGCGCTGGTCCTGGCGGTCGCCGTCGTCACGGTCGGGTACCTGTACCTGACGCGGTTCTGCGGCTCCTGCGGGCGGATGGTGCGCAACCTCAAGCTCGCGGCCTGCCCGCGCTGCGGCGCCCCCCTTCCCGCGCACGGAATGACCGCGCGCCTGCGCCGCCCCGCCGACGGGCGCCTGTCCAGCCCGGCGGGACGGCAGGCGCACACGACGCACGCGCGGCACCCGGAAGGCCCCAGCGCGTGAACGGCCATGTCGATCTCTCGCGCGGCCTCTCCGAGGGGCTGGTGCTCGAAGGCGATCCCGCCCCGGAGGAAGTGCGGCGGCTGTGGGCCGAACACGCGCAGGAGGCGCTGCCGCGGCTGCGCGGGGGATTCGCGCTGGCGATCTGGGAGGAGGCGTCGCGGTCGCTGATCCTCGCCCGCGATGCGCTGGGCGCGAAGCCGCTCTACTACTGCGCCGCGGGGAGCGAGATCTGGTTCGGCACCCGGGCCCCGAAAGCGGCCCCGCGCGGGCAGCTCGAGCGGGGTGCGCTCTCCGACTATCTGGAGCTCGGCTACATCCCGGCCCCCGCCACCGCCTGGAGCGCCGTGCGCAAGGTGCCGCCCGGACATCTTCTCTCGTTCGGCGCGAAGGGCGCGGAGCTGCGCCGCTGGTTCGAGACGCCGGTCCCGGGTTCCGGCCGCAAGCCCTCGCGCATCGCGGTCCGGGCGCGGCTGGAGGAAGCGGTCCGGCGACGGCTGGCCGGCAATCCCGGGACCCTGCTCTCCGGAGGGCTGGATTCGAGCGCGCTGGTCGCGCTGATGACCCGGCTCTCGGGCCGGGTGCGCACGTATGCCGCGGGCAGCGACGACGAGCTGGAGCTGGCCCGCCGGATCGCGCACCGGTTCCGCACCGAGCACCACGAGCTGGAGATCGTTCACCGCCCGGAGGAGGATCTGCCAGCGCTTCTCGCCGCCGCCGGCGAGCCTTTCGCCGATCCGGCGCTGCTGGCGATGGCGGGGTTGCTCCGGGCGATGGACGGCGTGGTGCTCACCGGCGACGGGGCGGACGAGCTCTTCGCCGGACACGTGCGCTACCTGCGCGCCGCGCGGATTCCCGAGCTGCGCTCGGCGGCGAGCGCCGC
>JBGQLA010000466.1:0-3324 GCA_041499865.1 Deltaproteobacteria bacterium
AACACCGGAAACGCCTTGTCGAACCTTCCCACCGCAGCGGCCGGCTTGAGCGCAGGTTGTACTTTGTCGGTCCGGCTGGACATCCGCGCGACGCTCCGGCTTGGCTGGATGGCTGCACCCTAGGTGCGGGCCCGCACTCCGTCAAGAAAGCAGGCCGCGGACGGTCGCGCCCCGGATAAGAGCGTCTTAGATTGAAACCATGAAGCCCCACCTGGGCGCCGTGCTGACCTCGGGACTCGCCGCCCTGGCGCTCGCGCTGGCGCTGCTGCAGGCCGCGGTGATCGCGCACGGAGCGCCGCGGACGCCGACCGCTACGCGCCACGGGCCGACCAACCGGTACTCCGCGCCGGGAAACAGATCGGCGGTGCCTTGGGTGCCGTTCGACAATGCGCAGGAACGGAAGCCGGTCCTGCCGGAAAGCCCCGAGGGCCGCACGCCGGGCCAACGGCAGCAGGAAGAGCATCGCTCGCCGCCGCCGCCGTCGCGGTTCCGCGGACTGCCGCCGCGCGTCGGTCCGCAGCCGGCGCGCAAAGCCGTCGCCTGATCCGCGGCGGCGTCCTTCCTGCAAACAGCTCTATTTCACGCGGACCGGAACGTACTGCGTTGCCTGGCCGTGCTTCACCCGGAGCAGGGCCGTGTCGCCCTTCTTCACGCCCTTGACCGCGTTGCGGTAATCCGCAGCGGAGGCGACGACGCGCCGGTTGACCTCGACCACCACGTCGCCCGGCTCGAGCCCGGCATCCGACGCGGGCGAGTCCTGCCCCACGTCCACGATCACCGCGCCCTTGGTGGACGCCTCCACCTGCGCCCTGCGGGCGAGCTGCGGCGTCAGGTCCTGCACGGAGAGGCCGAGCAGGTCGCCCTGCTCCTTCTCCTCGCCGCTGCGCTTCTGGCTCCGTCCGGTCGGCTCCTGCTCGTCGGGACGCTCCGCCAGCTTCGCCTCCACGGTGCGCGACTTCCCTTCCCGGATCACCTCCAGCTTGACGCTGTTGCCCGGCGGAATCACGCCGACGTCGCGGGTGAGCTGGTTGTTGTCCGTGACCGGCTTTCCGTTCAGGCCCACCACTACGTCGCCGGGCTTCAGGCCGGCCTTGTCGGCCGGGCTGTCCTTCACCACGTCGGCGAGCAGCGCGCCCTTGGTGGTCCTGAGCCCGAGGTTGTCCACCATGTCGGCGGTGATGGCCTGCGGCTGCACCCCGAGGAACCCGCGCGAGACGTGGCCGGTCTGCTTGAGCTGCGGGAGGATCTGCTTCACCACGTTGATGGGGATGGCGAACCCGATGGTGTTCGCGCCGCTGATGATGGCGGCGTTGATCCCCACCACCTCTCCCTTCATGTTGAAGAGCGGCCCGCCGGAGTTGCCCGGGTTGATCGACGCGTCGGTCTGCAGATAGTCGGAGTAGGGGCCGCCGAACTGGGTCCGCTCCTTCGCGCTGATGATCCCGGAGGTGACGCTCGCCTGCAGGCCGAAGGGCTCGCCGATGGCGAGCACGTAGTCGCCCACCTCGAGCGCGTCCGAGTCGCCGAGCGCGGCGTACTTCAGCTTGTCGACGTCCTTGCCTTCGATCTTCAGCACCGCCACGTCGCTCTTGGGGTCGTTGCCGATCACCTTGGCGGAGAACTCGCGCGCGCCGCCCGGCGCGGTCTCGTCCGTGATCACCTTGATCTCGTCCATCGGGCGGAACCGCCCGGGGCGCGACTCGTCCTGCACCTCGACCACGTGGTTGTTGGTGAGCACCATCCCGTCGCCGATCAGGAAGCCGGAGCCGAGGCCGTGGCGCTCCTGCTCGTTCGGCGAGGGCTGGCCGAAGTAGCGGAAGAAGCGCTCCATCGGGTCCTGCGAGTCCTCGTCGTCGTTGTTGCTGTCGTCGCCGTCCGGGGGGGGCTGTTGGCGGAGACGCGGATGGCCCTGCGGAAGCCGCTGCGAGACGCGCGGGTTGCCGCGGGGCTTGATCCGGGAGTTGATGTTCACCACCACCGGCCGGAGCTGCTTCACCAGAGGGGCGAGCGAGGGCATGGGCCCGACCTGCTTCACCGCCTCCGCGGTGCTCGGGGCGGCCGAGGCCGCCTGGGCGTCGGCCGCGAGCAGCGAGCTGTCGGCGACCCGCCGCTGGGAAGAGGAGACCAGCGGCAGGGCGACCACGGCGGCGAGCGCGCCGGAACCGAGTGCAACGAGAACGGTGAAGCGGCGGTGCATGAAACCTCCGAGAGAGCGGTCGCCGGAGAGAACAGCGATGGCGCCCGTCTATTTCGACGCGTTGGCACGCGAAATGTTTTCGCGCGCAGCCCGCATCGAAACGTCAACCTAACCGCCGGGGAGGAGGCGTCAAGCAGGTTTGATTGCGGAGCGGTTTCAGTGCGGCTCGGGAACGCCCTGCAGCTCGTCGCGGGAGGAGCGCAGATCCTCGAGCTCCACCCGCTTGCCCACGCGGTCGAGCACTTCCACCCGGGAGGCGTGCAGCGAATAGTAGAGCAGCCATCGCTCGGCGTCGGTGAGGCTGCCCGGAGGCAAGGCCTCGTCGATCTCCTCGACGGTGAGGAAACCGCGGCGGATACCCCGCGTGAACAGCGCCTTGCGCGCCTTGTGCGATCGGCCGATCCTGAGCGACGACATCCGGTTCCCCCCGGAACGGTAACGACTTACGCCGTCTCGCGCTCTTCGCGTTCCACTTCCGCTCCGGGCCCCTTCTTCTCCAGGGGCAACGCGCCGGACTCGGTGAGGATCCGCCGCAGCTCGTCCCCCTCAATCACTTCCGTCTGGAGCAGGCGGGCCGCCACCCGGCCCAGCGCCTCGCGGTGCCGGATCACCAGGTCGCGCGCCCGCCCCATCGCCTCCTCGACCAGGCGGCTGACCTCCTGATCGATCCGGCGCTGGGTGCGCTCGCTGTACGACTTGTCGGTCATCCCCGCCATCCCGTCGGCGCTCCGGAGGAACGGCGAGCGGCCGCGCTCTGCGTAGCTCACCGGGCCGAGCGCCTCGCTCATCCCGTACTCGGTCACCATCAGGCGCGCGATCTCGGTGGCCTGCTTGAAGTCGTTGGAAGCGCCGGTGGAGATGGACCCGACCACCACCTCCTCCGCCGCGCGCCCGCCCATCAGCCCCGCCATCTTGTCGAGCAGCTCCTCGCGGGACATGAGATAGCGGTCCTCGAGCGGAAGCTGCATGGTGTAGCCGAGCGCCGCCAGGCCGCGGGGAATGATGGAGATCTTGTGCACCGGCTCGGAGTGGGCGCAGAGGGTGGAGACCACCGCGTGCCCGGACTCGTGGTAGGCGACGATCTCCTTCTCCTTCTCGTTCATCCGCCGGTTCTTCTTCTCCAGGCC
>JBGQLA010000467.1:0-3254 GCA_041499865.1 Deltaproteobacteria bacterium
CGCTGCGGGCCAGCTTTTCTCCCCGCGAGGAAACCCGGTTCCAGAGCTTCGCCACCGACGCCCTGCGCTCGCGCTGGGGCGCGGCGCGCGGAATCCTGCGCGAAGTCCTGGGCCGCGCGCTGGGATGTCTGCCCTCGGAGGTGCAATTCGGGTACGGGCTCCACGGCAAGCCGTACGTCCGCAACGCGCCGCTCCTGTTCAACATCAGCCACTCCGGCGCGCTGGCGGTGATCGCGCTGGCCCGGGTCGAGGTGGGAGTGGACGTCGAGTTGCCCCGAGCGCGGCGCAGCGACGCGATCGCGCGGCGCTTCTACGCGCCAGGCGAGATCGAGCGCCTGTTCGCGGAGGCGGACGCCGACCGCCGGGCGGACGCCTTCTTTCGCCTCTGGACGTGCAAGGAGGCGTTCCTCAAGGTGACCGGCGAAGGGCTGTCGCGCTCGACCCGGTCTTACGAGATCGCGCTCGAGCCGCCGCGCCTGCTCTGGGCGAAGGGCATCGCCGATGCCGCGCAGCGGTACTCCGTGCACCCGCTCGGCGTCGGCGACCCGTACCGCGCCGCGCTCGTCGTCGAGCAGCCGCAGCCCGTCCTCCTCCGTTACCGCTGGAGCTGAACACCATGCTGGTTCCCATCCTTGCCCTCCTGCTCGCCGCCGCGCCCGAGACCGCGCCCTCCACGGTCGAGGGGATGCAGCCCGTGCCCTCCGTTCCCTCGTTGGTCTCGAGCGGCCTTCCGCCGCTGCCAGCGGAGCTGAGGGCCCGCACCGGGCAGTACCTGAACGCGCGCGCGGCGGCGCTGGCGGACGTGTCCGAGGACGGGAGCACGCTGCTGGTCTCGACCCGCTTCGCCTCCACCTCGCAGCTCCACGTGGTGGAGATGCCGTTGGGCATGCGGACGCAGATATCTTTTGGGGACGAGCCGGTCACCCGCGCGCGCTTCCAGCCGGGCGATCCGCAGACGGTCTGGTACCTCCAGGACAAGGGAGGAGGCGAGTTCTTCCAGCTCTTCCGCCTCGATCGCCACAGCGGCAGGTCCGAGCTGCTCACCGACGGAAAGAGCCGCCACGGCGACCTCACGGTCTCGCGCGACGGCAAGCGGCTCGCGTTCTCCGGGACCCAGCGCAACGGGAAGGACACGGACGTCTACGTCGCGGAGACGGCCTCGCCGAAGGAAGCGCGACGGGTCACCACGGCCGACGGGACCTGGTCGCCGGTGGAGTTTTCTCCGGACGGGCGGCGCCTGCTGATCGCGCAGGAGCGCAGCATCCAGGACGCGGACCTGTACGCGCTGGAGGTCGAGTCCGGGAAGCTGACGCAGCTCACGCCCAAGGAAGGGAAGGCGAGCGTCGCGGCCGCCCGCTTCACCGCCGACGGCAAGGGCGTCTATCTGGTGACGGATCGCTGGAGCAACTTCAACCAGCTCTACCTGCTGGACGCGAAGGGTGCGCACACGCCGCTCACCGCCGATCTGAAGTGGAACGTGGAGGAGGTGGCGGTGGCGGACGACGGGTCGCGCATCGCCTTCGCGGTGAACGAGGACGGCGCCTCGCGGCTGTACCTGCGCAACCGCCAGGGCCGCACGGAGCTGATCGCGCTCCCGGGGAACGCGGTGATCGGGAACCTGGAGTTCCCGCACCGCCGCGCCGATCTCCTCGCGGTGACGTTCCAGACCGCCACCCAGCCCGCGGACGTCTACCAGGTGCAGCTGCGCGGGATGCGGCTGGTCCGCTGGACCCGCTCTGAGGTCGGCGGCCTCGATCCGGCGGGCTTCGTCGACGCGCAGCTCGTCCGGTATCCCGCCGGAGGCGGCGCGGGGATCATGCCGGCGTTCCTCTACAAGCCGCGCGCCGCCCCGGGCAAGCTCCCGGTGGTGGTGATCTGGCACGGCGGACCCGAAGCGCAGAGCCGCCCGACGTTCTCTTCTTTCGTGCAACTGCTCGCCTCCGAGCTGGGCCTGGCGGTGCTGTTGCCCAACGTGCGCGGCTCCGACGGCTACGGGAAGGCGTATCTGGCGGCGGACGACGGCGTGAAGCGCGAGCAGGCGCTGGCCGACATCGCGGCCACGCTCGACTTCATCGCCCAGCAGCCCGATCTCGACGCCTCGCGGGTGGGCATCTACGGCGGGAGCTACGGCGGGTACATGACGCTCGCTACGGCCGCCTTCTACGGCCAGCGCATCCGCGCCGCGGTGGACGTGGTCGGGATCTCCAATCTGGTCACCTTCCTGCAGAACACGCAGGCGTACCGGCGGGATCTACGCCGTGCCGAATATGGCGACGAGCGGGATCCGGCGATTCGCGCCGTGCAGGAGCGGATCTCGCCTCTGCTCAGCGTGGAGAAGATCGAGGCGGAGCTGTTCGTGCAGCAGGGCTACAACGACCCGCGGGTGCCGCGCAGCGAGGCGGAGCAGATCGTCAAGGCGGTGCGCGGGCGCGGCAAGGACGTCTGGTACCTCTTGGGGATGAACGAAGGGCACGGGTTCCAGAAGAAGGAGAACCGGGACTACGCGACCGCGGCGATCGCGCTCTTCTTCCAGCAGAAGCTGCTCGAGCCGGTCAAGACGAACTGAGGGGCCGGTTTGCGCGTGCTGCGACGCTGGCGCTGCCCGGGTGCGTCCGCGGCACTACACGCCCCGCGCACGCGCCGCGAGTCCCAGGATCCGGCCTGCGACCAGAACGATGTTGGGTCGCGACCCTGCGGTTCGCGACGCGCCGCGGCCACACCCGGGGTACCGCCAGCTGTCCGCGCGACTCATTCCGGAGTGTTCTGCTCCGTTGGCGCGCGAGGTTGTTTGAGTCTCGCCGTAGCCGCGTGCACTTGAAATGGGCAGACCTAGCAACGGAATACACGGCTCTCGCCGCTCACCGAGGTGGCCCGATGAAGCATGGCGACAGGATCCTCGAGGACATGGATCGGTTGATACGGCTGTTTGCCCCGCACTGCAGCGACTGCGAGACCCTGGATGAGCTGGCGCACATGATTCCCGACCGCACGCGCTGGCGGCGCGGGCACGATCTGTTCGACCGCATTCGCAGCAAGACGCTGGCGGCGGAGAGCGCAGCCAGGGGTTCGACGACGCCGATCGGGTTCTCCTGCGCGCAGCGAGCGGATGTGCGCCGCCGCCTTGATCACGTTGCGGGTGCGCTCCTCTGGAAACATCCAGGCGTGGGCGGAGGGCGGGATCGGCACCGGGCATCTGATCAGTCTCCAGACCGACGACTCGTTCGAACACCCTCCGCGGCAAGGCCATGCCGGTC
>JBGQLA010000468.1:0-3161 GCA_041499865.1 Deltaproteobacteria bacterium
CCGCCGACGATCTCCACCTCGAATCCGGGCTCCTTGCTGTCGATGACGTAGGCTGCGCTGGCCAGCTCCACCGTGCCGTCGCGCTTCACGATCACCACCTGCGCCTGGTACTCGCCGTCGGCGACGCCGAGCGGCACCAGGAAGCGCACCGTCCATTTCTCCAGCCGCTCGTCCCAGCGCAGGTCCTTCACCAGCCCGAAGGGGAACCAGGCGGTGACCTGGACCGCATCCCGGGGCGCGTTCACCGCCAGCACCGGGTCTCCGGGAGGCATCGAGCGCCGCGAGAGCGCGGCGGCGTCGGCGTTCGCGGCGAGCACCTTCGCGCGGCGCTCGCGCAGGCCGGCGAGCGTGGCCGAATCGCCGGCGGTCAGCTCGCTCTCGGGCACCGCCAGGAAGGAGGTGTACGGCGTCACCAGGTCGTAGGCGATCCCCAGCTCGATCACCTCGTTCCGCAGCTCGGGCGGCGGATCGCGGGTGAGGGCCATCTCCTCCAGCACGTCGTCGATGCGCGACTTCGCCCAGGTGCGCGCCACCCACGTCCGCGAGGCGCGCTCCGGCAGCGTCGTCGTCACCGGATACGCGACCTGGCGGCCGGCGAGCGTGCCGTGCACCACCAGGTCGAGCTTCGCGCCCGGCGCTCCGGAGACGCGCGCGGCGATCGCCAGGTCGTCGCCGGCGGAAAGGTCCGGCAGGGTGCGCGGATAGATCGCGGAGAGGCTCGCGCCCCTGGCCTCCAGGGAGAGCCCGACCAGCGCGGGAGATTCGATCTGATCGAACAACCCCCCGACGCGCTGCTCGATCGCCTCGGGGCTCTCGACGTAGGTGAACCTGCCGCGCTTCATCGCCGCGAGGCGGGAGAGGAGCGGCCGCTCCACGCCGGCGCCGAGCCCGAGGGTGAACACGCGGGCGTCGCCCGGATCGGCGCGCGCGACCCGCAATGCCGCTTCGCTGTCCGACTGCCCGTCGGTGAAGAAGAGCACCAGGTGCGGCTCGCGGCCTTGGTGCTGCGCCTCCAGCGCGGCGCGCAGCGCGAGGGCGATGTTGGTCCCGCCTCCCGCGCGAAGGCGCCGGATGAACTGCAGCGCCTTCTCGCGCCCCGCCTCCACCGGCTCTGGCTTGCGGAAGAGGGCATCGACGCCGTGATCGAAGGCGATCACGTTGACCCGATCGCCCGGGCGGAGCCGTTCGACCACCAGCCCGGCCGCCGCGCAGGCCTGCTCCATCGGAGCGCCGGCCATGCTCCCGGAGCGATCGATCACCACCGTCACGTCCTTGGCGCTGATCTCGCGCTGCTCGAGGCGCGCGGGCGCCGCGAGCTGCAGGAGGAGGTACGGATCCTCTCCGGGATCGCGGTGGATCACGACCGCCGGCTGCCAGGGGTCGGCGTTCACCTCCACCTGCAGCACCAGGTCGCGGGCCCCGGCGGACTTCGCCCGCGCACGCACGCGAGCGCGGCGTGGCTCCGCCTGCTCCAGCTCCAGCGCGTGGCTCGGCGAGTCGATGCGCAGGATGGGATGTTCGTCGGCGATCTCCGCCGAGATCTCGCTCTCGCCCCCGGCCAGCGTCAGCCGGTACTCCAGCCGCCGCCCGCTCCGGAGCAGCCGCTGGCCGAGGCGGATCTCCACCCGCTTGCGCTCGTGCGGCTCGATGGGAAAGACGTTGAAGGCGAAGCTACCTTCGCCGGTCTGCTCCAGCAAGCCCGGATCCCGGCCCTTCCCGACGATCTTCCCGTAGAGATCGCGCGCGGACTGCTTCTCGAAGACCTCGCCGACGATCTTCTGCTCGCCGTTCCAGTAGGCGAACCCCTCCACCGTGGCGCCGGCGGTGCGCAGGACGTAACGCCCTTCCAGCCGCTCGCCGGAGACGTTCTCGAACTCCTGCTCGAGCACGGTCTGCGCGTACTGGTGATCGATGCGGATGCGCACGCGCTCGGCCAGGGCGCGCAGGTGGGGGCTTTTGCCGTCGATGCCGCGCTCCAGCAGCATCCCCTGGGCGAACGCCTGCGCCGGGAGCAGCAGGGCGACGAGAAGAAGCTTGTTCATCTGGGTCTCCGATCCGGAAAGGACGGAGAGCGCCTGATTCACGGCGCGTGCCGGACGCAATCCGCCGCGCTTCCGGGGAAATCGCGCAAGGCGCCGGTCTACGATCGATAGATCAGCGCTTGCGGCGCTTCGAGGGCTGCACGCGCGGCGGCTCGTCCTCCTGCTTCGCGTAGTGCGGCGGCCAGGGCGCATCGCCTTGCCCTCCCGCCTTCTGCCGCGCGGAGAGCTCCAGGAGCGGCGCCAGCGAACCCGCCTGGGCGTCGATCCCCGCGTGCGGATCGCCGATGCGCGCGAACCGCTCCGGCACCGTCGCCAGCGTGAACTCCGCCGGGTCGACGGAGGGCACCTCGTCCCAGGAGAGCGGCGTGGAGACGCGCGCGTCGGGGGTGGGGCGCACCGAGTACGCCGAGGCGACCGTCCGATCCTTCGCGTTCTGGTTGTAGTCGAGGAACACGCCGTGGCGCTCCTCCTTCCACCACTTGCTGGTGGCGAGTTGCGGGGCGCGACGCTCCACCTCCCGCGCGAGCGCAAGGGCGGCGGCGCGGACCTCCGGAAAGGTCCAGCGGCGCTCGATGCGCACGTTGAGGTGGATGCCCCGCGAGCCCGAGGTCTTCGGCCACCCGTCGAGGCCGTGCTCGCGGAGCACCTCGCGGGCGATCAGCGCCACCTCGCGCACCTGGGCCCAAGGCACGTCCGGCACCGGATCGAGATCCACGCGCAGCTCGTCGGGATGATCGAGATCGTCGGCGCGCACGGGGTGCGGGTGCAGATCGATGCAGCCCAGGTTGACGATCCAGGCGAGCTGAGCGGCGTCGCGGAGCACCACCTCCCGGGCGGTGCGGCCGGAGGGGAACTTCAGCTCCACCGTCTCCACCCAGGGCGGCCGCGCTTCCGGGGCGCGCTTCTGGAAGAAGAACTCTCCTTCCGCGCCGTTCACGTACCGCTTGAGCGCCATCGGGCGCCCGCCGGCGCCGCGCAGCGCGCCGTCCGAGACGGCGAGGTAGTAACGGACGAGGTCCAGCTTGGTGTAGCCCCGCTGCGGGAAGAAGATCTTGTCGGGATTCGAGATCGCGATCTCCCGGCCTTCGATCTGCAGCAGCTCTTTCCGCGGCGGCACGC
>JBGQLA010000469.1:0-3160 GCA_041499865.1 Deltaproteobacteria bacterium
CAAAGATCCCATGGAGTCCGCAGTACAGCCCGGGCGCTCGCCCGGTTTCAAAGGGGCACGTCATGGCTTTGCGAGCTGGATTCGGAGTCTCTTTCCTGCTTTCCCTCACGGCGGGAATCGCACCTGCGTTTGCGCAAGCGACCCAGACGCCCGCGCCGGCAGCGACTTCGGCTGCACCGACGAGCAATTACCTCATCCCCATCGGCGCGACGATCAGCCTCGAAGTTGCAAAGAAGGTGGCGGCGGCGGCGTCCGCCGAGGCCCAGAAGAACAAGTGGCTGATGGCGATCGCGATCGTCGACCCGGCTGGCACGCTCGTCTATTACGAGAAGGCGGACAACACGCAGAACGGCAGCGCGAGCGTCGCGATCGACAAGGCGCGTTCGGCCGCGCTGTACAAGCGCCCGACGAAGGCATTCCAGGACGCGGTGGAGAAAGGCGGGGTGGGGCTTCGCGTCCTGCGCCTCGAGGGTGCGATTCCCCTCGACGGCGGCGTGCCGCTCCTGGTCGACGGAAAGCTGATCGGAGCGCTGGGCGTGTCGGGTGATCTCGCCGAGAACGACGGCAAGTGCGCCGCCGCGGGGGCCGCCGCGGTCGCGGCCAGAACCGCCTCGCACTGATCGCGCCCAATGCGGGGAGATGGAGTCAAGGCTGCGACGGCGCGTCGCCGGAAGGCAGATCGACGGTCCCTCTCCCTGACTCCGCGACCGCGCCGGACACGTAGATCGCGCCGTCGCCCGCGAGCCGCGCCTCGACCGTGGCCCGGGCCGGCGCGCTGCCCTTGACGACCCAGGCGTCCCAGACCGCGTTCATCTCGTCGAAGCCGCCGATGTCAGCGAGCCAGATGTTGGCCTTGAGGATCCGCGCGCGGCTGCTGCCGGCGTCGGCCAGCAGGCGATCGATCCTCGCCAGCACCTGCCCGGTCTGCGCAGCCAGCGAGGGAAACGGATCACCGGCCACGATCCCTGCGGTGAACACCGGCCCTCGTGCACCACGGCCTGGCTCATGCGCGCACCCGCCTCGATCCGGCGGACGGTGGTCATGGCTGCGTGATGGGGGTGAAGTCCGGCCGGTCGCGGACGCGATCGAGCCAGGCCCGGACGGAAGGCAGCGGCCCCAGGTCGAAGCCTCCCTCGTGCGCGACGCGCGTCCGCAAACCCGAAGCACCCGTGTCCGGCAGTCGTATCTCGCGCACGTTGCCCCCTTTCGGGACACGGGGGCTGCCCCGCCGCCAGGGTACCTGAGTCCCCCCTGCTTTGGACAAGATCTGGTCAAAGTGACCGACCTGCGGACGCTCACCGTCGCAGGCTTGCGGACCTCGCCCGATACCAGTCCAGCGTCGCTCTCAGCGACTGCTCCAGCGGCGTGGGCTTGACGCCGAAGCTCAGCTCGAATCGCGAAGAATCGAGGACGAAGTCCTCCTCGAACTCGTACAGCATCTCTTTCAACTCGCGCACCTGGGCATCGAACAGGCCGGCCATGGATACCATCCAGCGCGGCAGAGCCGATACCTTCGCCGACTTGCCTGCGATCAACGCCACCATCTCGCGCGTCGTCCGCGCAGGTGCGGTGGGCACGTGCCAGATCTGGCCGACCACACCCTCGCGTTGACCGAGCGTGGCAAGTGCGCGGCCGAAATCGTCGATGAACGTGTAGCTGTGCAGCTTGTCCGGGTTGCCGACAACCTGTGCCGGCTTCCCCGCGATGAGGCGACCGAACACATGAGTGCCGAGCATCGAGCTGTCCGTCACGCCGGGGCCGAAGAAGTCCGAAGCTCTACCGATCGCCGCCTGCACTCCGCCGGCTGCGTGGGCGCCGAGTATCAGTCGCGCCACCTCGGCGCGGATGCGGCCTTTGATCGTCGTGGCGGTTTCCGGCAGGCCTTCGCGCAAAGGCCCGCGCACCGGCCCATAGGCGTAGACGTTGTCGCCGTAAACAAGCCTGGCTCCGGCCGAGGCGGCGCCTTCGATGATGCCCCGAGCGATGGAAGGAAAAGCCGCCCACTGCGGATAAGGCAGTCCGACACAATGGTAGACCGCCGATGCGCCTTCGCATGCTTCCCGGGTCAGCTTCGGGTCGCTGGCATCGCCGCCGCGGACATCCGTGTCCTGGTCCTTCTCAAAGGCTACGCGGCCAGACCGATTGATCAGGCGTACACGCCTGCTCTGCGAGCGCAGTTCGCGCATTACGGCGAGTCCGAGGGGGCCGGTGCCGAAGATCACGTGCAGTTCGCGGGCGGACGACGCCATGGGCCTCCGCGCGGAATGATCAGATCTTCGGCCACCTGACTCGCTTATCATCGCGCCCTGGCATCAGGGAACCGTCCATCAGCTCTCCGTCAGCTGGCTCCCGCCAACGCCTCATCCAACCTGCGCGCGACGATCGTCTTCAGGCGCTGCAAAGGGATGCGCTGGACCCAACGGCGCGCTTCGGTTCGTCGGAAGCCGCGGGGCAATTCCAGCTCGGGGAGCGCCGCGAATAGCCGCCCGCGCGTGGGGGACAAATAGAGCCGGACCGCCGTCGGAGCCGCTCCGCGGTCCAGATCTGCTGCATGCCAGCACCCAGCCCGGGTAGAGCTCGAGAACGCGGTCCGGGTAATGCACGAGGCGGCGGCCGTCGATGACTACCTGGCACGGCGTGCCGTCCACGGGTTGCTCGAAGCCCTCCACCCACTCCTCGCCCATCTTGAACGCCAGTGCGCGAAGACGACGCGACCGAGGGTCGAACTCGGTGACCCAGGCGCCGCGGGTCCCGAGCACGCGGGCGAGGTTCTCCACCAGCGCCCGGAAGAAGCCCTCGCCGATCTCGCTCGCCGTCCCCTCGAGGACGAGGCGGAGCGCAGCCTGCGCCGACGGGTCTGGCAACTGGCCGGAGGGTAGGACCATCGTCGCATCTTGCCACGCTGGTTCGTGGTGTGAAGCGTCCCGGCGGGCCCACGCATTGGCAGGTCGGCAGGTGCGGGACCGCCTGCCGAGAGCACGCACGGCCACCGGTCGCCGGCTTTCGTCGACCGGAGCATGAAGGCGATCAGCGGACCACCTCACCGTCCCTGGTGATGGCGTGGCGGACTGGCGCAAGGGGCGCGCTATCGACAAACTCGACGGATGCTCCGCGCACCGCGACTCCCAATCTGCGAAAGAGAGCGCCGAGATCGACGGGG
>JBGQLA010000470.1:0-3158 GCA_041499865.1 Deltaproteobacteria bacterium
CACACGCGCAGGCCGCCGCGATCCGGCGGCCCTTGTGCCTCACGGCCAGCAGTCCGAGCGCGCTTCCCGCGGCGGCGAGAGGGAGCGAGCCGGTCACGCCGAGCGCCGCGCCGCCGGCCGCGCACCACGCCGCGCAGCGCTGGAACGACGCATGGTCCTCGAAGCGCACGTCCATGGCCTCACCACCCCTCGACGGGCGCGCGCAGCGCGTCGGACGCCTTCTCCTTCAGCCTCTTGCTCGCGGCGCTCCCGGCGAAGTCGATGTCCGCCACCCCGCGCTCATACTTGTCGGCCACGCTCTTCATCTCGCCGGCGCTGGCAGGGACCACCAGCGCCGCCTGCGCGGCGACGCGGTTCAGCGTTCCCAGCCGCGCGCGCGCCTCCTGGCGGTCGCCTCTTTCCTGGAATCGCGCGGCCTGATCGGCAAGCTGCGCCATCTCCGCCTTCGCCCCGGCCGCGGATGCGGCGGTGGCCGGGAGGCCGAGCAGCGAGGCGTCCGCGGTGAAGGTTGCCTTCGCCACGGCCGAAGCGTGCTGCGGCGCCCCGTTCGCGCCCTGGAAAGAAAGATCGATGGAAGCGAGATCCAGGAGCCCCTTGCCCCGCGGGACGGTGAGCTTGACGAAGAGGCGCCGCTCCTCGCCAGCGGCGAAGTCCGGCAGCCGCACCCAGCCGCCCTCGGGCTCGAAGCCGAGCACGCCCTGCACCGAGGCGCCGGAGAGGCCGCTGACGCGCACCCGGACGTCGCGCGCCACCAGCGAGGAGGCGCGGTTCAGCTCCGCGCGGAACGCGGCGGGAAGGATCTCCGGCGAAGCGATGTACCGGGCGCGCCCGCCCGCCTGCGCAGCGAGGGCCGACATCAGATCCTCGTCGTAGTCGTCGCCGATGCCGAAGCTGGAGAGCGTGGCGCCTGCCAGCTCCCGGCGCGCCAGCTGAAGAAGCGCGCCGCGCTCGGAGATGCCTTCGTTGGCCTGCCCGTCGGAAGCGAGGAACACCTTGTTCACGCGGCCTCGCGCGGCGCCGCGGGCGAGCTGCGGCGCGGCCGCCGCGAAGGCGGCGCTCATGTTGGTGCCGCCCATCGGCTCGATGGCCTGGATCGCTTCCAGCGTGCGGGAGCGCGCCTGGGGCGTGGCCGGCGTGGATTCGACGAGCACCGAGGCGGAGCTGGAGAACTCCACGATCGCCAGCCGGTCCTCCGGCCCGAGCGCCTGGACCAGGGCGCGGGAGGCCTCGCGGGCGCGGACGATCTTCACCCCGGACATGGAGCCGGAGCGATCGAGGATCAGCACGGCGTTGACCGGCACCCGCTCGTTGCTCGCGGGCGCCGGGTCGGCCGCCAGGTCGATCTGGAGATAGGCCGTGCCTTCCTGGTCTTCCGGCAGGTAGAGGCGGTCGAGCAGCGCGCCCATTCGCATGCCGGCGGCTGCGGACGCGGCGGGCGGGGGCGGCGAGGGCTTCGGGACCGCCGGACGGAGAAGAACGGCGGCGGTGGCGGCGGCGAGGGAAGCGAAAGCGAGGGCAAACAGGGCGAACGTGCGGCGCATGCGGCACCTCCACCGCGGATGAACGCGCGAGCCCGCCTACCGATCTGTCCGCTCCGGCGCTTCCAGACGTGCGGCAAGAAAACCGATGGCGCGCCGCTCCGCGTAGAAGCGAGGCCGCCAGGGGGGCCCCTCGACGAAGCCGAGGTGCCCGCCCTTCGCGGAGATTTCGGTCGTGACCGAGGGGTTGTCGGTCCGGGGGATGCATTCCGCCGGGATGAACGGGTCGTCGGCCGCGGAGAGCAGCAGGAGCGGGACCCGCACGCGGTCGACGAACCTGCCACTCGAGCTCTGCGCGTAGTAGTCCAGCGCACCCTCGAACCCGTGCACGCGGGCGGTCAGCGCGTCGTCGAACTCGAACAGCGTGCGGGCCCGGCGGACGCTCTCCGCGTCCGCGGCGCCGGGAAACTTCGCCAGCTTCTCGAGAGACTTGCGCTTCAGGGTGCGGAGGAAGCGGGTGCGGTACACCCAGCGCCAGAACCCCGGCGAATCGAGCGTCTGCGCGGACAGCCTCAGATCGAAGGGGACGCAGAGCGCGGACGCCGCCTTGATCTCGCGCGGAGCGGAAGCGCCCTGCTCTCCGAGCCACTTCACCAGCACGTTGCCGCCCAGCGAGCATCCGGCCAGCACGATCCGGTCTGCCTCCCCGCGGGCGCGCCGGACCAGCTCGTCCAGATCGCCCGTCTCGCCCGAATGGTACGAGCGCACCAGCCGGTTCATGTCCCCCGAGCATCCGCGGAAGTTCAGGGCCAGCGCGCGCCAGCCGCGGGCGCGGGCCTCGGCGAGCATCCCGCGGATGTAGTGGGCGGAGCTGGACCCTTCCAGGCCGTGCAGCAAGAGGAGCAGCGGCGCGTCGCGCGGGCCCGACATGCGGTCGACGTCGACGAAGTCGCCGTCCGGCAGCTCCCAGCGCTCGCGCCTTACCGGCACCCGGGGCCCCGGCCGCAGGAGCGGGCCGAAGATGGTCATCAGATTCGGCCCGGAGAGCCACCGCGCCGGCGCGTACATCAGAGCCCGGCGAGGAAGAGCGCGATGCGGGCGGCGACCATCCTGCCCTGCTCCACCGCCGGCAGGTGGCCGCAGTCGGGGATGACCTCCACCGATCCCCTTCGCAAGTGCGCGCGAAAGTACTCGACGCTCGACGGCGGCAGGATGCGATCGCCCTCGCCCCAGAGGATGAGGACCGGCCTGTCGATGGCTTCGAGGACGTCGGCGGCGATCCCCGGGACGTCCGTTTCCAGCTCGGACACGAACTGCTGCACGGGCGCGGACGCGAGGTGCCGGCCGAGGTCGCGGGCGAAGAACCATGCCAGCGCAGGCGGACGCTGGTAGAGCCTGCGAAAGCTGGAAAGACCGGCGGCGGCGCTTCCCCCGGCGCCATAGGCGTCCAGCACCGTCTTGCGGTCGGCGCCCAGAAGCGGCGCGCCGGCGGGGTTCAGGCCCACCACGGCCACCGTCTGTTCCGGGAGCGCCGCGGCGGCCGACAAGGCGAGCGCGCCGCCAAGCGAGCTTCCGATCAGCACCGCCGGCTCGCCGATTTCCCGCAGCGCGGCCTGCACCACCTGCGCGGATTCCAGGATCGTGGCAGGCGCCTCTCCTTCGCGCAGCCGGGACCGGCCG
>JBGQLA010000471.1:0-3139 GCA_041499865.1 Deltaproteobacteria bacterium
GCAGCACATGGATCAGCGGCGGCCCGGCCAGGTACGCGGCACCCGCGACCGTGGCCAGAATCATCGTCGGCGACCCGAACCGCCCGGAATGGACTTCTCCCGCCTGTGACCAGGCAAGCCCGCCGGCAGTGAGCGCCGCGGCGTCCACCAGCAGCGTCTGATAGCCGTACCAGGAGGAATCGCGTGGCTCCTCCGCAGCTGCGTGCGCGGCGCCTGGCCAGCCGGCGGCAAGGATGGCGATCAGGATTCTGGTGCGCACCACCGGATCCGCGGTTTACGGAGCGAGCAGGAACCAGGCTTTGAGGTAGTCCGTCTCCGGGACTCCGATGAGCGGCGGGTGGTCACGCGAGGCGCCGCGCCTCTCCAGCAACTGCAGCGGCCGCTTCGCTTCCTGTGAAGCCCAGGCCACCACCTCGCCGAAGAGCTCGGGCGTCACCTTCCCCGAGCAGGAGCAGGTCACCAGTAGGCCGCCGGGCTGGAGCAGCCGCACCGCGCGGTAGTTGATTTCGCGGTACGCGCGCAGCGCGCCCTCGAGTCCCTCCTTGCGCTTGGCGAAGGCGGGCGGGTCGAGGACGATGGTGTCGAACTTGCGGCCCTCCTTGTCGAACGAGCGCAGCGCCTCGACCGCGTTCTGCGCGCGCGGGGTCACGTTCGCAAACCCGTTCCGGGCCGCGTTCTCGCGGGTGCGCTCGACCGCGGCGGGATCCTGATCGATGGCGATCACCTGCGCCGCCTTGCGGGCGAGCTGCAGCGAGAACCCGCCGTGGTAGCAGAACGCGTCCAGCGCCTCGCCGCGCGCCAGCTCTCCGGCGCGCTGGTGGTTCTCGGCCTGGTCGAGATACCCGCCGGTCTTGTGATCGGCGAGCAGATCCACCTCCAGGGCGATCTCTCCCTCGTGGTAGCGGACGCGAAAGTCCTGGCCGAAGAGCGCCTCGGCGCGGCGGGGAAGCTGTTCGAAGTCGCGGGCGGACCCGTCATCGCGCGCCACCACCGCCCTCGCAGAGGTCAGCTCGACGACGATGCGTGCCAGTTGCTCGCGGCGCACTTCCGCCCACTCCGCCAGGTGCTGCACCGCCACCACCCCGGCGTAGAAGTCGACGAAGTACCCGGGCAGCAGATCGGCCTCGCCGTGCGCCAGGCGGAACGCGTCGGCGTGGGGAAAGAGCATCTTGCGCCGCTCCCAGGCCCTCCGCAGCCGGCTCGCGAGCAGCTCCTCGTCCAGCGCGGAGTCGTTCCGGGAGAGCACGCGCAGCGCGATCGGGCTCTTCTCCGCCCAGAACCCGCGCGCGACGAAGTTGCCGCGCGCATCCGCGATCCGGACCTCGGCGCCGGAGATGGCCCCCTCCGGAGCCTTGGCCACGTCCGCGCGGAAGATCCACGGGTGGCCCGCGCGCGCCCGCGCCGCCCCTCGCTGCGTCACCGTGGCTGTGGGCGGATGCATTCCGGGGTAGGCAGTCTGGCATGGGCGCGCTCCCGCCGCATGGGTTAATCTGCGGGTGATGACGCCCGAGAACGGCGCCGCTCCCGCCAGGATCTCTCCCCTCCCTTCGCCCCTCACGCCGCCGGAGGCGCGCAAGGTCGCCGCCGCGCTGGAGGCGAACATCGCGCGCGCGCTCAAGGGGAAGGAGGAGCTGGTGGAGCTCGCGCTCGCCGCGCTCGCCGCCGGCGGACACCTCCTCCTCGAGGACGTTCCCGGCGTGGGCAAGACCACGCTGGCGCAGGCGCTGGCGCGCTCGCTCGATCTCTCCTTCGCCCGCATCCAGTTCACCAGCGACCTGCTCCCCGGCGACATCACCGGCGTCTCCATCTACGACCAGGCGCGGAACAGCTTCGTCTTCAAGCCGGGCCCGCTGTTCGCGAACCTGGTCCTCGCCGACGAGATCAACCGCACCACCCCGCGCACCCAGAGCTGTCTGCTGGAAGCGATGGCGGAAGCACAGGTCTCGGTCGACGGAGCGCCGCGCCTGCTGCCCGAGCCGTTCATGGTGCTCGCCACGCAGAACCCGCACGAGCACGCGGGCACGTACCCGCTGCCGGAGTCGCAGCTCGATCGCTTCCTGCTCCGCGTCTCGGTCGGGTATCCCTCGCCCGAGGTCGAGCGCGAATTGCTCCTCGGCGGGGGAACCCAGGCGGAGCTGGCGCACCTGCACCCGGTGGCCTCGGCCCAGGACGTGCGCAGGCTGCAGGCGGCGGTCCCGGTGGTCGCCGTCGCGCCGGAGATCGCCGACTACGTGCTCGCCATCGTGGCCGCGACGCGCAGCACGCCCCTGGTCTCGCTGGGCGCTTCGCCGCGCGGGGCCATCGCGCTGCTCGGCGTCGCCCGGGCGCGCGCCCTCCTGCGCGGCCGCGGCTACGTCGAGCCGGACGACGTGAAGGAGCTCTGCGTTCCGGCCCTGGCGCACCGCATCGCGCTGGCGGGGCGGGGGCCGGGCGGGGGCGAGCTGGCGCGTCTCGCCGCGGAGCGGGTGGTGCGCGATCTGGTCGAGCAGGTGCCGGTGCCCGAGTGACGCCGGCCTGGAAGCGCAGGCTCGCGTTCACCCGGATGGGGCGCTGGTACACGGGCCTCACCGTCGCCATCGGGCTGGCGGCGACGAACACCGGCAACAACCTGCTCTTCCTCGTCCTCGGGCTGCTGCTGTCCTCGATCATCGTCTCCGGGATCCTCTCCGAGCAGAGCCTCAAGGGCGTGTCGGTGGAGCGGCGCCTGCCCTCGGTGGCGACCGCCGGGCAGCCGACGCTGGTCGGGCTCCTGGCGCGGAACGGAAAGCGGCACGCACCTTCCTTCTCCCTGGAGGTGCGCGAGGCGCGCGGCGACGTGGCCGGCCACGGTTTTCTCGTGCTGCTTCCCGCGCGGCAATCGGCGGAGGTGGCGTACCGGTTCGTCCCGCAGCGGCGCGGCGTGCACCGCTTCCGGCAGATCGAGCTGGCCACCCGTGCGCCGTTCGGCTTCTTCGAGAAATCGCGGCCGATGGACGCGGAGGCCGAGCTGGTGGTGTTTCCGCGCGAGGTGGCGCCCGCTCCGGTCGAGGCCCAGGGCCCCGGGCGCGAAGGCGATCGGCCGGAGGACCGCGCCGGCATCGGGCTGGAGGTGCACCTGCTGCGCGATCACCGTCCCGGGGAGGACGCCCGCAGCATCCAC
>JBGQLA010000472.1:0-3135 GCA_041499865.1 Deltaproteobacteria bacterium
CGACCAGATCGTGCGCGCCGGAGACCAGGACGCGGAGCAGCTTCAGCGTCCCCACCCCGTCGCTCTCGGCCACCGCCAGCACGCGTCCTTCGGGCTCCGTCAGCCGGACCTTGCGCCCGCGCGGAAACGGCGGCGCCTTCAAGCGCGAGAGATCGGAGGGGCCGGGGGCGTGCCCGTGCGCCACCCGGCGCGCGAGCGGCAGATCGAGCTGCAGCTCCGCCATCTCGCCGAGGGCGCGGGCGATCGGGTGCACGAACCGATCGAGCCCCTCCCGCCCTTCCTTGGCGACTGCCATCAGCGTGTCCAGCCCGACCGAGTCCTCCAGCGAGAACGCCCCCACCCGCACCCGCTTCAGCTCGCGCAGATGTGCGCCGCAGCCCAGCTTCTCTCCAAGATCGTGCGCCAGCGTCCGCAGGTACGTTCCTTTCGAGCAGCGGACGAAGATGCCGGCGTCGGGGGAGCGGAAGAAGAGCAGCCGCGCCTCGTCGATGTGCACCTGGCGCGCCTCGCGCTCGACCTCCTCGCCGGCCCGCGCCAGCTCGTAGAGGCGCTTTCCGTCCACCTTGCGCGCCGAGTACATCGGCGGGGTCTGCTCGATCAGCCCGACGAATCCGCGCAGCGCCTCGGAGACCCGCTCCTCGGTGAGGCCCGCAACCGGGCGCGTCTCCAGCGTCTTCCCGGCGCTGTCCTGGGTGTCGGTGGTCTGGCCGAATCGCACCACGCCGTCGTATTCCTTCTCGCCTTCGCTGATGTAGCTGGCGATCCGTGTCGCGTCGCCGATGCAGATCGGCAGCACGCCGGTGGCGATGGGATCCAGCGTTCCGGTGTGGCCGCAGCGCTTGGCCTTGAACAGCCCCTTCACCCGGCGGACCACGTCGAAGCTGGTGGGCCCCGACGGCTTGTCGACCACCACCACGCCGCAGGGTTCATGCGTCATTCTGCAGGGCTTCCTCGATCTGCTGCGCGATCCGCGCCCGCACGGCCGCCTCGTCTCCCTCGATGCTGCAACCCGCCGCGTTGTGGTGCCCGCCGCCGCCGAACTTCTGGGCGATCGCCGCCACGTTCACCCGGCCCCGCGAGCGGAAGCTGACCCGCCACGGCCCGCCGTTCTGCGGCTCGCGGAAGCTGGCCGCCACCTCCACCCCGTCCACGCTGCGCGCGTAGTTGATGAACCCGTCGGTGAAATCGATCTCGCTGCCGGTCTTCGCCACCATCGCGTTGGTGATGGTGATGGTGGCGAGCTTCCCGTGCACCTCCAGGGTGGAGAGCACGTCGGCGAGGAGCCGCATGCGCGCGAGCGGCTGCTGCTCGTAGACGCGCACCGTCATCTCCCAGGGATCGACGCCCGCCTCCAGCAGATCGGCGGCGATGCGCAGGCACTCCGGGTCGGTGCTGGAGTACCGGAAGCAGCCGGTGTCGGCGAGGATGCTGGCGTAGATGCACTCCGCCGCGTCGCGCGAGATCGGCGCGCCCAGGCCCTTGATGATCTTGTAGGCGAGGATCCCTACCGACGCGGCGTGCGGATCGACGTAGTTCACGTCGCCGAAGGGCTCGGTGGTGACGTGGTGGTCGAGGTTGACCAGCACCCCGCGGCGCCCGTCCTTCGGCACGTCGGGGCCCAGGCGATCGAAAGAGCCCGCGTCGGCGGCCACGGTGACGTCGAACGCGGCGTCCGGCGCCAGCGACTTCGCCACCAAAGAGGCGCCGCTGAGGAAGCGGAAGTTGTACGGCAGCTCGTCGGGATTGTAGACGGTGACCTCGCGCCCGAGATCGCGCAGGGTGCAGGCCAGGGCGAGCGCGGACCCCAGCGCGTCGCCGTCCGGACCGCGGTGCATGGTGAGGAGGACCTTCTTCGCCGACCGCAGCGTCTCCACCGCCCGCGGCAGGTTCTCCGCCGGCCGCCAGTCGCGCGGGCTCGCCACGCCGCGGTTGATCGCCTTCATTCTTTCTCCGGCATCGAGGGATCTTCCTGCCGCGCGCTCTCCTCTTCGTGCACCTGCCGGATCAGCTGCTCGATCCGCTCGCCCCGGTCGATCGCCTCGTCGTAGATGAAGTGCAGATCGGGCACCACCCGCAGCTTCAGCTCGACGCCGATCTCGTGCCGCAGATAGCCGTGGGCCTTCGCCAGCCCCTGCGAGGTGTGCTTGCGCGCATCGGGCCCGCCGTGCACGGTCCAGTACACCTGCGCCTCGCGCAGGTCCGGCGACATCTTCACGCCGGTGATGGTGACGAAGCCGATCCGCGGATCCCGCATGCCCCGCGCAAACCGCTCGCCGAGGAGGTGCTGGACCATCGCGGCCACGCGCTCCGGCCGGTTGTGCGTGCTCATTCGAGGTCCTCCTCCTTCAGCCAGCCGGCTTCTCCCTGCGCCTGCTCCGGCAGCTCCTCGTCCCGCTCCGGCGGCAGGCGCGAGAGGTCGTGGGCCTCGAAGTCAGGCTTCTGCGACCAGTCGCTCTTCATCTCCGACCAGGTCTCGATCTCCATCTCCCGGTTGACGATCTCCGCGATGTTGCCGGCGTCGCGCACGCACTTGTCCAGGACCTCGTTGACGAAGCTGCGGTCGTTGGAGACGGCGACGATGCCGATCACCGCGCGCTGCCAGATGTCGTTGTCGCCGACTTCCGCCACGCTGACGTTGAAGCGCGAGCGCAGCCGGTCGGTCACCTTGCGCACCACCTGCCGCTTGTCCTTCAGCGAGGACGCGCCGTGGATGTAGAGCGTCAGCCTGAGGACCCCGACCACCATCTGCACACCGTGAGGTCCCCGCTGGCGCTTACGTCAGCGAGGGCCGGATCGTCTCCAGTTCGTACGCCTCGATCACGTCACCCGGCTGGAAGTCGGTGAAGTTCTCGATCCCGATGCCGCACTCGAATCCCTTGTCCACCTCTTTGACGTCGTCCTTGAACCGCTTCAGCGAGGCGATCTTGCCGGTGATGATCGGCTTCTGATCGCGCAGCAGGCGGACCATCGAGGTGCGGGTGATCTTCCCGTCCATGACCGAGGAGCCCGCGATGGTGCCGAGCTTCGGCACGTTGAAGGTCTGGAGCACCTTCGCGTGCCCCACCACCTTCTCCTTGATGATGGCCTCGAGCAGGCCCTCCATCGCCAGCTTCACCTCGTCGAGCGCCTCGTAGA
>JBGQLA010000473.1:0-3121 GCA_041499865.1 Deltaproteobacteria bacterium
CCCTTGCCGGGGGCCAGCATCACCGCGGTGGAGGACACCGGCGCGCCCGTCTCCGCGGCGGCGCTCTCGCAGGCGGACGGCGGCTATGCGCTGTACCTCGCGCCGGGCGCAACCACTCCGCCCTTCCTGCAGATCGGGCCTCCGGTCGATGCCGACGCGGGAGTAGTGCTGGCGCAGTCGATCGATCCCTTCCCCACGTACCAACCCGTGACGTACGCGCCTGCGCTGGACCTCGTGCTGCCCGAGGTGGCCACGCTGACCGGGCGAGTGCTGGATGCCGCGGGGGCCGCGGTGCCTTCCGCGCGCGTCTACGCGCGCAGCGTCGGTGGAAGCTGGACGCTGGCGCGCTCCGCCGTCGTCGATCCCAATGGCGGGTACACGCTGACGCTCCGCGCCGGCACCTACCTGGTGCAGGCCGCCCCGGCGGCGGATCCGGGAACGCCTGGGCTCTCCGGCCTGCAGTCGGCCGCCGTCCCGGGCTCGTCGGTCGATCTGTTTTGCCCCGCCAAGGTCCGCCGGTACGGACAGGTGCTGGGGCCCGACGGCCGCCCCGTGCGCGCCAACTTCCAGATCACCGCCACCCGGCTCGCCGACGCGCTGGTGACGACGCGCACCGCGTTCACCACGCCGACCGATTCGAACGGCATCTACCACCTGGTGGCCGACGGCGGACGCTGGCGCTTCGAGATCGTCCCCCCGCCGGATGCGGCGCTGCCGCGCAACATCGTGCAGTTCGATCTGGACGCAGCGGATCCGGGGGAATCGGCGTTGCCGGCGATCCGGATCTCCTCTCCGCTGGAAGCGGTCGGGACGGTGAAGGGATCGATGCCCGGCGCGGCGGATGCGGTGGTCTCCGGCGCCCAGGTGAGCTTCTTCGCCCTCGACGCGCAGGGCCACAGCGTCTTGCTCGGGAGCGGGCTCACCGACGCGCAGGGCCGCTACCAGGCCATCCTGCCGGATGTGGCGCAGTCGGCGGCGAACCCTTGAAACCCGTGCCCGTCCCAAGCTAGACCCTGCGCGTGCCGCGCGACCCTGGGCTGAAGCCGTACCGGATCGCGATGTACTGCATTTTCGGGATCACCTGCTCGTTCCTCTTCGTGCTCCTGCTGCGCAGCGTGGTGGGCGACCTCTACGGCCGGCGCCCCCCGGCCGCGGCGCAGCCGAATCCGACCGCCTGCCTGGAAGACGTCGAGCGGCTCTACGCGCAGATCTCCGCGCGCGCCGTGCAGCCCGCTCCCGGCGGCCTGGAGGGCGGCGCGCTGGCGCGGGAGTGGGACGAATGGACGCGGCGCTGGGAGGACGAGGTGGACCGCGTCAGCCAACGCTGCGCGCTGGACAGGAGCGACGATCCGGCTTCGCGGTCGCTCTCGGAGGCCCTCGACGGCGTCGAGGAGCTTCGGCGGCGCCTCTCCCGATCGGGGGCGGAAACGGCCGAGGATGCGCGGCGGGTGAAGGAAGCCCTCACCCGGGCGCGCCGCGAGCTGAAGGTGCGCTGACCTCCGCCGCGCCCTACTGCGGCTTGGGAGCGGAGGCGGTCGCCGGCGGAGTGCCCAGCGGCGCCGAGGCGGCGGCGAGCTTGCGCAGCCGGTTGCGGATCGCCGGGGCGAAGTCGCTGCCGGGGTAGAGGGACTCGGCGCGGGTGTAGACCTCGCGGGCCCGATTCGGGTTGCCCACTTCCTCGTAGGCCTGCCCCAGCATCAGCCCCGCGTATTGCGCCGTCTTGGTCCCGCCGGTTCCCTTGAGGAAGTTCTCGAACGGCTGCACCGCGGCCTGGAATTCCTTGGTCTGCATCCGCGAGCTGCCCAGGTGGAACCAGATCAGGTTGTCCGCCACCTTGGGCTCGAGCTCGACGTACCGCCCGAGGTCCTGCGCGGCGGACTTCCAGTCCTGCCGGCGGAACGCCGCTTCCCCGGCGCTGCGCGCGGCTTCCGCGAGCTGGCGCTTCATCCCCGCGGCGCGGTCGTCGATCGCCTTCGCCTCCAGCGCCGACATCTGCGCCCGGTCGAGGTGCATGGCCTGGGTCATCGCCTGGTTGAGGGCGGGGCCTTCCTTCTCGCTCGCCAAAAGATCATAGACGCGAAGCGCCTTGTCCGACGCTTCCCGCCGGGTGTGGTCGGCGATCTTGATCTTCTCCGCGTCCTTCTGCAGCGCCGCGGCCCGCGCCTCGTTGGCCTGCGCTTCGCTGCGCGCGGTGCGGACCTCGGCGTTCGCGTAGGCGATGGCGCCGGCGCCGGCGAGCACCGCGAAGGCGATGTAGGCGGCGACGCTGGTCATCCAGTGCCGCTTCTCCTGCTCCTCGTGCTTGCGGCCCATCTGCTTGAGCTCGGCGTGCAGGTTCTTCAGCAGATTGTCGGTCTTGATGACGAGATTGCGCGCCTCGATCACCTCCCTGCGCAGGGCGGAGATGTCGCTGTCCTGGCCGGCCGGCTCCGGGGGAACGCTGCGCGGGCTGCTGGTCTCGTCGCTCATCATCCTCATGCTCCGGTGAACGCGTGGGCTGCGTGGGAGCATCCCACGCACCTTGCTTTCCTGTCACCTGTTTGTTCGGCGGGCGGGCTACCGATCGGTCGGCTTCCCTTTCTCTTCCGGCTCGAGGAAGTGGAACATCAATCCGAGCGAGAGAAGGTTGCCGCCGACGTTCAACTTTTGCGTGCTCTGCGCGTCGACCTGCGCGCTGGCCAGCGTGTAGCGGTCCTCGAGCACGAGGGCGAGCGGGCCCGTGATCTGGAGGCGCAGCCCGAGCGAGAGGTATGCGGCGGTCGAGTTCGCTTCGTTGCTCACGCCGGCGCGCGAGCCCGTGTTCAGCGAGTACCCGATCCCGCCGCCTCCGTAGAAGGTGAACGCCCGGCCCTTGATCAGCACCGTATCGAGCGCCAGCAGGATGGGGATGGTCTTCACCACCAGGTCCCCGCCGGCGATGCGGTAGCGGTCGTACATGTAGCCGACCTCGATCTTGAAGTGCAGCTCCTCGTCGTACTGATACCCGAACGACGCGAGCCCGCCGGGCTGGATCATCTGGTGCGAGGCGCCCTGCTCGTTCAGGTAGTCCCCGTTGCCCGGAAGCAGCGTGCGCGTGCCGCCCAGGAGCGTGATGGTTCCCTCCCCTTTCTCGGGGACGGCG
>JBGQLA010000474.1:0-3089 GCA_041499865.1 Deltaproteobacteria bacterium
CCGCAGCCCGCCTGCGTTCTGCAGCGCGTACCGGGCTTTCAAGCTCCCGCCCGCACCGGACCGGAGCGCGTCCGCCGCCAGGTTGCCGAGCAGGTCGCCGCCTCCGTCCTTGCGCAGATCCACCAGCGTCTCGCCGATGCGGGTCTCGCGCAGGGTCCGCACCTGCGCATCATACCCGCGGAGGATCGCCGCCACGGCGGGGTCGGGCGTGACCGGGCGCCCGCGCCAGCGCGCCGGCGCGCCGTTCCAGGAGTGCAGGATCGCCTGCGGCCCTCCGGAGCGGGGCAATGAGCCGTCGTTCACCGCCGCCGATCGAACGCGGTTCTTGGCGTCGAGCGTCAGCTCGATGGTGGAGAAGCTCCGCAGGTTCGAGCCCGACTGCACGATGGGGATGTTCGCGACCAGCAAAGGCGGCGGCCCGATCGCGATGTGGTGGTGGCCGCTGACGATCGCGTCCACTTTCCCCTGGACCGCTTCCGCCACGCGCTGGATTTCTTCCTCCGGCGGCCTTGGGCCCGCGTGCGCGCAGATCACCACCACCGTCGCGCCCTGCGCCCGCAGCGCGTCGGCCTCGCGCGCGGCGACCGGGCCGCCCTCGACGAACTCCAGGTCCGAGACGTTCACCGGATTGGTGGTGATGGGCGTGGTCACGGTGGCGAGACCGATGATCCCCACCTGGATCCCCCCGGCATCGACCAGCGCGCTGGGACGCAGCCACTCCGGGCGCCGGACCGTGCCCTTGAAGAACACGTTGGCAGCGAGCACGGGGTACTTCGCCTGGGCGATGCGCTCGCGGAGGACCGGGACGCCGAAGTCGAACTCGTGGTTCCCCAGCGCCGCCGCGGTGACGCCGAGGGCGTTGTAGACCTCCGTGACGCTCCGGCCGCGGAACTGGTTGGAGATCAGCGTTCCCTGGAAGGCGTCGCCGGCGTCGAGGACGATCACCGCGCCGCCGCTCTCCCGCGCCTCGGCGCGGATGGCCGCGAGATACCCGCCGAACCAGTCGGCGCCGCCGATCTCGCTCTGCGTCCCCGCCTCGCTCCGGCGCGAAGCAGGCGCGGAGAGCAGCGCGCCGTGGGTGTCGTTGATTCCGACGATCGTCAGGCGCCGCTCTTCGGGGCGGGCGGGCGCACGCTCCGCCTGCGCCGCCGGTGCGCAGAAAGCCAGCAAGAGGACGAAGGCGGTGGACCGCATGCGAAACGATCCATGCCACAACTCCGCCGCCGCGGCTTCTGCGCGTCCAGTTGGCACGGGTTGCGTAGGGTGTCCCGGATCTCCTGTTATGCTTGAGGCATGCGCGCAGGAGCAGCTGTCAGCCGGGCCGAGGACGTGCGCCTGGCTGCGCGCGATGCGGCCACCAGGGCGCTGGATGCGGCCGGGCTGGACGAGGCTCGCTGCCTGGTGGTGGCGGCGACCCCGGAGCATCTCGACGAGTCGCTGGAGCTCTGCGAGGCGCTCCGGGATGCCGCCGGACCGAACGCGCAGATCGTCGGCGGCGCCACCTCGGCGGTGTCGGTGCCCGGAGATGCGGAGATCGAGGAGGGTCCCGCGCTCGGCGTTCTCGCTCTCGACCAGCGCGCCGAGCTGTTCTCCTTCCGCAGCGACGCGCCCGACGAGCTGCGGGCGGCGGCGCAGCGGGCGGGCCCAGGAGCGCTGGGGATCGTCTTCGCCGATCCCGAGGCGCCGGTGCAGCGCCTTCTCGGCGCCCTCGGCAGGCTGCGCGTCGCCGGCGGAGGCGTGGCCGTCGAGGGCGGACTGCTCCTCGGTCAGGATCTCGCGTACGCGCACGCGGTCGGCGCGTTCTTCACCACCCCGGCGCGGCTGGCGGTGGCGCAGTCGCACCAGGCGATCGGCAAGCCGCTCCTGGTTACGCGCGCCGAGGGCCGCTCGCTGATCGAGCTCGACTCGCACCCCGCGATGGAGGCGCTCTCCGCGCTCACCTTGCTCTCCGGGCTGGAGGGAGAAGCGCTCCAGTTCGTCGCCTTGGGACTCTCGCCGCTGCCGGGCGAGGCGTTCTCGGAGGCGGACTTCGTCTCCATCCCCCTGATCGGAGTGGACGAGGAGCGCGGCTCGCTGGAGACCGCGGCCCCGGTGCCCGAGGGTCACAGCGTCTCGTTCACGCTGCGCGACGGGATGGGCGCGCGCCGCACGCTGCAGTCGGCGCTCACCGGGCTCGGCGCCCCTTTGCCTGCCTGGGGCATGTACTTCGACTGCGCCAGCCGCGGCAGCAGCCTGTACGGGGTCGCCGGCCTGGACCTGCGCCTGATCGAGCAATCGCTGGGCACCTTCCCGCTGCTCTCCCTGCGCACCACCTTCGAGCTCGGGCCGGCCGGCGATTCCACCGGCCTGCACCTGTTCACCGGAGTCCTGGCCGTGGGGGATCGATGAACCTGCCCATCGCCGCGGCGCTCGCGGCGACGTTCGCCTGTGCCTCTTCCGGTGTCCGGGATCCCGCCTGCGCCAACCCGGCGGACCGGGCGGAGATCCAGCAGGTCCAGATCGGCTGGACACGCCTCGACCCGGGGTTGCAGCGCCCGGTCGAGGACCCGAGGATGCGGAGGAGCCGCGATCCCCGCCAGGCGGAGGCGCTCGCCGGCGACCTGCTCTCGCAGTGCCGCAAAGGCGCCCGGATGGAGGTGCTGCAGGATCGCTACTCGGAAGTCCCCGGCGGCTCCATCGTCGTCGGACCGCAGGCGAGCGTGCCCTTCAAGGCGGCCGCGCTCTGCCTGCAGAAGAACGAGTGCACGGTGGTCCGCAGCAACCTGGCCTTCCACGTGCTCAAGCGGATCGGTTGAGCTCGTCCCCGGGATCGGGAAGGAAGGTAGCGAACTCGACGCCGATGCCGGCGGGCGCCTCGCGCCGCCAGCGCACCTTGGCGCGGACGTGCAGGCCCCGCCCGTGGGGCAGGTCGATGACGGCGACCAGATCCGACGCATCTTTGGGCACTTGCACGTTGAAGAAGGCGCCGCCCGGGCAGATGTTCTCGGTGGTCGCCACGATCTCCTGATCGCCCAGTCGGAGCCGCGCGGGGAGCCGCACGTCGCGGCGGGCATATTTCCTGCGCGTATCGAACGGATCGGAGCCCCAGG
>JBGQLA010000475.1:0-3014 GCA_041499865.1 Deltaproteobacteria bacterium
GCGACGGTGGTGATGACCGGCATCTCCATCGCCGGCGTGGCGGTGGGGGTGTGGGCGCTGACGGTGGTGCTGTCGGTGATGAGCGGCTTCGAGTCGGACCTGAAGCACAAGATCCTGGGGACCAACTCGCACGCGCTGCTGCTCAAGTACTCCACCGACTTCTCGGAGTGGCGCTCGGTGCTGCCCAAGGCCGCCGCCGTGCCCGGCGTCGCCGGCGTCTCGCCCTTCATCCTCAACGAGGTGATCCTCTCCCACGGCCAGACGGTCACCGGCGCGGAGCTGAAGGGCATCGATCCCGCCACGGCAGGCGACGTGAGCGAGCTGCCGCGCCAGGTGATCGCCGGGGAGCTGCGCTGGGTGGCGACGCCGCAGGACATCCCCGGCACCGATCGGCTGGTCGAGCCGACGGGAGAGGCGGCGAAGCAACTCGGCGGGCCCGAGTACGAGCAGTACCTGGAGGACACGCTCAAGCGCAGGCAGTCGCACCCGGAGGAGGCGAAAAAGATCGACCAGGACGCCTTGCGCAACCTGCCCGGCATCTGCATCGGCAAGGAGATGTCCCACCAGCTCCGCGCCTGGGTCGGAGACGTGGTCAACGTGCTCACCCCGCTCGGGGAGATGACGCCGACGGGGCCGGTGCCGCGGAGCCGGCCGTTCCGGGTGGCCTGCATCCTCTATTCCGGAATGTACGAGTACGACTCGAAGTTCGTCTACATCGGCATTCCCGAGGCGCAGAAGTTCTTCCGCATGGGCGACAACGTCGTCGGGCTGGAGCTCAAGTTCACCGACGTGGACGCGGCGCGGGCGCTGGGGCGCCGGGTGGTGGCGGCGCTGGGCGGGTTCCCCTACCGGACGAAGGATTGGGCCGAGCTGAACCGCAATCTCTTCTCCGCCCTCAAGCTGGAGAAACTGGCGATGGCCATCATCCTCACCTTCATCGTGCTGGTGGCCTGCTTCAACATCCTCAGCACGCTGATCATGCTGGTGCTGGAGAAGACGAAGGAGATCTCCATCCTCAAGTCGATGGGGGCCCGGGACGCCAGCGTGATGAAGATCTTCGTGGTGGAGGGGCTGACCATCGGGGCCATCGGCACCGCGATGGGCCTCCTGCTCGGCTACGCCACTTGCTCGTTCATCGAGAAGTTCGGCCTCCAGCTCGACCCCGACGTCTATTACATCTCCAACCTGCCGGTGAACGTCGACGGCGGCCAGTTCGTGATGGTGGCGGCGATCTCGCTCGCGCTCAGCTACCTGGCGACGCTCTATCCCGCGACCAAGGCCAGCCGTCTCTCGCCGGTCGACGGGCTGCGGGAGGAATGAGTGGCGCCTCTCGTCGAAGCCCGGGCCGTGCACAAGTCGTACTGGCTGGGAGAGAAGGAGATCCACGTGCTGCGCGGCGCGAGCTTCGCGCTGGAGGCGGGGGAGATGGCGTCGCTGGTGGGACCGAGCGGCGTCGGCAAGAGCACTTTCCTGCACGTGATCGGCACCCTCGATCCGCCCACCGCGGGCGAGGTGCTGTTCGAGGGGCGCGACACCTTCAAGATGGCGGAGGAGGAGCTCGCCACCTTCCGGAACCGGAGCGTCGGGTTCGTCTTCCAGTTCCACTACCTGCTGCCGGAGTTCAGCGCCCTGCAGAACGTGGCCATGCCGGGGCTGATCAGCCGGCTGTCGCGCGAGCAGGCGGAGTCGCAGGCGAAGGAGATGCTGGAGATCGTCGGGCTCGGCCATCGGCTCGATCACAAGCCAGGCGAGCTGTCGGGCGGTGAGCAGCAGCGGGTGGCGCTGGCCCGCGCGCTGGTGCTCAAGCCTCGCCTGCTGCTCGCGGACGAGCCGACGGGAAACCTCGACGAGGCGACGGGCGAGGGGATCCACCAGCTGCTGGTGGAGCTGAACCGCCGCCTGGGAATCGGCGCGATCGTGGTCACGCACAATCCGCGGCTCGCCGAGCGGATGCCGCGCCGGCTGAGGCTCAGCGAGGGCTTGGTCGTCGATGCCTGAGCGAAGGTCCGTGCGCATCTTCGCATGGGAGGGAGCTGAGGAGAGGATTGTCATGCGAAGCACGGTTTGGGTCGCAGGCCTTGCGCTGATGTTCGGCTGCGCAATGGGCGGCCAGGAGACGAAGAAGTCGGAGGCCCGAACGGCCCAGGATCAGGCACAGCAGTCGCTACAGCAGGCGTCGGACGCGCAGAAGATGGCGACCAACGAGCAGGCGAAGGCCGAGCAGTTCCAGCAAGAAGTGACCCAGAAGCAGAAGGAGCTGGCGGATGCGCAGGCGAAGCTGCGCGGGCAGCGAATCAAGGCGGAGCAGGCACAAAAGGACGCCGGGGCCGCAAGGAAGGAAGCGCAGCAGGAAGCGCAGCACCAACAGCAGGAGATGATGCAGACGCAGAAGAGCCAGGCGCAGAAGGGCCAGGCGCAGGAAATGCGCAGCCAGCAGAGCTGGACCCAGGAGCAGAACGCCCAGGGCAAGGTGGTGCAGGCGCAGAGCGATCAGCTCCAGATCCGCACGCAGGATCAGGAGTTGCTGAGGCTCCAGGTCACCGATTCCACCGCCGTGATGCTGGACGGGCAGACCTCGTCCGTGTCGCAGCTGCAGCCGGGCAACGACGTCAGGGCCAGCTACCAGATGGTGGACGGCAAGGCGAAGGCGCTGAGCATCGAGGCTACCTCGCAGAGCTCCGGACAGTCGCCGCCGCAGAAGTAGGGGACAGCTCGTCCTTGATCACCGCGCCTCCCTTCATCACGAAGGGCACGCGCTCGAGGACGCGCACGTCCTGCAAGGGATCTCCCGGCACCGCGATCAGGTCGGCGAACCGGCCGGCCTGCACGGTGCCGACGTCTTTCTGGCGGTCGAGCAGCTCGGCGGCCCAGGCGGTGGCGGAGAGGATCGCCCGCGCCGGCGAGAGGCCGAGGCGAACCATCCAGGCGAACTGCTTGGCGTTGTCTCCGTGCGGGAAGATGCCGGCGTCGGTTCCGAAGGCGACGCGGACTCCCGCCTTCACCGCCTTGGCCCA
>JBGQLA010000476.1:0-3011 GCA_041499865.1 Deltaproteobacteria bacterium
CGCACCGCGAGGATCTGCGCGGCCGCCGTCCCCACGTCGTGCGCGACCAGCGACACCTGTTCGACGCCGCGCTCGTCGAGCAGGTCGAGCAGCCACTGGGCCTGCCTCTCCATCCCGACGTCGGGCGCGCCGGGCGACTCGCCGTAGCCGGCCAGATCGGGCGCGAGCACGCGGAACCCGGCGGCGACGAGCCGCGGTGCGACGCCCTTCCAGAGCGCGCGGGTGCTGGGAAAGCCGTGCACCAGCAGGACCGCCCGTCCGCTGCCCAGGTCGTCGAGAGCGAGGCGGGTCATTTCCAGACGCGGCGGTCGTCGATCCGCTTTGCGTTGGGCGCCACTTCGCCGGTGCGCACTTCGCCCCGCACCTTCACCGCGTCGCGCAGCGCATCGGCGACCAGGGCCACGTCCACCGCCGCGCCCGGCGCCAGCTCGAGCACGTACTCCAGGTGGTCCTGGTGGTGATCGCGGGTGATCACCGCCTGGAACCGGGCGATGGCCGGAAACGCCTTCAGCGCCTTCTCGATCTCGGCGCCGCGGATGAACATCCCCTTCACCTTCACCGCGTCGCCGACCCGGCCGAGCAATCCCGCGAGCTTGGGCGCCGTGCGCCCGCAGGCGCACTTCGCCGGCTCCGCCATGGTTCCGATGTCGCCGGTAGCGAAGCGCAAGAGCGGGTACGCCTCGTCGAAGATGGTGACGACGATCTGCCCGGGCTGTCCCGGCGCCGCGGGCGCGCCCGACTCCAGGTCCAGCACCTCGACGATGCACTCGGGATGCAGGTGCATCCCGCCCTTCTCGGTGCACTCGTACGAGACCAGGCCCAGGTCGGCGGTCCCGTACCCCTGCAGGACGCGGACCTTGAAGTCGCTCTCCAATTCCGCCCGCAGCGACTCCGGCAGCATCTCCGCGGTGACGAACGCCACCTCGATCTGCAGCGGCGAACCCAGCTCGCGCCCGCGCTTGAGGAGCGCGTAGAGGAAGCTGGGGGTGCCCAGGTATCCCGTCGCGCGCAGCGACGCCGCGACGCGCGCCTGCAGGTCCGTCTGGCCGGTGCCCGCCGGGACCACCACGCAGCCGAGGCTGCGCGCCGCGGAGTCGAGCATGAAGCCGAGCGGCGTCAGGTGGTACGAGGAGGAGTTCATCACCACGTCGCCGCGGCGGAAGCCAGCCGCCGCGAACGCCAGGCGGAAGCGCCAGAAGTCTTCCACGTCGCCCTGCGGATCGAGGATGGGCCCGGGCGAAGCGAACACGCGCGCCAGCCGTGAAGCGTCCACCCCGATCAGGCCGCCGAAGGGCGGATCGGCGGCCTGCAGCCCGGGGACATCGTCCTTGCGCAGGATGGGGATCTGCTCCAGCCGCTCCACCCGTTCCGGCAGCGTGCGCCGGAAGTGCGCCGAGTGCGCGCGCGCGTGCGCGACGGTCTCCAGCAGCCTGCGGGAGAGACGCCGCTCGCGTTCCGCCGCCGTCTCCTGCTCGAGGGCAGGATCGAGGATGCTCCCGGCCCTCACGACAGCCACCGCTTGCGGCGGCGGTACGACTTCACCGCCTTGTAGCTCTTCTTCCCCTCGCCGCCGCCCAGGTAGAACTCGCGCACGTCCTCGTTGGTCCTCAGCTTCGCGGTCTCGCCCTCGAGGACGATGCGGCCGCTCTCCATGATGTATCCGAACTGCGCGATGGAGAGCGCGACGTTGGCGTTCTGCTCCACCAGCAGCATGGTGGTCTTCTCCTCCAGGTTGATCTTCTGGATGATCCTGAAGATCTCCTGCACCAGCAGCGGAGCCAGCCCGAGCGAGGGCTCGTCGAGCAGGATCAGCTGGGGGCGCGCCATCAGCGCCCGGCTGATCGCCAGCATCTGCTGCTCGCCGCCGGAGAGGTAGCCGGCGATCTGCCGCCGCCGCTCGCGCAGCCGGGGGAAGTAGTCGAAGCACAGCTCGCGGTCGCGCCGGAGCGCGGCATAATCGCGCCGCGTGTACCCGCCCATGGTCAGGTTCTCGTCCACGGTCAGGTCCTCGAACACGCGGCGCCCTTCCATCACCTGGAAGATCCCCCGGCGGACGATCTGCTCCGGCTCGAGCTCGTCGATGCGCTGGCCGTCGAACTCGATGGCGCCATCCGTGACCTCTCCCTCCTCCGCGCGCAGCAAGCCGGAGATGGCCTTGAGGGTGGTGCTCTTGCCCGCGCCGTTGGAGCCGAGCAGGGCGACGATCTGCCCCTTCGGCACCTCCAGCGAGAGCCCCTTCAGCACCAGGATGACGTCGTCGTAGACGACCTCGACGTTGTTGAGCCGGAGCATGGCGTCCGCCATGGCGCGCCTACAGCCCCAGCCACTCGGGCTTGCGCGGCATGTCGTACTCCGCCACCTTGACCAGCTTCCCGCCCTTGATCTGGTAGATGGGGGTCTTGGTGGATGGCCGGTGATCGGTCGGCGTGTAGCTGATCGGGTTGGTCAGCCCGCCCAGGTCGAAGTCCTTGAACGTCTCCAGCGCCGCCTTGACCCCTTCGCCCGTCAGCTTTCCGGCCTTGTCCGCGCGCTTGAGCGCCTCGGTCCAGACCAGAACGTAGCACCAGCCGCGCACGTAGAGGGCGTCGTGCGTGTCGTCCGGGTGGTTCTTCTTGTGGTAGTCGATCAGCCGCTTCATCCCGGGCACGTTCTCGCCGAAGGGCACGTGCGGCACCACCCCGGTGACGCCCTCGGCGGTCTCCTTCGCCACCTGCGGCAGCGCCTCGCTGAAGCCGTACGGGTTGGAGCCGAACTTGGTGTTCAGCCCCAGCTTCTTCGCGTCCCGCAGGATGGTGGAAACGCCGGTGGTGGTGACGTTGATGTACCCGTAGTCAGCTCCCTTCTGCTTCATGTTCAGGAGCTGGCTGGTGGCGTCCTGGAAGGCGCCGGGAACGATCTCCTCGTCCACCAGGTCCACCCCGATCTCCTTGGAGTACCTCCGCCCCGCCTCGATCGGCGCCTTGCCGTACGCGTTGTCGCCGTAGAAGAAGGCCACCTTGGGATTGCGCGAC
>JBGQLA010000477.1:0-2963 GCA_041499865.1 Deltaproteobacteria bacterium
CCTCGACGAGACCGTCAGCCGGGCGGAGCTGGAGAAGCTCACCGTCGACCTGGTGGAGCGCACCCTGCGCGTCTGCGACGACGTGCTCACCAACTGCGGCCTCAAGCCGGCGGACATCGGCGAGGTGCTGCTGGTGGGCGGGCAGAGCCGCATGCCGCTGGTGCGGGCCAAGCTGCGCGAGTTCTTCGGCAAGGAGCCTTCCAAGGCGGTCCATCCCGACGAAGCGGTGGCGCTCGGCGCCGCCCTGCTCGCCCACTCCATGCAGTCGGGAGACATCGGCGGGATGGTGCTCGTCGACGTGCTCCCGATGAGCATCGGCGTCGGCCTTCCCGGCGGCCGCTTCAAGAAGGTGGTGGAGCGGAACACCTCCCTGCCGCACAAGAAGACGTACTCGATCTGGACCTCGCAGGACGATCAGAAGACGCTGGAGATCCCCATCTTCCAGGGCGAGGCGGAGAAGGCGCAGCAGAACGAGTACCTGGGGACGCTGCTGGTGCCCGACCTGCCGCCCGGCACCAAGGGCAACGTGGTCTTCGACATCATCTTCTCCCTCTCCGCGGAGTCGCTGCTCTCGGTCACCGCGGAGGAGCGCGGCACGCGCCGGACGGTGACGGCCACCTTCAGCACGCAGGACTCGCCGGAGGCGGTGAAGCGCCGGATGTCCGGCGCCGGCGCCGCGGAGCCTCCCCGGCTCGACGCGCCGGAGCCCGGCGGCAAGAGCGGCTGGATGTCGCGCCTGTTCGGGCGCTAACGCACGCGCCCGAGGCTCACTTCCTCTTCTTCTTTCCTGAGGGCGCGCGGTGCTCCGCTCTCCATCTCTGCAGATCGCGCCGGCGGAGCCTGCCTTCCAGGTCCAGCGTCTTCCGCCATTCCTTCCGGTACGGCCGCAGCGCCGCGGCGAGGCTCTCCGCGATCACCAGATTGCGGAACCACTTCGCGTTCGCGGGCACCACGATCCAGGGCGCCTGCTTCGAGGCGCACCGCCCGATCGCGTCCTCGTAGGCCTCGGTGTAGTCGTCCCACCGCGCGCGATCCTTCCAGTCCTCGATGTTCACCTTCCAGGCGTCGGCAAGGTCTTCCTCGCGCGCGAGGAGCCGCTTCTTCTGCTCGTCCGGCGTGATCTGCAAGAAGTACTTGAGCACGATGCAGTTCGCGGAGACCAGCCCGCGCTCGAAGGCGTTGATCAACTCGTAGCGCTCCCTCCACACCGGCGCCGGGGCAAGCCCCTTCACCCGCACCACCAGCACGTCCTCGTAGTGCGAGCGGTTGAAGATCCCGATCTCGCCGGAGCGCGGCGCGTGGCAGTGGACGCGCCAGAGGAAGTCGTGCCCGCGCTCTTCCTGCGTCGGCACCCCGAAGCTGGTGACCGTCACTCCACGCGGGTTGAAAGCGCCGACCACGTGCTTGACGGCGCCGTCCTTGCCCGCGGCGTCGCGGCCCTGGAGGATCATCAGGACGGAGTGGGTGCGCGCACCCCACATCAGATCCTGCAACTCGAACAGCTCGTCGTTCAGGGTTTCGAACCGATCCTTCGCGTCGGCCTTGGCGATCCCTTTTGGAGGCTCCTCCGGGATCTCCGCCAGCTTCACCTTCCCCGGTGCATCGAAGCGATGGAAGTGCATCTACGGCGTCATGAACGCCGGCTCCGCCGCCGCCCGGCGGGGAGCGCGGTGGCGCTCCACTTCCAGATCGGCCAGCGCGCGGTCGATCCGGGGCAGCACGTCTTCCCGCGTGTACCGGATCAGGTGCTCGCCCTGCACGGCGATGGACATCGCCTTCGCGAAGGCCTGCGGGCGCCGCGCCGCCTTGAACAGCAGACGCCAGAAATGGCGGCGGCGGGGGGAGCGCAGCCCGAGGCCGACCAGGATGCGGATGAACGTGGCCACGTCCTGAATCGTCAGGGCCCGGCCATTTCCCGCGCCGATCTCCGCCACCAGCTTTTCGCAGCGGGCGTAGAAGGCGGCGGGATCGTAGAGCGTCGCCAGCAGGTCGCGATAGCCTTGCAGGAGGATCTTCTCGTCCAGCGTCGGATCGAAGTTCGGGCGCCCGAACTGGTCGCCGGTGGCATCCTCGCGCAGCCGCCCTTCCTTTTCCAGCCGCCGCCAGAGCGCGGTGTTCGGCAGAGCGGTGAGAAGCCCGATCATCGCCGCCGCGATGGGAAGGCTGGAGATGAACTCGCGCTGCGCCTCGAAGATGTGGTCGCCGTCGCTGTCGAAGCCGACGATGAACCCGGCATAGACCTCGAGGCCCGCGTGGGTCAGCCGCAGCACCGACTCCTCCAGGGGCAGCTTGAGGTTCTGCAGCTTGCGGGTGTGCTTGAGCGATTCTTTCGAGGGCGTCTCGATCCCGAGGAACACGGTGGCGAACCCCGCGTCGACCATCGACTCGACGAGCGCCGGGAGCGAGGCGAGATCGACGCTGGCCTCGGTGTACAGCTCGAACGGGCGCCCGTGCTCGCGCTGCCAGCGGGCGATCTCGGGCAGCAGCTTCGCCGCTTCCTTCCGGTTGCCGATGAAGTTGTCGTCGACCACGAAGATCGATCCGCGCCAGCCCAGCGCGTAGAGGATGTCGAACTCCTCCAGCACTTGCGCCGGCGACTTCGTCCGCGGGTTGCGCCCGTAGAGCTCGATGATGTCGCAGAACTCGCACTGGAAGGGACAGCCGCGCGAGTACTGCACGCTCATCGAAGTGTAGCGCGAGCGGGCGAGGAGGTCGAAGCGCGGCACCCGGGCGATGGACATGTCCGGCTTGGCGTCGCCGGCAGGCGCGAGCAGGTGCGGCCCCTCGCCTCGCTCGAGCGCGGCGACGAGCGCCTCCAGCCGGCCCTCGGCCTCGCCGGTGAAGACGTGATCGGCGTCGGAGAACTCCTCCGGGCGGGTGCTCGCACCGGGGCCACCGACGATCGTGCGCACGCCCATCCTCCGGGCCCTGGCGATCACCTCGTGCATCGAGGCCTTGTGCAC
>JBGQLA010000478.1:0-2955 GCA_041499865.1 Deltaproteobacteria bacterium
CACGCGCGTGCCGAGGAACGACCAGGCCGGCTTGAGCAGCCGCAGCGCCGCCCAGCCGAGGACTGCCCCGCGACCGCCCGCGTGCGCGAACCACGCCCAGGCCGCGAACTCCGCGGTGCCGGCGAGGACGGAGAGCCGGAACGCGAACTTTGCCTCGTCCGGGAACAAGCGCGGGCGCAGGGGCGGCTGCGGCGCGATCCGGAACCGCGACAGCTTCGCGCCGGTGGGCGCGAACTCTTCCGGCAACCGCGGCGGATCGGACACGGCGCGCACATACCATAGGCAGCTGTGCGAGGGCGGCGCCGGATGCGCGACCCTTGTCCACATCCACGCCAGACCGGATTTCCCCTCTGGCGCGCGCGTCAAATAGACGCTTCTTCGCTCGCGCGGTTCTTTGGGACCGCCCATTGCTGTGGCGTAAAGTCGAGCCATCTTGGAGCGAGAAGCCCAGAGCTTCGGCGCAATGATCCCGTGCGTCCATTGCGGCGCGCCTTTCGTCCCGGTGGTCGCCGGCCAGACCCTTTGCGATCGCTGCCAGGGCCTGGCGCAACCGGAGCCGAAGTCGCCGCTGCAGGCGGAGGTGGCCGGGTTCCGCCTCCTCCACGAGCTGGGCGCGGGCCGCTTCGCGTACTCCTGGCTGGGCGAGGACTCGCGCAGCCATGCGGTGGTGGTGAAGCTGCTGCGCCGGTACGCGCCCGATCCCGAGGCCGTGCAGCGTTTTCTCGCCGAGGCGGAGCGCCTGGCGGGCGTCGCCGAGCTCGACCATCTCTGTGTCGCCCGTCCGCTGGCGGCGGGCATCCACCTGGTGCAGGCCTTCTTCCTCGTCTACGAGAGCGGCGGCGAGCTGACGCTGGCCGACGAGCTCCGGCAGCGCGGGCGCGTGGCGGCGGCGCGGGCGTTCGAGCTCTGCGCGCAGATCTGCGAGGGACTGTCCGCCGCGCACCGGGCAGGGGTGCTGCACCTCGATCTGAAGCCGGCGAACGTCGGCCTGGTGCGCCTGACCGATGGCACCGAGCAGGCGGTGGTGCTCGACGCGGTCACCGCGCACCTCATGGCGCACGTCGGGCTCCACGACGAGGGCCCCCTGCCCCTCTCGACCGCCGCCTACACCGCGCCGGAAGTGGCGGCGGGCCGCGACGCCGGCGAGCGCAGCGATCTCTACTCGGCGGGCGTCCTCCTCTTCCAGCTCCTCACCGGGCGGCTCCCCGTGACCGGCTCGACCGCCGCCGAGCTGCTGCGGGCGCACCAGAAGCAGCCGGCGCTGCGGCTGTGCGACATCGGGCGGCGGGTGCATCCCGAGCTGGAGGACCTGCTCGCGCGCCTGATGGCGAAGGACCCGGCGGAGCGGCCGGAGAGCGGCGACGAGGCGGCGGTGATGATGCGGTCGCTGGCGGCGCTGGCGGAAGCGGTGCCGGTGGAGGACGAGCCCGAAGAGGACGATCCGCTGCCGGTGATCACGCCGCATCCGGAACCGCCGCCAAAGATGCTGCCGGAGGTGGATCCGGGGCTGGAGCGCGCGATGCTGGGCGACGTTCCCGAGCCGGCTCCTTCGCTTCCGCCGGGCATCCCGGCCTGGGCCACATTCGTCGCACCGCGCTGGTGGCCGGTAGCGGCGGCAGCGCTGGTGACGGTGACCATCGGGACGGCGCTGCTGGCGCGCGGCCACAACCGCGTCGCGGCGCCCGCGGTGGCGCAACCGGCGGCGGTGGCCGCTGCTCCAGCGCCTGCTGCCGTGGCGGCAGCGGAGATGGCGCCGCGCGAAAGCCCGCCGGCAGTCGCGGATCCCGCGGAGGAGGAGCCTCCGCGGCCGAACAAGCTCGCGCAGAACGCGGCGAGCCCGTGGGCGAAGAACTTCGAGCGCGCGCAGAAGGCGCTGTGGACGAACCGCCCGGGCGGCGCGCAGACGATCCTCACCGACATCCTGCGCAAGCCCGGCCTCACCCGCCGCGACCGCGCCCGCGCGAGCAAGATGATGGGCGACGCGCAGGCGAAGAAGGGCAAGCGCGCCGCGGCGACGCAGTGGTGGCGGAAGTCGTTCCAGCTGTACGACGATCCGGAGGACCGCGCAAAGGTGGCGCGATTGATCGGCGGCGAGCGCTAGTCTCGGGACGTCGTTCACGGCTGCAACTCGAAAAGGCGCACGACGTCCGCAGTCGCTACACCGGCACCCGGTCGGCGAGCTGGGCTGCGGCGGTGAAGAACGTCCGCCGGTACCAGAGCACCACGATCACGCACGTCACGGCAGTGGCGCCGGCGAGCATGAAGGCGACGACGATCTGGTAGCGGACTGCAAGCATCGGCGATGAGCCCGCGAGGATCTGGCCGGTCATCATCCCGGGGAGTTGAACGAGGCCGATGACCATCAGGCCGTTGATGGTCGGAATCAGCGCGGCGGCCAGCGCGCGCCGCACCGGTTCGGCCGCCGCCCGCGCCGGTGTCGCACCGAGGGCGAGATACGCCTCGATCGTGCCGCGCTGCCCCTCCATCTCGCTGGCCAGACGCTCCACCGCGAGGGCGGCGCCGTTCATCGCGTTTCCCACGATCATTCCGAACAGGGGAATGAGATAGCGCGGTTCGTACCAAGGCCGCACGCGCAGGACGATGAAGGTGACGTACGCGAGCGTCAGGCCGGCGCCGAACAGCATCGCCGTCCCGCTGATTTCCCAAAGCCGCCTGCGCTCGCCGGCGACCGGGCGGCCGCGGCGGCGCATCGCGGCGGTGGTCGCCGCGATGATCATGATGAACAGGGCGAGCAGCACCATCCACCACTTCCGGGCCTCGAACAGGTAGACGAGGACGTAGCCGACGGCGAGGAGCTGCAGGACGGCCCGGATCGCGCCGAAGATGAAGCCGCGCTCCAGACCGAGCCTCTGCCAGCGCGAGATGCCGGCGGCGACGAGCACCAGCGCCGCCGCGAGCGCGAGGTCCAGCCAGGTGACATCGAGGATCTTTGCA
>JBGQLA010000479.1:0-2912 GCA_041499865.1 Deltaproteobacteria bacterium
CGCCGGGCCGGCACCACCTTCGCCATGATCTCGCTCGGCATCGGCGAGCTGGTCGCGGCCAGCTCGCTCATGTTCCCGGCCTTCTTCGGCGGCGAGGGCGGCATGTCCAGCAACCGGGTGACGGCCCCGGGCTGGTTCGGGATCACCTACGGCTCGCAGCTGCAGATGTACTACCTGATCACAGGCTGGGCCTTCCTCTGCATCGTCGGCATGTACGCGCTCACGGAAACGCCGCTGGGAAGGATCGCGAACGCGGTCCGCGACAACCCGGAGCGCGCGGAGTTCGTCGGTTACGACCCGCGGTGGGTGCGTTATCTAATGGTCGTGCTGGCGGGATTCTTCGCCGGCGTGGCCGGCGGTCTCAGCGCCCTCAACTACGAGATCGTCACCGCCGAGACCCTCAGCGCCTCCACCTCGGGCATCGTGATCATGATGGCGTTCGTCGGGGGCATCGGCCACTTCGCCGGGCCGATCATCGGCGCGGCGCTGATCACCGTGCTCCAGATCGCCGTCGCCGCGGTGACGGAGGCGTGGCCGTTCTATTTCGGCCTGCTCTTCACCGTCCTCGTCCTCTATGCGCCGGGAGGCATCGCGGGCATCGTCGCCGATCTCAAGCGACTCCATGACGCGGGCCAGCTGGGGCGGGCGCTGCAGGACTACCTGGTCGCCGCCGTGCCGTTCGCGCTCTGCGCGGTCGGGCTGGTCACGATGGTGGAGATGGCCTATGCGCTCGCCAACACCACCGAGCCGGGCAGCGCGCCGATCCACGTCTTCGGCCTGACGCTGAACGCCAAACGGCCGCTCGGCTGGGCGCCGCCGGTGATCGCGGTGGCGGTCGGCGCGGCGCTCCTGCGCGCCGTCTCGCGGCGGATCGCGGGACGGCGCGAGAGCTCTCCCGGGGCGCTTCGCCAGAGGCAGGCATGACCGCGCCCGCCCTGCGCCTCGCCACGGTGCGCAAGAGCTTCGGACGCACCGAGATCATCCGCGGCGTCGATCTGGTGGTGCAGGAGCGCGAGCGCCACGCCATCATCGGGCCCAACGGCGCCGGCAAGTCCACCCTCTTCAACCTGATCAGCGCGCGCTTTCCGGTGAGCTCCGGATCGATCGAGCTGAAGGGCGAGGACGTCACCGGCCTCCGCCCGTTCCAGATCCACCGCCGGGGCCTCAGCCGCAGCTTCCAGATCAGCAACATCTTCCACAACCTCTCCGTCTTCGACAACGTGCGCTGCGCCGTGCTCTGGTCGCTCGGCTACCGCTACTCCTTCTGGCACCGGCTGAGCCGGTTGCGCGACGCCGGCGACCGCGCGGACGGGATCATCGAGGCCATCGGGCTCTCGCGCCGCAGCGCCACGCCCGCGTCCGTGCTCTCGTACGCCGAGCAGCGCGCGCTGGAGATCGGCATCACCATCGCCGGCGGCGCCGAGGTCATCCTGCTCGACGAGCCCACGGCCGGAATGAGCCACTCCGAGACCGAGGATGCGGTCGCGCTCGTTCGCCGCGTCACCGAAGGCAAGACGCTGGTGATGGTCGAGCACGACATGAGCGTCGTCTTCGGCCTCGCCGACCGGATCTCCGTGCTGGTGTACGGCCAGATCATCGCCACCGGCACCCCGGCCGAGATCCGGCAGAACCCGGCCGTGCGCGAGGCCTACCTGGGAACGGAATTCGCCGATGCTTGAGGTGAACGAGCTGCACGCCTGGTACGGCAAGAGTCACGTGCTGCACGGCGTGAGCTTCGGCGTGCAGCCCGGGGAGATCGTGGCCCTGCTCGGGCGCAACGGCGTGGGGCGCTCGACCAGCATCAAGGCGATCATGGGCCTGGTCGCGGCGCGAGGCTCCGTCCGCTTCCGCAACCAGGAGATCCTCGGGCTGAAGGCGCACGAGATCGCCCGCCGCGGGCTCGGGTACGTGCCGGAGGACCGGGCGATCTTCCCCGACCTGACGGTCCGGCAGAACCTCGCCCTGGGCATGAAGGGGCGCAAGGAAAGCCGGCGCTGGAAGATGAACGACGTGTTCGCCCTCTTTCCCCACCTGCGGGAGCGGGCCGACGTCCCGGGCGGCGTGCTCTCCGGCGGCGAGCAGCAGATGCTGACCCTCTGCCGGACGCTGATGGGCGATCCCGACCTCCTGATGATCGACGAGCCCACCGAAGGCCTCGCGCCCAAGGCGATCGCGCAGGTGAGCGAGTTTCTCTCGGAGATGAAGAAGCGCGCCATCTCCGTCCTGCTCGTCGAGCAGAAGCTGACGATCTCGCTGCAGATCTCCCAGCGCCTGTACGTGATGGGGCACGGCCGGGTGGTGTTCCACGGCACCCCTGACGAGCTCCGCGACAACGAATCCGTCCGCAAGGAGTGGCTGGAGGTGTAAGGAGGCGCGGGCGAAACCGATCCTGGAGGACCATGAAGGCTGCCATCTGCTACGAGTTCGACAAGCCCGTGCGCGTGGAGGAAGTGACCCTCGATGCGCCGCGGCGCGACGAGGTGCGGGTCCGGATCGCCGCCTGCGGCGTTTGTCACTCCGACCTCTCGGTGATCCACGGCATCCTGCGCAGCAAGCTGCCCTGCGTGCTCGGGCACGAAGGCGCCGGGATCGTCGAGGAGGTCGGCGAAGGAGTCACGCACCTCAAAGCGGGCGACAAGGTGGTGCTCGCCTGGGTGATGTCCTGCTCGCGCTGCTTCTACTGCCGCATCGGCAAGCCGAACCTCTGCGAGCTGGGGGAGCGGATCAACAAGTACAACCGCATGCCCGACGGGTCGACCCGGGTGCACCAAGGCAAGGACGACCTCTGGGTCTTCTCCGCCGTCGGCGCCCTGGCAGAAGAGGTCGTGGTGCCGGTGAGCGCCGCGGTGAAGCTGCCCGCGGACGCGCCGCTGGAGAAGTGCGCGCTGCTCGGGTGCGCGGTGCTGACCGGC
>JBGQLA010000480.1:0-2909 GCA_041499865.1 Deltaproteobacteria bacterium
CCCGCCTACAACATGGACGACATCGTCGGCACCTCGCCGGTGATGCAGCGCCTGTTCAAGGACCTCGGCCGCGTCGCCGCCTCCCGGGCCACGGTGCTGATCCAGGGCGAGAGCGGCACCGGCAAGGAGCTGATCGCCAACGTCATCCACAGCTACTCGGCGCCGCAGAAGCCGTTCATCGCCATCAACTGCTCGGCCATCGTCGAGACCCTCCTGGAGAGCGAGCTGTTCGGGCACGAGAAGGGATCGTTCACCGGCGCCGTGCAGACCAAGCCGGGCAAGTTCGAGCTGGCGGAGGACGGCAGCATCTTCCTCGACGAGATCGGCGATCTCTCGCAGAACCTCCAGGCCCGGCTCCTGCGCGTGCTCCAGGAAAGGAAGGTGGAGCGGGTGGGCGGGGTGAAGGAGATCCCCATCAACGCGCGGATCCTCGCCGCCACGCACCGCGACCTGGCGGAGGACGTCCGCACCGGGCGCTTCCGCGAGGACCTCTACCAGCGCCTGAAGGTGGTCACCCTCCGCCTTCCTCCGCTGCGCGAGCGCGTCGAGGACATCCCCCTGCTGGTCGAGCACCTCCTGGTGAAGATCAACCAGCGCCTGCACAAGAACCTGCGCCGCGTGCCGCGGGAGGTGATCGAGAAGCTGCAGAAGCGCTCCTGGCCGGGCAACGTCCGCGAGTTGGAGAACGTGCTCACCCGCGCGGCCGTGCTCTCCCAAGGCGACATGCTCCTCGAGGAGCATCTGGTCGAGCAGCCGATCCCGGGGGACAGCGGACCGCCAGCCGCCCCGGCTGGCGACGGGCGGATCGCCACGCTGGACGAGGTGGAGCGCGACCACATCGTCCGCGTCTGGGCGCTGACCCGGGGCCACAAGGGCCGGACTTGTCAGATGCTCGGCATTTCCCGGCCCACCCTGGAACGGAAGCTCAAAAAGTACCGGATCGCGGCAGCCGGGGAGTGAACGTTCCGTTCAGCGATTGCACGAGACGATCGAACGTTCCGTTCAGGCGCCTGCCCGGCCGGACTGTGGACTAACGTTCACACGCCTGAAAATACGGTCATTTCTAAACTCTCCAGCCTTGGCATGCCCGGTGCTCTGACAGGCGGGCAACACCCCTATCGCCCGGAGACACCAGCATGCGTCCGCTTACGACCGACCCCCGCTTCCAGCCACAGTTCCAGCCGCTCGCTTCCCCGAGCCTGCCGCCCGCAGACGTCGTCGACTTCCGCGGCTACTTCAAGGTGGAAACGTTCGGCCACGGGGCGGTCATCTACCGGCCGGGCCTGCCGGCCGACAAGGTCTACCTGCTGCGCACCGGCCGGGTGCGGCTGCTGCGCCAGGGCAAGGGCAAGAGCCGCTCGGTGCTCGCCATCCTCAAGCCCGGCGATCTGTTCGGCGAGGTGCTCCGCCCCGAGGGCTCCCTGATGGAGGAACTGGCCGTCTCCTCGGGCAAGTGCGAGGTGTGGAGCATCGAAGGCCGCGACTTCCGCGCGCTGCTCGAGGCGCGCCCCGCCCTGGCGGTGGACGTGATCCGCGCCCTCAACGAGCGCGTCCGGCAGCTCCGGCAGCGCGTGCTGGGCCTCACCCGCAAGGACGTTCCCGCCCGCCTGGCCGAGATGCTGCTCTCGCTGGCGCAGGCGCACGGCGAGCGCATCGCGCCCGGCAACGAGCTCTGCCTGCACGGCATCACCCAGCAGGACCTGGCCGACCTGGTCGGCGCTTCGCGGTCCTTCGTGTCGACGCTGATCAACAAGATGAAGCGGGACGCCCTGCTCGCGAACCAGGGCAGGCTCCTGGTTCTCCGCGACGAGGAGGGCCTCAACCGCGTGGCTGCCCGCGAGAAGTGATCGGGCGGGCGGTGGCGGCCGCCAGCGGTCGAGAGTCCCCCCCTCGCCCGCGGAGACCGCCGCCGCCGTTTTTTTCTTCCGGGCCTGCGAACTCCCCCTCGGGGCCCGTGAAAGAAGAAGGGCCGCTCGCTTCCCCGGCGGGCGGCCCTTCACACTTTCCAGCGCCTCAGCGTTTCAGGCCTTGGCGGCGGGTTCCTTCTTCTTCTTCGGCTTCTCGGCCGCCTTGGCAGCCGCTTCCTTCTTCGCCGCGGCCTTCTTCTTCGGCGGGGTGGCGGGCGCGTTCGCGTACTTCTTCTTGAAGCGGTCGATGCGGCCCTGGGTGTCGATCAGCTTCTGCTTGCCGGTGAAGAACGGATGGCAGTTGCTGCAGATGTCGAGGTGCAGGTCGCCGTGGGTGGAGCGCGTCTCCCAGGTGGCGCCGCAGGCGCAGTGGACCTTGGCGGTGGGATAGGCGGGGTGGATGTTTTCACGCATGTGTGCTTCTTTCGGCCGGGCCCGCCGGATTGCTCGCGCAGGTGCGCGGGGTCTTCCGCCGGGACGAAAAGGGTGCGAGTCAATAGCGGATCGATGGGGTAAAATCAACCCGTTGACTTTGCCCACCCACCGGACGAGCGTGCCCCTGCCGTGAAGCTGTCGATCGTCATCCCCGTGTACAACGAGGAGCGGCACGTGCTCGACGTGCTTCGCCGCGTCGCGGCCGTGCCGGTCGACAAGGAGCTGGTGATCGTCAACGACGCCAGCCGCGACGGCACCCGGCGCGTGCTCGAAGGCGTGGAGCGCGATCCGGGGGCCGTGCTCGCGGGCGCCCGCGGCCTCACCGAGATCCGCATCTTCCACCAGCCCGTGAACCGCGGCAAAGGCGCTGCGCTGCACCGCGGGTTCGCCGAGGCGAACGGCGACGTGGTGGTGGTGCAGGACGCGGACCTCGAATACGACCCGATGGAGCTGCCCGCGCTGCTGGAGCCGATCCGGATGAACGAGGCGGACGTGGTCTACGGCTCCCGCTTCCTGCGCGGACACACCGGGTTCCCCTTCTGGCACACCCTCGCCAACCGCCTGCTC
>JBGQLA010000481.1:0-2884 GCA_041499865.1 Deltaproteobacteria bacterium
GCGGCCCGGCCTCGTCGACGGAGCAGGTCGGCGACGAGCTCCTGGCGCGGGTCAGCGCAGCTCTTTGAAGAACACCGAGGTGGCTGCCGGCACGCCGCCGCCGGGAAGCAGCGCGTACCTCGGGATCTCGCCGACCTTGGTGCACCCACAGGAGAGGCCCCGGCGCCCGGCGCGCACCTCCGCCGCCACCGAGGCCCAGTAGTCGAGCGTCTGCGCCGGCGAGAAGTCCTGCATGAAGCTGGCGGAAGCGCCGCCCGCTAAGTCACATGTCAAGCCTGCTCGTGCCGGCCCGCGGGTATCGCGGGGGCGCCGGGATGTGGTTATGCTCCGCGCCCCCCTGGACCGGAGCGCACCGATGAAGCCCATTTCGACCGAGCTCGTCTTCCTGGCCGCCAAGCGCACGCCGTTTGGCACCTTCGGCGGAGCGCTGAAGGACCAGTCCGCGACCGACCTTGGCGTACACGCCGCGAAAGCCGCGATCGCGCAGTCCGGCGTGAAGCCGGAGGAGATCGACAACGTCGTCTTCGGCAACGTCGTCCAGACCAGCCCGGACGCCATCTACCTCGCCCGCCACGTCGGCCTGAAGAGCGGCGTCCGCCAGGAAGTGCCGGCGCTCACCGTGAACCGCCTCTGCGGATCGGGGTTCCAGGCGGTGGTGGACGCGGCGCTGGAGATGCTGGCCGGCTACAGCGAGTGCGCGCTGGTCGGCGGCACCGAGAGCATGTCGCAGGCGCCGCACGTCGCGCGCGGGCTGCGCTTCGGCGTCGCGCTGGGGAAGTCGCCGAAGCTCGACGACTCGCTCTGGGAGGCGCTGACGGACACGTACACCGGGCTGCCGATGGCGATGACCGCGGAGAACCTGGCGACGAAGTACGGGATCTCCCAGAAGGAGGTCGACGAGTACGCGGTGCAGAGCCAGAAGCGATTCGCCGCCGCGCAGGAAGGCGGGCGCCTGTCCGAGGAGATCGCGCCGATGGACCTGCCGGGCAAGCGCGGCACAACCGTCCACTTTGCCCGCGACGAGCACAACCGCCCCGACACCACGGTCGAGAGCCTGGCGAAGCTCCCCAAGGTCTTCAAGAAGGACGGAGTGATCCACGCCGGCGCCGCCAGCGGCATCTGCGACGGCGCCGGCGCGCTGGTTCTGGCCACCCGCCAGTTTGCGGATCGCAGGGGCCTCAAGCCGCTGGGGAAGCTCGTCGGCTGGGGAATCGCCGGCTGCGATCCCTCGATCATGGGCATCGGTCCGGCCCCCGCGATCCGGCGCGCCTTCGAGCGCCACGAGGCGAAGCTCTCCGACTTCGACCTGTTCGAGGTGAACGAGGCGTTCTCGCCCCAGTACCTGGCGGTGGAGAAGGACCTGGGCCTCCCACGCGATCGCACCAACGTCGACGGCGGCGCCATCGCCGTCGGGCACCCGCTCGCCGCATCCGGGGCGCGGATCACCGCGCACCTGCTCTACGAGATGAAGCGCAGGGGCGTGCGCCGCGGCGTCGGCTCGGCCTGCATCGGCGGAGGCCAGGGCATCGCGCTGCTGCTCGAGTCGGCATAGGATTCGGGGCATGCGGGAAGAGGATCTCTTCCACGACTGGAACCGCGCCGCGGAGCTGGGCCAGCTCGCGGCCGCGGAGGTGCTGGACGAGACCCTGCGCGACGGCATCCAGAGCCCGTCCGCCATCGATCCGCCGATCGAGGCGAAGATCGAGATCCTCCACCTGCTCGACGAGCTGGGGGTTTCGCAGCTCGACGTCGGGCTTCCCGGCTCCGGGCCGCGCCAGCGCGCCGCGGTGAAGCGGCTGGCGGAGGAGAAGCGGGATGCCCGGCTGGACATCCGGGTGAACGTCGCCTGCCGCACCGTGGTCTCGGACATCGCCCCCGCCGCGGACGTGCAGCAGGAGACGGGAGTCCCGCTGGAGGTCTACGCCTTCATCGGCAGCTCGCCGATCCGGCAGTACGCGGAGGAGTGGGACCTCTCCTTCATCGAGAAGCAGTCGGTCGAGGCCATCTCCTTCGCCGTCAAGCAGGGCCTTCGGGTCACTTACGTGACCGAGGACACCACCCGGAGCAAGCCGGAGGACCTCCGGCGCCTGTTCCGCAGCGCCATCGATGCCGGCGCCGGCAGGCTCTGCCTCTGCGACACCGTCGGGCACGCCACCCCGGAAGGCGCGGCGTCGCTGGTGCGGTTCGCGCGCGAGGTGGCGGGGCCTGAAATCGGGCTCGACTGGCACGGCCACAACGACCGCGGGCTGGGGCTCGCCAACGCGCTGGCGGCAGGCGCCGCGGGAGCGACGCGGCTCCACGGCTGCGCCGCCGGCATCGGCGAGCGCGTCGGCAACACCGCCTGCGATCAGCTGCTGGTGAACCTCAAGCTGATGGGCCATCCGGTGTACGGACCGCGCGACATGTCGAAGCTGGTCTACTTCGTCCAGCTCGCCGCCAAGGTCACGGGACACCAGCTGCCCGCCAACTACCCGGTGTCCGGCCGGGATGCCTTCCGGACCGCGACCGGCGTCCACGCCGCCGCCATCATCAAGGCGCAGCGCAAGGGCGAGCACTGGCTCGGCGACCGCATCTACAGCGGCGTGCCGGCCGGCGAGTTCGGCAAGGAGCAGCAGATCGAGATCGGCCCGATGAGCGGCCTCTCGAACGTCAAGCACTGGCTGGCGCGCCACGAGATCCCGGCCGACGAGCCGCTGGCCAAGGCCGTGCTGGCCCGGGCCAAGGCGAGCAACCGCACCCTCACCGAATCGGAAGTGGCCCAGATCGTCCGCGAGGTCCGCTCATGAGCGCGATCCAGTTCACCGGCATGAAGATCTTCTCCACCACCCTCGCCCGCGACCGGGAGCAGATGGGCGACAACATCACCCGCTGGGTGAAGGAGAAC
>JBGQLA010000482.1:0-2854 GCA_041499865.1 Deltaproteobacteria bacterium
CCCGCCTGGCAGCGGGACCTGTCGCCCCGTCAACGCGCGCCCAGCTTCCGGGCGGCGAGCAAGGTCTCGATCCGCGCCGCCAGGTGCTCGCGCATCTGCGCATACGCGTTCGGGTCCCGGGAGAACCCGCGCAGCGAAGGAGCCACGGCTCGCGCCTCCGCACGGGCCAGCGAGGGGTCGCCGAGCTGCGCGCAGAGGGTGAGATAGGCATGGTCCGCGAGCGAGCGGGAGATCTGCAGGAGCCGCAGCGTCTCGACGGGAAAGTCCCGGCGCCCGCCCAGCCGCTCCGGGGTCCCGGGATAGAAGAGCGTGCCGTCGCCGTTGCCGCCGAACGCCCACTGCGACTTCCACGGATCGCCCTCATGGTAGGCATACACCGTGTCGAAATACAGCTCGCCCTGGATGTCGTTGACATACGCCAGGGCCCCCATCGACCGCGCCGCCGTCGCGGGCGCGTCGATCATGTAGGTGGGCCAGCCCTTGAACACCGGATCGCGGATCGGTTTCCCGTCGCTGCTGCACCCGTGCGACATGCAGCTCTGGTACCACCAGAGGTGCTGGTATTTCCCTCTCGGCACGGCGCGCTCGCAGGTCGGGTTCCGATCTCCCACGCAGTTCAGCAGGGGCGTCCACAGGTTGACGTCGGGCAGGGCGTCCGTCCACGCGGTGGTCACCAGCCGCTTCACCTCCGGAGCGTCCTCGCGCATCTCCCGCGCCCGCGCCTCCACCTTCGCGAACGCGTCGGGCGAGGGCTCGTCGTCGACGTAGCGGAAGAGCCGATCGAGCCACCCCCGCTGGCGGAAGTGCTCCTGCCACTGCCGCCTGTAGGATCGCCGTTGCTCGCGGGAGAGGCCACCGGGCTCGCGCAGCTCCACGGCCGTCCAGCGGGCGCCGCCGGGCAGCGCCTCGCCGTCGAGGAACGGCCCCACCTCCGCGTCGTAGCCAGTCCAGTCGATCCTCACCTCGTCGCCTTCCTTGCTGAAGGAGGGCGGATCCTGCGTGCCGCCGAAGAGGGTGATGCCGCGCCGGAGAGCGGCGAGGTTGTAGATGCGGGTCAGCTCGCGGGCCGCCGCGACGGCGCGCCCATGTCCTTTCACCGCCGAGTACCCGGAGAACCCGAACGCGGTGGTGAGCGGCGGGGTGGCGGGCAGATCGAAAGAGCGAGCGCGGACCTCCACCGGCACCTCCGCGGAGCCGCCGGCCCAGGAGAGCTTCACCGTTCCTTGCAGCCGGGATGGCCCGGCGCCGCGCGGCACGCACGCCTCGACGAAGATGGCCTGCGCGCGGCCCTGCGCGACGTCCACCGGGAACGCGCCCCGTTCCTCGCCGTACACCTTGTCCCGCACCGGGATCAGCGCGTCGGGCCACTCGCCGGTGACCCCCTCGGGACCTGAAGGATGCTCGAGGAAGATGGTGGCCACGCGGTAAAGGTCGAGCTGCGCCTTGCCGCGCGCCGACGCCGTCAGGCGCAGCACCGGTCCGCGGATCACCACCTGGGCGCCGGCGCACTCGCCTCCTCCGGCGACGAGCCGGATGCGGGGCGCGCGCAGGACCGCCGGCGGGCGCGCATCCGGGCGCACCTTCTCCGATTCGCCGGCCACCCAGATCTGCAGCACCGCGAGGACCCAGAGCATCGCGCCAAGGTGGGGGTCCTTCGCCTGGCTGGCAACGTGTCCCGAGCAGCGGAGTTTGGCGTTACACTCAACGCCATGGCCACCACCCGCGACAAGCAGCGCGACGCGGCGCTGGAAGAGGACGAGGACGCCCCCAAGGGGACCGCGCTCGGCGTCCGCCGGCGCTTCGACGAGTTCGAGTGCCCGGCGTGCAGCGCCCACAATCCGTTCGACGAGTTCGGGAACAACGACGAGGTGCTCTGCAACTGGTGCGGGCTGCAGTTCCTGGCGCTGGTGGACGACGAAGGCAGACTGAAGCTGAAGGAACTGTGAAGGACATCGCGCGCAGGGAAGTGCGGCGGATCTCGGAGGGCATGCTGCTGGCGCCCGCCGAGGACGACGTCGTGGCCGAGGAGCCGCTGGAGATCCGCGCGCAGGGCGAGACCCTGGCCATCACCATGCGGACGCCCGGAGCGGACCGTGAGCTGGCGGTCGGATTCCTCTTCGCCGAAGGGGTGATCGCGTCGCGCGACGACATCGGCCGCGTGGCGCATTGCGGGCGCCCCGATCAGGAGGGGTACGGAAACACCATCGACGTGGTGCCCGGCCCGGGCATCTCGCTGGACATCGAGCGGCTGTCCGCGACCCGGCGGGGCACGCTGACCACGGCCGCCTGCGGAATCTGTGGCCGCCGCAGCATCGACGACGTGACGGAGCGCTGCACGCCCCTGCCGGTTGCGCGCGCATCGATTGCATCCGCAACCATCTTCGCGGCCGTGGAGGGCCTTCGCGCCCGGCAGCCCAACTTCGCGCGGACGGGTGGAATCCACGGGGCCGCGCTCCACGACCGGGAGAACCGCGTGGCCGCCGCGTTCGAGGACATCGGCCGGCACAACGCGCTGGACAAGGTGGTGGGCGCGATGGTGCTCGCGGGGCGGATCCCGGGCAACGAGGCCGCCTTGCTGGTGGTGAGCGGCCGCGCCTCCTACGAGGTGGTGCAGAAGGCCTCGACGGCGAAGATCCCGGTGATCGCCAGCGTCTCCGCCGCCAGCTCGCTGGCGGTGGACCTGGCGCGGGCAACCGGGATCACGCTCTGCGGCTTCGTCCGGAACGGGACGATGACCGTCTACTCACACCCCGAGCGGATCCGGTAGGGTTGCGCGGAGATCAGAAGTGCGCGCCGTAGACCGGGACGGACTGCGAGAACCCGGTCGGCCGTCGATCCGCGACTGGCCCCATGA
>JBGQLA010000483.1:0-2851 GCA_041499865.1 Deltaproteobacteria bacterium
ATCCGACCGGGTGGTACAGTCCGCGCCGCGCGCCTTGCAGGCCCCACCGCAACCCGGACGTTCCTCGATGGCCGAACAGGCTCCTCCGTCTCCTCCGCGCATCCTCTACATCGAGGACAACCCGGAGAGCAGGGCGCTGGTACGCAACGTCCTGGAGGCCCGCGGTTTCGACGTCCTCGAGGCCTCCGACGGCATCGCCGGGATCGACCTGGCCATCTCCGCGCATCCCGATCTGATCCTCTGCGACATCGAGATGCCGGGGATCGACGGCTACGAGACCGCGACCCGGCTGCGATCGTACCGCGGCCTCGACGGCTGCCCGATCGTGGTCCTCACCTCCCACGGGGACCGGGGGCTCTCGCTCAGCATCGGCTGCGACGGCTACATCGAGAAGCCCATCGACGTGGAGAAGTTCCCCGGGCAGCTCCGCGAGTTTCTCAAGGGCAAGCGCGAGAAGGTGAAGACCGCCGAGGAGCGGCGCTACCTGCGCGAGTACTCGCAGTCGCTGGTCGAGCGCCTGGAGGCGACCGTCCGCGAGCTGACCGCCGCCAACTCGCGCCTGCGGGCCGGGGCGCGGAGCAAGACGGAGTTCATGCAGAACCTCTCGCACGAGCTCGCCACCCCGCTGACGCCCATCACCGGCTATCTGAAGATCCTCAAGTCGGAGAAGATGGGGCCGCTGAGCGGGCCGCAGCGGAAGATCATCGACTCGATGCAGACCGCCTCCGAGCGGCTCTCGCGCACCATCGACAACCTGGTCGACTTCGCCACCCTGGAGAGCGGAGGGTACGCCATCCACCGGCACACCTTCGATCCCGGCGGCGCCGCGAAGTCCGTGCTCGAGGAAGAGAAGCCCAAGGCCAAGGCGCGGCGGATCACCGTCGAGCTTCTCGGAGGGCCGCTCCCGGAGGGTTGGGGCGACGAGCGCAAGCTGCGGCAGGCGCTGGGCAACGTGGTCGACAATGCGATCAAGTTCAGCCCCCACGGCAGCCACGTGCTGGTGCGGGTGACCGCCGACGCGGAGCGCCTGTCGTTCGAGGTGTACGATCAGGGCGAAGGGATGCTGGCCGACGAGGCCGAGCGGGTCTTCGATCCCTTCTTCCACGCCGACCGCGTGGGCGAGGAGCGCGCGCCCGGCGCCGGCCTGGGGCTGCCGGTCGCCAAGCAGATCATCGAGGCGCACGGCGGCCGCATCTCCGCCGAGAGCCCGCCGAAGAACCAGCCAGACTCGAAGCATCACTTCTCGGGCACCCGGGTCGCCTTCTGGATCCCGCTGCGGCCGTATGCGCCGAAGGAGCCGCAGGCCACGCCGTTCGCCGAGAGTGCTCCCGAGGGCGGAACCTCTTAGAATCGCCTGCCGTGCTCTCGATGATCGCCATGTCCGGAGGAGTGGACTCCTCCGTCGCGGCGGCGCTGACCGCCGACGCCCGCGGGCGCGACGCCTGCGCCGGGGTGGCGATGCGCCTCTATTCGACGGCGGACGAGGCGGCGCGGACGGGCAGGACCTGCTGCGCGCCGGAGGACCTCTACGACGCGCGCCGCGCGGCCGCGGCCCTGGGCGTGCGTTTTTACGTCTACGATGCCCAGGATCGGTTCCGCGAGCGGGTGATCGAGCCGTTCATCGCCGCGTACGCGCAGGGCGAGACCCCGAACCCCTGCGTGCGCTGCAACGATCACGTCAAGTTCGACTGGCTGCTGGACCGGGCGCGCAAGCTGGGCGCCTCCGAGCTGGTGACCGGCCACTACGCGCGCGTCGAGGTCCGCTCCGGACGCTGGCGGCTGCTGCGCGCCGCGGATCCCGCGAAGGACCAGAGCTACTTCCTGCACGGCCTCACGCAGGAGGAGCTGGAGCTGGTGCGCTTTCCGCTGGGGGACATGACGAAGACCCAGGTCCGTGCGCTGGCGCGCGAGCGGGGGCTCCCGAACGCGGACAAGGCCGAGAGCATGGAGGTCTGCTTCGTGGGCGCGACCCCGCTCGCGGATTTCCTCGAGGACCACGGGGTCGCGCGCGAGCAGGGCGAGATCGTGGACCGGGAAGGCCGCGTACTCGGAGCGCACTCCGGCGTGCACCGGTTCACCGTCGGCCAGCGCCGCGGCATCGGCGCCGGCTTCAAGCTGCCGCTGTACGTGGGAGCGATCGACGCGGCGAGCCGCCGGGTGGTGGTGGGCACCCGCGACGAGGTGCAGCGGCGCGAGTTCCGCGCGCGGGATGTTTCCTGGGTGGCCTGCGCGCCCCCTCCCGGGACCCGCTGCGACGTGCAGATCCGCCACCGCGGAAAGCCGCTCCCCGCGCTCCTCGACGTCAGCGGCCCGGAAGTGGAAGTGAAGCTGCTCGAGCCCGCCATCGGCGTGGCGCCGGGCCAGAGCGCCGTCTTCTACCAGGGCGACGAAGTGCTGGGCGGCGCGACCATCGCCGAAATCGGGGACACATTCCGACCAAGGTCGTAAAGTGTCCCCAAATCAGGCCAGCGCCGGAGCGGTGTGGGCGGCGGAGCCGAACTGGAGCGCCTTGGCGGCCTGGCCGAGCGCGTCGACGAGGTGCAGGCGGACCTTGCGCGCGAGCGACCGGGGCTCGCGCAGGACCCGCAGGCAGTCGAGGGCGGACGGCTTCTGCTCGAACTTCCCCAGCACCAGCGAGGCGAGCACCGCGTGGGCCCGCGGGTCCACCGGCCATTCGCCGCGCTCCCAGTACCCGATGAACTCCTCGGGAACGTCGAGGATGTGCGCAAGCCCCTTGGCGTCCAGGGCCAGCGCGTCGCGCAGCAGCTTGAAGGCCTCCCTGTCGCGGAGCCCGGCCTTCGCCAGCTCCACCGCCACCTGGCGCTCGAACAATTTCAGGTCCGCTCCCTGG
>JBGQLA010000484.1:0-2841 GCA_041499865.1 Deltaproteobacteria bacterium
CTCGCTTCGCTCGACGGATACGACCGCCACGGGGCAGAGCGCCGAGACCTGGGTGGAGTGGACCGCGCCGCCGGCGCCGCCGGCGCCGCCGACGGTGCAATTCTGGGTGGTGCTGCGCGACGGCTCCGGCGTGAACTGGGTGGAGACAGCCGCCCCGGTCCACTGACGGGCGGGCGAGCGCCCTTGGGGTGTGTTCACCGTTGACCATGCGTACCGTTCCACGGGGAGGGACTGAGTGGACGGAACCATCTCGATGCCGCAGCGGCCCAGGGTCCTCGCCCTCCTGCCGGGCGTTCCACTTCCCGCGAACACCGGAGGGGCGCTGCGGGCCTTGACGATGGTGCGCGCGCTCGATCAGGCATTCGATCTCACCGTGCTCGCCTGGGCCCGCCCCGGCGAGGACCGCCAGGCCTTCGATCGCATGCTCGAGGGCCGGTTGCACGTAACCGACCGGATGGCGCGGGTCGACTCGGTGTTCGCGGAAGGCATGGGCTTCGTCCTCGGCTGCCCCGCGGGATACTGCCGCTACGGCTGGTTCCCGTCGGTCCTCAAGCGCCTGCTGGAGACGGAGCGCTTCGACTTCATCCACTTCGATCATCCTCACACCGCGTTGACCTGGCCGCAGATCAAGCGGCTGCAGCCGCGGGCGCGGCTGGTGCTCGACGCGCACAACGTGGAAGCCGAGATCATGGAGCGGCTGGCGGAATCGGCGCCGCGCTGGCAGCGCAAGGCGCTGCGCTGGCAGGCCGGCCGGATCCGCGACCTGGAGCGTGAGCTTTCGGAGAAGGTGGATCTGATCTTCACCTGCTCCACCCGGGACGCCGGTGCGTTTCGCCGGATGGGAGCGCGGCGCGTGCGGGTGGTGCCGAACTCCATCCCAGAGCTCTCGCCGCCGCTGGTCGCGCAGCGGCGTGACGTGGTCTTCGTTGGGTCGCTCGACTGGCGACCGAACGCGGACGCGGCGGTGGCGCTGGCAAGAGAAATCTGGCCGCGCTGCCGGGCGCTGCTGCCAGGAGCGCGGCTGGTGATCGTCGGGCGCAACCCGCCGTCCCACGTCCAAGCGCTGGCCTCGCACGACGTGATCATCGAGGGCAGCGTGCCGTCGGTGCGGCCGTATCTGGACCGCGCGTTCGCCACCGCCATCCCGCTCCGCGCCGGATCCGGGACGCGGATCAAGATCCTCGAGGCCTGGGCGGCCGGCGTGCCCGTGGTGGCCAGCCGGATCGCCGCCGAGGGTCTCCCCTGCACCGACGGGATCGATCTGATCCTGGCCGAGGAGCCCGGCGAGTTCGCGCGCGCTCTGGTCCGCCTCTGGCGCGACCGCCAGCTGGCCGAGGATCTGGCGCGGGAAGGAAGGCGGACGGTGGAGCCGTTCACCGCGGAGAAGGTGGCCGAGGCGGTGGCCCGCGACTATCGCGAGCTGCTGGAACCGGACAGCGCCCGGCGGTACAGCGACGCATACGCGCCGGCCATCGCGGCCACCTCGTAGGCGCGGGCGCGCGTAAGCGCGGTGCTCCGGAACTGGGTCCGCCCTTCCTCGGGCTGCAGCCGGCGCAGCGCCTCCGACAGCGCGCGGACATCGCCGGGCGGCACCAGCACTCCGGCGTTGCCGGCGAGCAGCTCGGGCAGCTCGCCGACCGCGCTGGCGACGACGCAGCGGCCGAGGGCCATCGCCTCGAGGGCAACCAGCGGGAGCCCCTCGGTCGACGAGGGCAGCGCGACCACGTCGGCGGCGGCGAAGACGCTGCGCGGGTCGGCAACGTACCCGAGGAAACGGACGTCGAGTCCGCGCGCCGCGGACTGCAACTCCTCGCGCAGCGGTCCATCTCCGGCGACCAGCAGGGTCATGCGCGCGCCGCGCGCCGCCTCGAAGAGGACGCGGTGTCCCTTCTCGGGCGCCAGCCGCCCGATCATGGCGACGCAATAGGCGTCCGGCTTTACGCCGTGCCGGACCCGCGCGGCGAGCCGTTCAGGCTCCCCGATCGGCGCCACCACCGGAAGCCCGTTGGGGACGAAGGAGACCGGGGCCGCGCGCACCCACCGGCGGAGCCGCCGCTCCAGCGCGCGGGAGACCGCGGCGACGCCGGCCGTGCAGTTGCCCAGCACGCGCGCGACCATCTCGTAGAAGCGGACGGCCGCGGTGCTGCGGGTGTCGCCGTGAAACGTGACCACCACCGGGATGTGCGCGAGCAGCCCGGCGATCACCGCGAGGAAGAGGGCCTTGAAGTCGTGCGCGTGCAGCAGGCGGACACCCTGCTCGGTGGCCAGCCGGGCCACCGCGCGGGCGCAGCGGAAATCCAGGCGCGACGCGCTTTCGAAGCGGACGGCGGCAAGGCCGCGGCGGCGGGCCTCCTCCGCCAACGCGTCCGGGGCGCCGGGGCGCACGATCGCGCCCACGATCGGCAGGTACGGCCCGGGCATCGAAGCCGAGAGCGCGAGCACGGCGCGGTCGGCGCCGTACAGCGAGGTCCCTTGCCGGAGATGAAGGACCGGGATCACGACCGCGCCGCGATCTCGCGGTACAGGGCCTCGTAGGCGTCGATCATCGGCTCGATCGAGTGCCGGCGCGCGCGCTCCCGGGCACTCGCGCCCAGGCGCGCGCGAAGCTGCGGGTCGGCGGCCAGGCGCACCAGCGCGGACCCGAGCCCCGCGCGATCGCCGAGGGGGACGAGGAGCGCGGTCTCCTCGTGGCCGTGGATCTCGCGCACCGGAACCAGATCGTGGGCCAGCGTCGGCAGCCCGGCCCCCATCGCCTCCAGCATGCTCAGCGAACGGCCTTCGCTGAGCGAGGTCTGCGCGTACACGTCCAGCGCGGGCAACAGGCGGGCGGCGTTGGGGATC
>JBGQLA010000485.1:0-2792 GCA_041499865.1 Deltaproteobacteria bacterium
ACCGTCAGCGCCTTCTCCTGGGAGTCGACCAGCTTGAACTCCACCTCCGCCTGGGCGTGCCGGCGCGCGGCGGGCCGGGCCTGCCCGAGCGGTAGCCCGAGGTGGGCAGGGACGATGGCGGCGGTCTGGAGGGTCTCGGCCATGGCGATCTATCCGCGGTCGTAGATCTCGACGCCGATCAGCTGCGGAAGCTCGTCGTCCGCGAGCTTGAGCATCTCCACCCGCAGCCGGCGGCTCTCGTCGATGATGATCAGGTCGGTGATGCGATCCACGCCGTCGACGCCCTCCACCACCGGGTAGAGGTCCGCCTTTCCCACCGCCCGGCCGAAGGGCCAGCCGTCCGCCTTCGGTCCGCCGTGGAGCGGGTTGAGGAGCCTCTTCACCTTCTCCTTCACGTCGGCCTTGACCCGATCGGCGGTGGCGCCCGGCTTGAGCGAGATGGTCAGCTCGAGCGCGACCGGCACCAGCCTGGGCTTGCCCACGTTCACCCGGGCGGTGATCAGCCTGCGCTTGTCGATGTAGCTCGCCACCCGGTCGATCAGGTCGCGGGAGGGCACGGCGCGCGCGTCGCCGTTCTCCCGCTCCGCCTTCGGCACCAGGAGCAGGGAGATGCTGCCGTCCGAAGCCTGGACGCAGCGGGCCCGCGCCACCCGGCGCGAGGCGGAGAGGGCCAGGGACTCGTAGTCCTCGGCGGTGATGGCGCGGTCGCGGTTCTTGATCGCGTAGGTGCCGCGCCGCTTCGCTTCCTCGATGGTCTCCGGATCGGCGCCACCCTGCGCGGCGAAGGGGTTCGTCACGCCCTGCACGAACGCGACGCTCTGCTTGAGCACGGTGAGCGTGTTCGCCCCCACGTTCCCGGCCGCGCCGCCGCCGACGCGGTACTCGCAGCGGATCGAATCGCGCGCTGCCGGCGGCACCCAGCCCTTGCGCCCGTCGCCGAAGGTGATCTCGCCCTGGATCGGATCGCACTGGTAGTGGCGTGAGGCCGGCTGGCTGTCGAAGAAGTTCTCCACCTGGTGCCAGCGCACCCAGGTGCCGTTGCCGTCCTCGTCGGGGCGGAACGCTTCCGCGCCTTCCTCCTGCTCGATCAGCTTGCGATCCGCCGCGCCGGGCGCGTCCGGCTCCAGCACCCAGATCTGGCAGCCGGCGAGGATGGGCGCATTGGCCAGCTTGAAGCTCTGGTCGATGGAGCCGTCGCTGGACCCGATCACTTCCTCGACGGTGACGCCGTTCAGCGCGTCCACCGCGTTGACCAGCACCGCGCGCAGGACCGGCGGCAGGTCGTAGCTGCCGCTCTCCAGCCGCGCGCGCAGCCAGAAGGCCTCGGTGTCGAACACGCTCCGCTTCTCGAAGCCCCGCGGGCCGGTGAACGTCAGGTAGCCGGAACGGGTGAACCCGTCGGTGTGGTCGTGCGGGAGCAGATCCGCCCAGCGGTTCCCGTCCCAGGCTTCCCAGACCACCCGCGGGCCCTTCTGCACCCGGTCGTCCTCGCTCGCCCCGGGCGCCGGGCCGCCGAGCTGTTCGCTGCCGCCGGCGGCCGCGGAGTCGTCGAGCTCGAAGTAGAGCTGGATGGTGCGCTGGGGAAACTTCGCGTCGAAGCCCAGGTAGAAGGCCGGGGTCTCGTCCTGGTCGGGGAGGAAGGGCTGGAAGTAGACGTACGGCGTATTCAGGTCGTCGGTGTGGTCGCGGTACTGGAAGTCGTTGAAGCTGATGCAGTGCGCGACGGGCTTCGGATCGCGCACGTACTTGAAGACCAGCGACTTCAGGCAGGGCGGCTGCAGCGGCCGGTCCTCCTTGAACACCCAGTTCTGCCCCACCAGCTCGTAGGACCCGGGCGCTCCGTAGTTGCCGGCGTTGATCCGCGCGCGGATCCAGAAGCTCTTCTGCCCGCCCACCTCGGTCTCCACCAGGTCCCCGGGGCGGTCGAAGCTGAGCGCGCCGCTGCGGGTGAAGGCGCAGCTCGAGTCGAGGAAGTTGAACTGGCCCTGCGAACCCGACACCCCCATGGGGGAAGTCTTCCCCAGCTCGGCCCACTTGCGGCCGTTCCAGTACTCCCAGGTCACCACCAGATCCGGGCTTCCTTCGGGGCTGGGGACCACCGAGGGCTCGACCAGCTGCGACTCGATGCGGATGCGTGCGTCCGGCGCGGAGAACAATTCCTTGTGGCCGAGGTACAGGGCGCAGTCGAACTTCGGCTCCTCCCCGAAGGGATGGAAGCTCTTCCCCTGGTCCACCGGGAGGAAGATGTAGTTGCCGATGTTGACGAAGGCGTTCTCGGGCGCGATGCCCTCGCCGAGGATCTCCACCCGCAGGGAGACGCTGTCGAGCTGCACGGCCGCCGGATCTTTAAGGGGCTCGGCGAGCTTGCCGCGCAGCCAGACGGTCTCCACGCCGTTGACGATCTGCTTCTCGATCCCCGGATGGCTGCCGAAGCTGAGGCGCCGGGCGTCGCTCTCCGCCCGGTTCACCGTCATGTCGCGCCAGCGCTTGCCGTCGAAGTACTGCCACTCGGTGATGGTGGGCACGCGCGGCCCGGAGGAGCCCGGCATCGCCTCGAAGAACAGGTCCACCGCCGCCTCTTCGTTGAAAGCGCCCAGGCGGTCGTCGCCGAGATAGAGGAAACGCTCCACCTCCTGCACCCCGGTGAAGAGCGCCTCGTGCGCATCGCCTTCGGCGAGGGCCTGGGTGTGGTCCGCGACGGTCGCGCGATGGCTGCTCGCCGCGCGCACCACGTGGATCGGGAGCAGCGTCAGATCGCGCAGGGTCTCGAAGGTGACGGGATCGGCCCCTCC
>JBGQLA010000486.1:0-2742 GCA_041499865.1 Deltaproteobacteria bacterium
CGACGGCAGCGGCACCAACCGCGCGGGCTTCATGGGCGCAGTGGGCTCGCCCGACATTCCCATCAACGCGCCCTGGCTGCAGAAGATCACCGTCGCGGCCGACGTGCAGACGGGCAAGAACGCCTTCGGCGCTTTCGGCGCTGCAGCGTCCTTCTTCTTCACCGACAAGGTCTCGGTCCTCACCGGGCCCGTCTACTACTTCGATCCGGGTTCGCAACCCGGCGGCCGGCAGTGGTTCTGGACGATGCAGCTCGACATCGACATGCCGCTGCTGTCGCCCCCGGCCGCAGCCAAGGCGGAAGCCGCGCCGGCCGCTTCGGAGAAGAAGGACATCGCATCCGCCGCCCCGGCGCCGGCGAAGTAGGGCGGCGCGATGAACGGGTACACGGTCCTGCTCGCGCTGATGCTCTCCGGCTTCTTCGCCGTCGCCTGCATGCGAGCTTCATCGCCACAGGCCGGGCAAGGTGGCGCCGGAGTCGTCGAGTCCACGAAGGACCTGCTGCGCTTTCCCGGACGGCTCGAAAGGCTCCGGCGGTCGCGCTGGCAGTGGTTCGCGATGGTGGCGCTGATGGTCGTGCTGCGGCTCCAGCAGCAGCTCCCCCTGGTCCTCGAGCTGATGGCGGCGTTGCAGTTCCTGCTTTTCCTGGCCGTGCCGACGAGGAACGCCACTCCTCGCACCGAGCGGCGGAGGGCGCTTTCCCAATGATCAAGTGTGACCCCATCCCGGGTCCAGGAGGAAACATGTCAAGGAGGCTTTTCCATGGCGGCAACTAAGTCCCAAGGGAGAAATTTCGGGTTGTTCCTGGTGGCGGCGACGCTGCTCTGCGGGGGTATCGGCTGGATCGGCAGCGGCATCGGCAAGCTGCTGCTCGCGGCGGGTGCGGTCCTCATGATCGCAGCGGCGGTGGGTTTCATCCGGATCAAGCCGATCGAGGGCAAGACGCCGGTCGAGCGAAGCCCGGAGACGATGAAGTGGGTCGGCGCGGGCACCGCGCTGCTCGGGTGGCTGGTCACGGTGGGCAGCTTGCACGTCGTCGACAGCAACGGCGGGCGCATCTTCGTCGCCCTCCTGGGCATCGGCGTGAGCCTCGTCGGGATCCTGTACGTCCTGCCGGCGACCTTCAACCGGACCGCGTTCTGGAAGGCTCCTGGTGGGACGATGGCACGCCCGGGCCTGACGCCGCTGGCCGGGAAGACGACGGTCGAGTCCGGGTTCGCCACCACGCCTCGCGCAATGGAGTCGGTCCGATGAGATCATTCTTTCGCAATCATTTCCTCGCCTGTTGCATCCTCGCGGCCGTCGCCGGCGTGAGCGGGATGGCTTACGCGCAGGCGCCCGCTCCGGCTGCCCAACCGGCGCCGCCGGCCGCCTCCGCAGCGACCGCGGAGCTCCGGGAAACCGCCAGCAAGGCTCCTACCGCCGCCGATCTCCAGAAAGGCGATCCCGGCGGCGTCCTCACCGGAACCATCTCGGACGTGACGGCGGCGGACTCGAAGGCCGGCGTGACGCTGGGCGATGTGGGCACCCAGGCCGGGCAGAACAAGATCGCGATCAACTTCGTCTGGACCCTGGTCTGCGGCTTCCTCGTCATGTTCATGCAGGCCGGCTTCGCCATGGTCGAGTCGGGCCTGTGCCGGGTGAAGAACGCCAACCACACCTACATGATGAACTTCTTCGTCTACGGCTGCGGCCTGCTCGCGTACTGGCTGATCGGATTTGCCATCCAGATGGGCGGCGCCGCCGGGAACGGGAACCTGGGTGGGCTCAATCCCCTGAACGCCGAACAGACGGTTTCCCTGTTCGGAAAGACCTGGGGGATCTTCGGCACCACCGGGTACTTCCTCGCCGGGACGAGCTACGACGTCGGCGTGATGGTGATCTTCCTCTTCCAGATGGTGTTCATGGACACGGCGCTCACCATCGTCACCGGGGCCTGCGCGGAGCGATGGAAGTTCATCACCTTCTCGGTCACCTCGGTCATCATGGGGGCGCTCACCTATCCGCTCTTCGCGAACTGGGCCTGGGGCGGCGGGTGGCTCTCGCAGCTCGGGACCAACCTGGGTCTGGGCAAGGGCTACGCCGATTTCGCCGGCTCCGGAGTGGTGCACGCCGTCGGCGGCCTTACCGCGCTGGCCGTCTGCATGATCGTGGGTCCGCGCCTCGGCAAGTTCAACCGCGACGGGTCGGCGAATCCGATCGTCGGACATGACATGTCCGCGGTCCTGATCGGTTGCTTCATCCTCGCGTTCGGCTGGTTCGGGTTCAATCCGGGAAGCACGCTGGGCGCGTCTTCCAACGGCAACCTGCGGATCGCGACCATCGCGGTGACGACCATGCTGGCCGGCTGCACCGGGACCTTCGGCGCCATCCTCTACATGTGGATCACCAAAGGGAAGCCGGACGCCTCGATGTCCGGAAACGGCCTGTTGGCGGGCCTGGTGGCGATCACCGCGCCGAGCGGGTTCGTCAGCGCGCCGAACGCAGCGATCATCGGCCTCGTCGCAGGGCTCCTGGTGTGCGTCAGCGTCTCGTTCGTCGAGAACGTGCTCAAGGTGGACGATCCGGTGGGAGCGATCTCCGTCCACGGCGCGAACGGGCTATGGGGGGTGCTCTCGGTCGGCCTCTTCGCGGACGGCACCAGCAACTACGGTGGGAGCTGGAACGGCGTCAACGGATCGGTGACGGGGCTCTTCTATGGGGACGCAAGCCAGCTCGCTGCGCAGCTGGTGGGCATCTCCACC
>JBGQLA010000487.1:0-2733 GCA_041499865.1 Deltaproteobacteria bacterium
ATCCATCCCACACCTCCGGCTTCTTGCGCAGGGCGAAGCGAGCGGCGAGCATGGGACCGTGCAGTCGCTGACCTTCCTGTCCATCGCCGTCCTCTTCCTCTTCGTCGGCGTGCTGCGCAGGGCGCTGGACCGCCGCCGGGTGAACCCCGGCCTGCGGCAGTTCTTCGAGGAGCTCGGCGCTCCCCAGCGGCTCCTCTTCCTCTACCTGGCGACGCGCGGCGCCCAGTACTTCTGGACGCCCGACCTGTTTCCGCAGGTGGCCAAGGCGCTCGACACCGCCTCGCGCTTCTTCGGGATCGTCGGGGTGCTGCGGCTCGGCGACTCCCTGGTGTTCGCGTTCATCCACTGGCGCGGCCGCCGCGGAGCCCCGCGCATCCTCCGCACCCTGGCGGCGTGGGCGCTGACGTTTCTCTGCGCGGCGGTGCTGCTGCGCCACGCCTACCATTTCGACCTCTCCAGCCTGTTCGCCACCTCCGCGCTGCTCTCGGTGGTGCTCGGCTTCGCCCTGCAGGAGTCCCTCGGCAACCTCTTCGCCGGGCTGACCCTCAACGCCGAGCAGCCGTTCGAGCCCGGCGAGTGGGTGACGTTCGGGAAGTACACGGGCCTGGTCATCGACGTGGGCTGGCGCTCCACGCGCCTCTTGACGATGGACGACGACGAGATCCTGGTTCCCAACGGGCTGATCTCCCGCGAGGTGGTGGTGAACCACACGCGGCCGCAGATCACCGACGCCATCGAGCTCTCGATCTGCATCGACCTCGACGTCTCGCCGGCGCGCGCGAAAGCGGTGCTGCGCGAAGCCGTCTCCTCGTGCGCCAGGGTGCTCCAACCGCCCGTGCCGGAAGTGGAGATCGCGTCCTTCGCCGAACACGGCGTGAACTACCGGATCAAGTTCCACACCGAGGGCTTCCACCTGGAGCGCAAGGCGCTCGATCAGGTGCAGGAGGCGATCTGGTACGCGCTGCGGCGCGCCGGCATCGAGATGCCGTATCCCCAGACCACCATCAGCTACCGGGAGAGGGCGGCGGAGGCCGAATTGCGCCGCCGCCGCGAGCACCTGGCGGAGGCGGAGGAGCTGCTCGGGAGGATCGACTTCGTGCAGGCGCTCTCGGCCGAGGCGCGGCACGTGCTCGCGGAGCGGACCCGCTTCCTCGACTACGGGCCCGGCCAGGCCGTCGTCCGGCAGGGCGAGACCGGGGAGACGCTCTATCTGGTCGCCCGCGGGGAAGTCTCCGTCCGCGTCCAGCTCGAGGGAGGCGAGCGGGAAGTGGCCCGGCTCGGGCGCGGGGCGCTGTTCGGGGAGATGAGCGTGCTCACCGGCGAGCCGCGCACCGCCACCGTCGTCGCCCTCGGCGACGCGGCGCTGCTGGCCGTCGATCGCGACGCGTTCGAGCGCATCCTCTCCGCCGAGCCGGACCTGGCGGAGCGCCTGGCCGAGACCATCGCGCGGCGACGGACGGCGCTGGAGGCGGTGCGCGCCGAGCAAACCGTGGCGATGGAGACCGTGACCTCGACGCTGCTCACGCGGATCCGGGACATCTTCGGCTTCCAGAAGCGCGCGACCGGAACATGATCGTCGACGCGCACGTCCACCTCCACCCGGACCGCCTGGCGGAGGCGATCCGGCGCTGGTTCGACACGCATGCCTGGCCGGTCCAGTACCGCTCGGGAGTGGACGAGGCGGTGCGCATCCTCCGGGAGGGAGGCGTGCAGCGGATGGTTGCGCTGCCGTACGTGCACAAGCCGGGGCTTGCGCGCGCCCTCAACGACTTCACCCTCGACGTGGCGCGGCGCCACCCCGAGGTGATCCCCTGCTGCACCGTCTTCCCCGGCGAGGAAGGCGAGGAGGAGATCCTGGAGGAGGCGCTCTCGGGCCCCTTCCGCGGGGTGAAGATCCACTCGCACGTGATGAAGATCGCCCCGGACGATCCCAGGCTCGACGCGGTCTGGCGCGCATCCGCGCGCTTTCGCAAGCCGGTGGTGATCCACTGCGGTCCCGAGCCGGCGCTGCCTGGCTACGGCGTGGATCCGCGCGCGGTCTCCGGCGCGGACCGGCTGCGGCGGGCGCTGGAGCGCCATCCGGACGCGGTGGTGATCGTGCCGCACCTGGGCTTCGACCATACGACCCGGTTCGAGGAGATGCTCGGCGCCTTTCCCAACCTGCACCTCGACACCACCATGGTGATCGGCGGGTATTTCCCGCGGCAGCCCGACCTCGCCATCCTCCGCCGCCGCCCGGATCGCATCCTCTACGGGACCGATTTCCCGAACATCCCGTACGCCTGGGACCGCGAGCTTCGGGCGCTGCGCGCGCTGAAGCTGCCGCCGGCGGACGAGGAGAAGATCCTCTCCGGCAACGCGCTGGCGCTGTTCGGCCGCTGAACCTGCTCAGTAGCGCGGAACGGAGGGATCGATCGCGCGCGACCAGAGGTCGATCCCTCCGGCCAGCGAGAGAGCGTTCCCGAACCCCGCCTGCCGGAGGATGGCCGCGGCGCTCAAGGAGCGCACGCCGTGGTGGCAGTAGCAGACGATCTCCGCCCCTTCCGGCGGCTGCACCTCGTCGAGGCGCGCGGGCAGCTCGTGCAGCGGGATCAGCGCCTCGCCGGGCAGGCGCGCGAGCTGGTGCTCCCATTCGTGGCGGACGTCCAGCAGCCAGACGCGCTCGCCGCGGCGCAGCTTCTTCGCCAGCTGCTCCGGCCCGATCTCCATCAGCCCGCGCTCCCGGGCAGCTCG
>JBGQLA010000488.1:0-2722 GCA_041499865.1 Deltaproteobacteria bacterium
TCCTGCCGCCGGCCGGCCCAGCGCGCTCAGCGAGTGCGCGGTGCCGGAAGAGTCGTCGATCACCGATCGCATCATGTCGGCGACCACGTACGCCACCTCGGGCTTCACCGTCTCCTCGAACTTCGGCTCCGCGGCGAGCAGCGTGTTGCCGTCGCGCGAGAGCACCTTGCGGATCAGCACCGCGTCGGCATGGCGGCCCTGGGAAGCGAGGGTGGCATAGGCGTTCACCAGCTCCAGCACGCCGACCTCGCCGGTGCCGAGCGCGGCCGTGTAGCTCTGGGGGATCTCGCTCGAGAGGCCCGCCGCCTTGGCCTCGGCGCGGACCTTGTCCAGCCCCACATCGAGGAGCAGCTTCACCGCCACCGTGTTCTTCGATTCCGCCAGCGCCTTGCGCAGCAGGATCCGCCCGTCGAACTCGTCCTTCTCGAAGTTCTGCGGCTTCCAGGCCTTGCCCGTCCAGGGATCGATGATCACCTCCGGCGAGTCGTCCACCCGGGTGATCGGCGTGTACTTGCCGGTGTCGATCGCCGCCGCGTAGAGGAACGGCTTGAACGACGACCCCGGCTGGCGGCGCGCCTGCGTGACGCGGTTGAACGAGGAGATCGCGAGGTCGTATCCGCCCGCCAGGGCCACCACGCCGCGGGTCTTCAGATCGAGGGCGACGAACGCGCCCTGCACTTTCGGCGTCTGCTCCAGCGCCAGCTCCAGGCGCTGCACGCGTGTGCCCGCCGTAGTCCGCTGCGTCGCCAGATGCGCCACGCGCACCGCGACCACGTCGCCGACCGCCAGCAAGTCGGAGGGCGACTTCGGGGCCGGCGTCGCGTGCTCCGGCTTGAAAGGTCGCGCCCAGCCCATCGTCGAGAACGGCACGTTGCCGGCGATGGCCGGCGCCAGCTCGACCACCGCGTCGGTGCGCCCGACGCTGGTGACGATCCCGGCGTAGATGTCGTTGGGCAGGAGCGGCCGCACCTTCGCCGCGCGCGCGACCACGTCGGGCGCGAGGTTGCCCTGCGGCATTCCGGCGACCGCGTCCGCCGCGGCGTCGGTGTCCTCGGTATCCTCCGCGCGGCGCGGCGCCTTGCGCTCCACGTTCCGCCGGACGGCCGCGGCGTAGATGCTTTCCAGATCCAGCACCCAGGCCTGATCGGGCGTCTGCGCCACCGAGGCGAGCCGCCGCCCGAGCGCCGCGCGGTACGCGTCGAGCCGCGCGGGATCGATCTTCAGCTCCGGCCCACGCCAGCCCTGGCGCTTGTCGACGGCGCGCAGGTTCTCGCGGAGCGCGACCTCGGCGGCGTCCTGCAGCCGCGGGTCCATCGCCACTTCCACCGTCAGCCCCGCGGTATCCACGGCCGCATCGCCGAACTGCGCCACCAGCTGGCGGCGGACCTCGTCCACGTACCAGGCGCCGGGCGGTTGCGCCGGCGGCGGCGGCAGCACGATCGGCCTCTCCACCTCGCGGTCGTGCTCCTCCCGGGAGATGACGTGGTTCGCCAGCATGCGGTCGAGCACGTAGATCTGCCGCTTCTTCGCGCGCTCCGGATGCCGGCGCGGGTTGATGCGCGACGGGTTCTGCGGCAGGCCGGCGAGAATGGCCGCCTCGCCGAGATCCACGTCCTGGACGTGCTTGTTGAAGTAGTAGATCGACGCTTCCTCCACGCCGTAGTGCGCTTTCCCGAAATTGATCTGGTTCAGGTAGAGGAAGAGGATGTCGTCCTTGGACAGGTTGTGCTCGAGGCGCGAGGCGAGCAGGATCTCCTTCAGCTTCCGCTTCCACTTCTTGTCCGGGCTGAGGAAGAAGTTCTTCACCACCTGCTGGGTGATGGTGCTGGCGCCGAGCCGCTTGCGGCCGCTGACCGCGTCCACGACCGCCGCGCGCAGCAGCGCGAAGAAGTTGAAGCCCGGGTGCCTGTAGAAGTCCTTGTCCTCGGCGCTGATCACCGCCTGGACCAGCACCCGCGGGATCCGGTCCATCTTCACCACCGTGCGCCGCTCCCGGTAGAACTGGCCCACCACGCTGCCGTCGGCGGCGATCACCTTGCTGGCCACGAACGGGTGGTAGTCGCGGACGGAATCGAACGTCGGGATCTCGCGGGAGATGTAGATGTAGCCCGCGACGAGGGCGAGGATCCCGAGCGCGAACAGGACCCCCGCGGCGATCGCGGCCCGCCGCAGCCGCACCTTCCAGCGCGGCGGCCCGGGCGGCACATGGCCCTGGTAGTCGTCCGCCGGGACCGGCCTGTACGGCTCGACCTCGGGCTCCGGCTCGGGGACCGGCACGGGCTCCGGCTCCTGCGCGGGTTCCGGCGCCTGGAAGACGGCGGTGCCGCCCGGAAGATCGTCGGGACCCGGCTCCGGGATTGGCTCGGATCTGGCGTCCCACCACGCGCCGCGCCGGCCTTTTTTCTCGTCCGGCGGCGGCGGCGCGGGCTTCGGCGGCGCGACGGGCGCCGGCTCGTCGTCGGGAAGGGAGATCTGCAGGCCCTTCCTCGGCGCGAGCGGCACCGCACCGGTGCGCCGGACCGGCGGCAGCGGCGCAGGCGCCGGCGCGGTCCGATCGACGCGCACGAATGCGGTGGCTCCCGGCGCCTCGTCCTCCGGGGCCTGCGCCGCGTCGTCCCCGTCGATCAGGGTGCTGCCGGCGACGTCGGATTGTGGGCGCTTGGGCATCGGAGGCTGCGAAGCATGCATCAGGCGAAGCCTTTTCGTCCATGTAAACGCAGGA
>JBGQLA010000489.1:0-2705 GCA_041499865.1 Deltaproteobacteria bacterium
CGGGCAGCTGCTCCGGCTCTTCCGGCGGCAGCTCGGGATCGAGCTCGAGCTCGATCTCGCGCTTCTGGGGAAAGGGTTTTGCGGCCGCCCTTGGCGGAGGCGGCGGGACGGTGCGCACGGCGGCCCGCGGTGGCGCGCGCGCAGGCGGCATTCCGTCGTCCAGCTCGAGCGGCTCGTCCCCCTCGGGCGGGAGCTCGATCTGCGCCGCGCTCCCGGCTGCCGCCTGCGCCTCCTCCTCGAGAGAGCGCGGCGGCCGGGCGGCGGCGGGCCTCTTCAACCCGGCCGGCGCGAGCGACACCTTCCCGAGGCGCCGGTCGTTCATCTCCGCGAGCTGCTTCTGCGCGTCCGCATTCCGCGGATCGACGTCGAGGATCATCTTCACCGCGCCGATGGCCTTGATCAGCTGGCCCTCGTCCGCGAAGAACTTCGCGGCGTGCTGGTATGCGCCGATCGCCGTGTCGGGCCGATCCAGCCGGCGGTACGTGTCGCCGAGCTTGAGCCGCTGCGCCATGTCCCTGGGCTCGACGGCGACCAGCTGCTCGAGGACCTCGGCCGCCTTCTCCCACCTCGTCTTCTTGAGATGCTCGGCGACTTCGTCCTTCAGCTTGCGGACGTCGACCTGCGGCTTCTTGGCCATTCGCGTCGTTCTAACCCTGATTGCGGGGCGGTGTCTCGCCGCTCGCCGTCCGCGTCATTTCCGCCCACGCCCACGACGCGTCCGGCCGCCCGGAGAGGGGGGACCATGGCCGTGCCGCCGGGCGGGAAGCGCAACCTGCCTGGAGCGCGCAGCGGGCGTAGCCTTCTTCCCCACCTGCTCGCGCAGCTTGTGGACCTCGGCCTTGGTCAGCTCGCGCACTTCCCCGGGACGCATGCCGGCGACGGCGATCCCGCCGTAGTCGGCGCGAAAGAGCTTCTGCACCGGCGCGCCCACCGCCTCCATCAGGCGCTTGACCAGGTGCTGCCGGCCCTCGGCCACGACCACCCGCACCCAGGTGTTCTTCGGCGTGCGGGAATGAAGCTCGGCCTCCAGCGCCCGGGCCCGGCCGTCCTCGAGCCGCACGCCCCGGCACAGCCGCTCGATCTGCTCCTGCGTGGGCACGCCGTGCACCTTGGCGAGATAGGTCCGGCGCACGCCGAAGCGCGGATGCATCATCGAGAAGGCGAGATCGCCGTCGTTGGTGACGATCAGCGCGCCTTCCACGTCGTAGTCGAGGCGGCCCACCGGGTAGACGCGCTCCGGGATCTCCTCGAGGTAGTTCTTGATCGTCGGCCGGTTCTCGGGGTCGCTCAGGGTGGTCACGCAGCCGGCCGGCTTGTAGAGCAGGTAGTACACCTTGTCCTGCGTCTCCCGGATGGTGCGCCCGTCGACCTCGATCACGTCCTCTGCCAGGTCCGCCTTGCTGCCCAGCTCGCGCACGAGCTTGCCGTTGACGGTCACATGGCCGCTCTCGATCAGCTCCTCCGCCTTGCGCCGCGAGGCGACGCCGGCGTGGGCGAGGATCTTCTGCAGCCGCTCGAGCGCCATCACTCGCCCTTCGCCGGCTCGGGCGGCGGCGGGGGCGCCGGCGGCGCCAGCACGGAGGCGGCGTTCTTCGAGCGCTCCTCGGCGTCGTCCATGGCGCTCTCCAGCTGCGCCAGCGCGCTCTCGCTCTCCACCGTCGCCTGGATCATCCGCTCCGCCACCTCCGGATCGCCCGCCAGATCGTTGAGGCCGGCGACCGGGGGCGGCCTGGTGACCTCCTCCTCGACGATCTTGCGCGATTCCTCGGAGAGCTCCTGGAACTCGCGCAAGGTGGGGAGCTGCGTCAGGTCCCGCAGGTTGAAGAGCTCGAGGAACTCCCGGGTGGTCCCGAAGAGCAACGGGCGGCCGGGCTCGTCCTTCTTTCCCAGGATGCGGATCAGCTTGCGCTCCAGCAGCGCCTTGGTGATCGCGCCGCAGTCCACCCCGCGCAGGTCCTCCATCTCCGGCCGGGTGATCGGCTGGCGGTAGGCGACGATCGCCAGCGTTTCCAGCGCGGCGCGGGTGAGCCGCAGCGGCTTCACCCGCAGCATCCGCCGCACGTAGGCGCCGACCTGCGCCTCGGTGCGGAGCTGCCAGCGGCCGCCCAGGTCGACGAGGGCCACCCCGCCCGCGCCGGGCGCGTACCGCTTCTGCAGCGCCTCCAGCGCCGTCTGCAGCAGCTCCTTCGAGAACTGCGTCGCTTCCTCGAGGGTGGGGAGATCGAGCGGCTTCTCCGCCGCGAACAAGAGCGCCTCGAGCACCATGGCCGCGCGCTCCGGGGTGGCGAAGCGGGCGGCCTCCTTGAGCTGCTGCAGCTCGGTCTGCGCCGCTTCCTGCAGCTCCCGCTCGTCGGAGTCCTCCTGCACGGCGGCGGGCGGCGCATCCGGCAAGGGCAGATCGGGCTGCTTCTCACCCTCGGTAGTCAAGCGAGGCTCCTTCCGCGGACGTGGTGAGGAGCGCGTCCGTCCGCCCGATGTAGATCTCCGAATGCCGCTCCGGCTGGTGCACCCGGATCAGCTTCAGCCTCGCCATCTCCAGCACCGCCAGGAAGGTGGGGACCACGCGGTGCCGGTCCCGGTCGCCCAGGTCGGCGAACAGCGAGGTGAAGGTGATGCGCTCCAGATCGCGCAGCCGATCGGTGATCACCGAGATGCGGTCGCCGATCGAGAGCCGCTCGACGAACACCTCGTGCGGGATCTCGATC
>JBGQLA010000490.1:0-2700 GCA_041499865.1 Deltaproteobacteria bacterium
CTGCACATGATCGGGAACCTGAGGATGGGATTCGTGCGGATGGCGCTCTACACCGCCGTCGTCGCCGTCTTCCGGATGCTGGCCGCGCCACTCTGGGGACGGACGCTGGACCGCGGCGGCGCCCGGCGCGTGCTCGCCACCAGCGCCTTTGCGCTCTGCCTCTCTCCCCTGCTCTGGATCTTCGCCGCCGAGGGCCGGCTCTGGCCGCTCGCCCTGGACGCGGCGATCAGCGGGGGGGCGAACGCGGGACTGGCGCTGGCCACGTTCTCGCTGCCGATCGCGCTCTCGCGTCCGGCCACGCGCTCGTTCTACGTCGGCACCCTTGCGGCCGCCGGCGGCCTCGCGGCCGGATTCGGGTCCGCGGCGGGCGGCGCGGCGGTGAGGTTCCTGCCGGATGCGTGGTCGCTCTTCGGGCAGCCGTTGGTGGCTGCGCACGCGCTCTTCCTGGTCGGGGCTGCGGCCCGGCTCTGCGCCGCCGGCCTCGCCCTGCGCGTCGATGGCCGCGCGCCGGCGGAAGTGGTGGAGATGCCGCGACGGGCGGCGCCGGTCCGTGCGAAGCTCTCGGCGTGATCTTCGACTGCCAGGCCTGCGGCGCCTGCTGCTGCAACACCGACGAGAACCGCGCCGAGGATTACGTCGACTACGTGCAGGTGACTGCGCGGTCCGCCCTCTCCCGCCAGCCTGCGTTGCTGCGGACGCTCACCGTGCTGAACGAGGCCGGCGAGCGGCACATGAAGCTGCGTGGGCCGGAGCAGCGATGCGCCGCCCTCAAGGGCCGGCTCGGCGTGCGCGTCTCCTGCAGCATCTACACCCTTCGTCCGCCCTCCTGCAGGCAGGTGCAGCCCGGCTCGCGCGAATGCCGGCGCGATCGCCGCGAGCGCGGGATCGACGGTCCCGCGGCGCACCGGTAGTCCCGCAACCGGACCGGGAGTACGATGCCCGCTCCCGAGGGGGTCTCCCATGCGCAAGCTCTTTCCGCTGTTGCTCGCAGCCGCCGCACTGGCCGATGCGCCGAAGCCGCCGTCCACCGAGGAGGCGCTGGTCGCCAACCTCGAGTCCGCGAAGTTCGTCGACTCCACCACGCCCAACGCGCCCAAGGGTTCGCAGGGCGCGATGATCGGCGTGGACCCGAACACCAAGGGCGCGACGGCGTACGGAAAGACTCCGGCGGGCACCGGCCTGCCGGCGCACTGGCACTCCTTCGCGGAGTACACGGCGCTGCTCTCCGGGCACGGCACCCTGAAGCTCGACGGCAAGCAGCACAAGATCGCGCCGGGGGGCTATCTGGTGATCCCCGCGAAGATGGTGCACCAGTTCGACTGCGATCCCGGAGCGGACTGCCTTCTGCTCACCCGCCGCGGCGGGCCGACGGACTACAACTTCGTCAAGCAGTAGCCGGCTGGCGGACTCGACGATCATCTGTTAAGCGATGCGCCGCTCTCCTTCGAAGGGACGGCCATGAAGCGCATCGTGCTGCTGCTCGCCTGCTCTGCCGCCGCCTGCAAGTCGGGCCCCTCTCCTGCCGCTGCGCCTGCGGAACACTCCGCGGCTGCGTACAAGGCGCTGGTGGACGAGCCCGACCGCAGCGAAGCGGACCGGAAGCTGGACGGGGGCCGCAAGCCGGTCGAGACCCTCGTGTTCCTCGGGGTGAAGCCGGGGATGAAGGTGGAGGATTTCGGAGCCGGAGGCGGTTACACCACCGAGCTGCTCGCGCGCGCCGTCGGGCCGTCGGGCGTGGTGTACATGCAGAACGATCCGCGCTGGCTGTCCTTCCTCAACGACGCGCTGGCCGAGCGGTTCGCGCATCCGGCGATGAAGGCGGTGGTCCGGGCCGAGGTGCCCTTCGACGATCCGGTGCCGCCGGACGCGAAGAACCTCGATCTGGTGGTGATGAACGTCATCTACCACGACGTCGTCAACATGCCCGTCGATCGGGCGCGGATGAACCAGGCCATCTTCGATGCGCTGCGCCCCGGCGGCGCGTACGTGGTGATCGATTCCAGCGCGACGGACGGCAGCGGGGTCTCGGCCACCAAGTCGCTGCACCGGATCGACCCGGCGGTGGTGAAAGAGGAAGTTGCGAAGGCCGGGTTCAAGCTGGCCGCGGAGGGGAACTTCCTGCGCAATCCTGGCGACGCGCGCGACTGGAACGCCTCGCCGGGCGCGGCCGCGCAACTCGGCAAGCGGGGACAGAGCGACCGGTTCGCGCTCCGGTTCGTCCGTCCCTAGGGTGGGGCGCGCAGCACCTCTTCCACGCGTCCGAGCAACTCCCGCGAGCGAAACGGCTTCTGCACCCAGCGCACGGCCGGGTCGTCCAGGAACGCGCGGTCGGCGGCGGTGCTCGCGCCGCCGGTGAGCACCAGCACCCGCGACGGCAGCCGGGGATCGAGCCGGGCCAGCTCGTCCCGAATCCAGATGGCGTCGCCGTCGGGCAGGTGGAGGTCGGCGATCACCGCGTCGAAGCGCTCGCCGCGGACGAACCGATCGACGGCCGCGCGCGCGGAGTGCTCCACCTCGATCTCGTGGACCTCCTCGAGCGAGCGCCGGATCATCAGGGCGACCAGCTTCTCGTCGTCGACCACCAGGACCCGGGCCACGGCAGGAAGCTTGCCACGCCGCCTTCCCCCGCGGAACATTCCCTCCGGAGGCCTGCTTGCGCACATTCACCCTCGTCCTGCTCCTCGCCGGCGCCGCTGCCGC
>JBGQLA010000491.1:0-2699 GCA_041499865.1 Deltaproteobacteria bacterium
GGCTCGGTGCTGGCGCCCCATGTCGATGCGAAGAAGCACGCGGGCCTCCCGTTCGCCTCGTCGCTCTGCGGATCCTGCAGCGACGTCTGCCCGGTGCGGATCGACCTGCACCACCAGCTCTTCACCTGGCGCGGGGAGCTGTCGGCCCGCGGGCTGGTGCCGCTGCGCAAGCGCGTCATCTCCCGCCTCTCGGCGTGGGTGCTCGCGCGCACCTGGGCGTACCGGATCTTCGGCAAGCTGGTCCGCATGTTCGCGCCCCACCTGCCGAACCCGTGGACGCGCACGCGCGACCTGCCGCCGATGCCGCGCGAGAGCTTCCGCGCGCAGTGGAGGAAACGTGTCGGACCGAAATGACATCCTTGGCGCGCTGCGCGCTGTCGCACCGTTTGCCGCCCCCCTCCCGGACCTTACCCGCCTCGCCGCTGTCCGTTACCCCGACATCCGCGATCGCTTCGCCAAGAGCGTCGTCGAGGTCGGCGGCCGCTGCCTCTTCGTCGACGGCACGCTGGAAGATGCGCTCGCGACCATCCCGGAGTACGTCCAGGCGCTGAAGGTCGTTTCTCTCGTCCCCGGCGTCGCGAAAGCCAACGTGGACCTCGCCGCCATCAAAGACCCCCACCAACTCGCCGACGTGGACTTCTGCGTCCTCCCCGCGGAGCTGGCCGTGGCCGAGAACGGCGCTTGCTGGATCGTCCACCACGGCGGCCCGAACCGCGCGGCCGCCTTCCTCACGCAGCACCTGGCAGTGGTCGTGCCCGCGAACGCGCTGGTCCACAACCTGCACGAGGCCTACGCGCGCATCCAGTTCCCCTCGCCGGGCTTCGCGATGTGGCTGTCCGGGCCGTCCAAGACGGCGGACATCGAGCAGGCGCTGGTCATCGGCGCGCACGGCGCGCGCTCCTGCACCGTGCTGGTTACTTCGTAGCCCCGGCGGTCATCCCGCTGATGAAGTAATTCAGCGAGAGCGCGTAGACGATCACCACTGGCAGCGTGCGGTTCGCCGTGCTGGAGATGAAGGTGAGCGCGTAGACGTATTCCTGGAAGCTGAGGGTGAAGGCGAAGATGGCGGCGGTGAGGATGCCCGGGAGCACCACCGGGATCACCACCAGCCGCAGCATCTGCGGGAGGGTGGCGCCGTCGAGCAGCGCGCGCTCCTCGATCTCCTTGGGCACGCCGCGGAAGAAGCCCATCAGGAGCCAGGTGCAGAAGGGGATGGTGAACGTCGGGTAGCTGAGGATCAGCGACCAGATGGTGTTGTCGATGTGCAGCGCGCCCGGAGGTTGGGGGCGCTTCTATACGCCAGTCTTTCGCCGGAGTGGAAGCCCCCTCTGGACCGATTCGCGATTCTGTGGTGGTTTGACGACCCCCATCCGGGAGGCAGTCATGATCGAGGTCACCGGCAGCGCGCCGGCCGAGGTCTTTTCAAAGCCCGCGCTCGCCTTCGTCGAGGAGCTTCACCGCAATTTCGAGTCCCGCCGCCAGGAGTTGCTCGCGGCCCGCGCCGAGCGGTACCGCAAGCTCGCGGGCGGCGCCTCGTTCGAGTTCCTGCCGGGCACGGCCAGCGTTCGCAGCGGCGACTGGAGGGTCGCGGCAACGCCCGCGGATCTCCAGAAGAGGCACGTGGAGATCACCGGGCCGGTCGAGCGCAAGATGATGATCAACGCGCTCAACTCGGGCGCGGACGTCTTCATGGCCGACTTCGAGGACGCGCTCTCGCCCACCTGGTCCAACATCGTCCAGGGGCACGCGAACCTGATCGACGCCGTCCGGCGCCGCCTGAGCTTCACCTCGCCGGAGGGGAAGGCGTACAAGCTGAACGAGAAGATCGCCACCCTGCTGGTGCGCCCGCGCGGCTGGCACCTGCCGGAGAAGCACCTGAAAGTGGACGGCAAGCCGATCGCGGGGTCGTTCTCGGACTTCGGGTTCTACTTCTTCCACAACGCGCGCGAGGCGCTGGACCGCGGCACCGGGCCTTATTTCTACCTGCCCAAGATGGAGTCGCACCTGGAGGCGCGGCTCTGGAACGACGTGTTCGTCTTTGCCCAGGACAAGCTCAAGGTCCCCCGCGGGAGCGTCCGCGCCACCGTGCTGATCGAGACGCTGCCCGCGGCCTTCGAGATGGACGAGATCCTCTACGAGCTGCGCGATCATTCCGGCGGCCTGAACGCGGGCCGCTGGGACTACATCTTCTCGCTGATCAAGAAGCTGCGGACGCGGCGCGACCTGATCCTGCCGGACCGGCAGCAGATCACGATGACGGTCCCGTTCATGCGCGCCTATACCGATCTGCTGGTGAAGACCTGCCACCGGCGCGGGGCGCACGCCCTGGGCGGCATGGCGCCGTTCATCCCCACCCGCAAGAATCCGGAGATCAACGAGAAGGCGCTGGCCCAGACGCGCTCGGACAAGGAGCGCGAGGTGAAGGATGGCTTCGACGGCACCTGGGTGGCGCACCCCGACCTGGTCCCCACGGCGAAGGAGGTCTTCGACCGCAAGCTGGGGAAGCCGCACCAGAAGGAGAAGATGCGCGAGGAGGTCCACGTCGAGGCCTCGCAGCTGCAAGACACCCGGGTGCCCGGCGGGACCATCACCGAGAACGGGATGCGCAACAACATCTCGGTGGCGGTGCAGTACCTCGCCTCGTGGCTGTCGGGCAACGGCGCCGCCGCGATCTTCAACATGATGGAGGACGCCGCGAC
>JBGQLA010000492.1:0-2697 GCA_041499865.1 Deltaproteobacteria bacterium
AAGGGCGGCAAGGAGCGGATCGTGCCGGTGGGAGAGCGGGCGCGCGACGCGCTTGCGGCGTATCTCTCCGGGCCGCGGCAGAAGCTCCTGGGAACCCGGCGGAGCAACGACCTGTTCGTCACGCCGCGTGGCACCGGGATGACGCGGCAGGGGTTCTGGAAGCTGCTCGGCAGATACGCGCGCGCGGCGGGTATCGAGCAGCGGGTCTATCCGCACACGCTGCGGCACAGCTTCGCCACCCATCTGCTCGAGCGCGGCGCGGATCTGCGCGCGGTGCAGGCGATGCTCGGGCACGCGGACATCGCCACCACCCAGATCTACACCCACGTGGATCGCGAGCGCCTCAAGGCGGTGATCGCGAAGCACCCGCGGGCGTAGCTGGCCGCTGACTGTCAGATTTCGAACGAAAAGACCTGTTCCGGAACGGGCCGCACCGCGTCAATCGGCGACGAGGGGTGGCGTGGGCACGACCTCGCCAAGGCAGCAGTCGCAAGGCATCGCCGCGGGTGATCGGCCTCCGAACCGGTGTTGTGGCTCGCGCACCACCCGGACGCGAGCGCTCCTGCGTAAAGCCGGGGAAAGCTCTGGGGCAGGCTGCGGTCCTGGTACATGCAGCCCTCGACCCAATCCGAACGCCAGCGTGGAGCAGGTCGCGCAACCGCTCAGTCAAAACGCGATCAGAGTTGCGGGAGCGCGCATGTCCGCAAGCCTGGCATCGGGACCGCAAGGCCCGGTTTTCGTGGCCCCAGCCCGGCCTAATCCGCTACATTTCCCGCCGCGCCCGGCGGGAGCCGCCCGCGAGAGCCCCCGAAATGACCGAAGCCACCGCCCAGAAGCCCACCCAGCGCCAGCCCCGCAGAGTCGTCTCGGGGATGCGCCCGACCGGGCGGCTGCACATCGGCCACTACCACGGGGCGGTGAAGAACTGGATCGAGATCAGTCAGAAGGCGGAGTGCTTCTTCTTCTCCGCCGACTGGCACGCGCTCACCAGCGAGTACAAGGACACCTCGAAGATCGCCGAGGCCCAGCGGGAGATGTTCGCCGACTGGATCGCCGCGGGGCTCGATCCCGAGCGCTGCACGCTGTTCATCCAGAGCCACGTCAAGCAGCACGCCGAGCTCTTCCTCCTCCTGGCGATGATCGCGCCGCTCGGCTGGCTGGAGCGGGTGCCGACCTACAAGGAGCAGCAGGAGCAGCTCAAGGAGAAGGACCTCAACACCTACGGGTTCCTCGGCTATCCGCTGCTGCAGACCGCCGACGTGGCGGTCTACGGCGCCGACGCGGTCCCGGTCGGGCAGGACCAGGTCTCGCACCTGGAGCTCGCGCGGGAGATCGTCCGCAAGTTCAACTTCCACTTCGGCACGCCGGAGAAGCCGGTGCTGGTCGAGCCGCACGCCTACCTCACGGACGTCCCGAAGATCCTCGGGTTGGACGGACGGAAGATGAGCAAGAGCTACGGCAACGCCGTGGATCTGGGCGAGGACCCGGAGAGCGCGCGCAAGCGGATCATGGTCGCGGTGACCGATCCCGCGCGCAAGCGGCGCCACGACCCCGGGCATCCCGAAGTCTGCCCCATCTACTGGCTGCACCGCGCCTACAGCTCCCCCGAGCGGGTCGAGCTGGTCGACCGCGAGTGCCGCAGCGCCGGCATCGGGTGCGTCGACTGCAAGAAGATGCTGCTCGAGTCGCTGGTTCCGGCGCTGGAGAAGCACCGCGCCGCGCGCGCGGAGCTGGATCGCCATCCCGGGCGCGTGGACGAGCTGGTGCAGCTCGGCAGCCGCAAGGCGGCGGCGGTGGCGGAGCGGACCATGGCCGCCGTGCGCGACGCGGTGAAGCTGACCTAGCCCGGGCCGCCGATGGCGGCCTGGCTACGTTTGACCGCGATCGTTCCCCGGTCGGGGTTATAGGATGCGTGCGAAATGGAAACGCAGGCAACACAGAACGGCGCGTTTGCTGTCGTCCTCCCGGCGTTCGAGGGGCCGCTGGATCTGCTCCTTTCGCTCATCCAGGAGCACAAGCTCGACATCTTCGACATCCCCATCAGCTTCGTCACCGATCGCTATCTGGAATACGTGGAGGCGGCGCAGGCGCTGAACATCGACCTCGCCGGCGAGTACCTCCTGATGGCGGCGACGCTCGCGCACATCAAGTCGCGCATGCTGCTGCCGCGCGAGCAGTCCGCCGACGCACCCGACGGCGAGACGGGGCCCGACCCGCGGGAAGAGCTGGTCAAACGCCTCCTCGAGTACCAGAAGTACAAGGACGCGGGCCGGCGGATCGGGGCGCGCCCGCAGCTCGGACGGGACGTCTTCGTGCGCCGCGCGAAGGAAGATCTCCCGCTCGCCCCCGGCGATGCCGCGTACCTCAAGTCGCCGGAGCTGTCGGTGTACCGGCTGATCGAGCTGATGGCCCGGGTGCTGAAGGAGCGCCGGATCGAGATCCCCCACGAGGTGTTCGTCGAGCGGCTCTCGATCGGCGACCGCATCTCGGTGATCACCGACCGGCTGCGCGAATTCGAGCGCATCACCTTCACCTCGCTCTTCGCCGACCTGGGCGACCGGGACCGCCACCGGGTGGTCCCCACCTTCCTGGCGGTGCTGGAGATGGCGAAGCTGAAGCTGATCCGGGTGCACCAGCCGGAGCGGCATTCGGAGATCTACATCGGGCGGACGGACGCGCTCCTCACCACGTCCGCGG
>JBGQLA010000493.1:0-2669 GCA_041499865.1 Deltaproteobacteria bacterium
CGGCTTCGAGGCATTCCTTGCAACCCTTGCCGCTCGGCTGGATGGGCTCGCGGCCGTCCGGATCGAGCTTCTCGAGATGAGCGCAGATTTCTTCCGCCATCGAGGCTCTCCTTTATTCGTCGGTGCCCTGGCGCGCCCAGGGGACAGCGTTCAGTCGATCGTAGGGAATGGGAGCGCCAGTCTTTTCGCTCCGCCCGTAGGTTCCGGCGGCGAGCTTCGCCAGCGCCCGGTCGACCTCGGCGAGAAGCTCGCGCTCGCGCTCGGCGACCCCGCGCCGCTGCGTCCACTCCGTCGCGCGCTGCGCGGTCTCCTCGATCTCGCTGTGCGCGTCGTCGGAAGCGTCCGCCAGCGGCGCCGTCGACCGGAGCACCTGGAGGACCCTCTTGCGCTCCTCCTCCAGCCTGCGGCGGAGCGTGTCCAGCTGCGACTTGGTGAGCGCGGATCGGGTCGGCATGGCGGGCTCCTCCGGCGGGAGCCTAGAATATGCGCACCGGATTGTCAGCGCACGCGAACCCGGCGGTCCGCCGTTCAATTGACCTCGACCGCCTGCAGCCTCGCCTCCCGCAGGATCCCCCGCCCTCTCCGCGACCGGAGCGCGATTTCGCCGTGGTTCGCCATGCGCTCGCACGCCTCGCGGGCTGAACATATGCGTCGCGCCGTGCAACGAGACTTGGCGGTTGCCTGGGCCGGTGTTAGTTGGTCACCTTTCCGCGCCCCGAGCACCTCCGGAGTGTCGTGATGGAACGCGCTGCCATCGAGAAGTGGCCCCCGCTGCCGCTGGACGCGTGGGAGGACACGTACGCCACGCTGCACATGTGGACCCAGATCGTCGGCAAGACGCGGCTGGCGCTGGCGGCCACGGTCAATCACTGGTGGCAGGTGCCGCTGTACGTCAGCGCTTGCGGCCTGACGACCTCGCCGATGCCCTGCGGCGCGCGCACCTTCGAGGTGGAGTTCGATTTCCTCGACCACCTGCTCCGCCTCCGGACCAGCGAGGGCGCGACGCGGACCCTCGCCTTGCGCCCGCGATCGGTCGCCGACTTCTACCGCGAGTACCAGGAGGTGCTCCGGTCTCTCGATCTCGAGGTGCGAATCCGGCCCGTCCCGGTGGAGGTGGTGCGCGCCACGCCCTTCGCCGAAGACCGCGAGCATGCGGCGTACGACCCCGAAGCCGTGCAGCGCTGCTTCCGGGCGCTGGTCCAGATCGACCGGGTGCTGAAGGAATTCCGCGGGCGGTTCCAGGGCAAGTGCAGCCCGGTGCACTTCTTCTGGGGAAGCTTCGATCTCGCCTGCACGCGGTTTTCCGGCCGGAGCGCGCCCATCCACCCGGGCGGCGCGCCGAACTGCCCCGATTACGTGATGCGCGAGGCGTACTCGCACGAGTGCATCAGCGCGGGATGGTGGCCCGGCGGCGGCGGGATGCGCGAGGCGGCCTTCTACGCGTACGCGTACCCCGAACCGGCAGCGCTGCCGCAGGCGGCCATCCTGCCCCGCGGCGGGCATTACAACCGCGACTTGCGCGAGTTCATCCTTCCGTATGAGGCCGTACGAACGGCGCCGGATCCGGATGAAGCCCTGCTCTCGTTTCTTCAGAGCACCTACCAGGCGGCCGCGGACCTGGCGGGCTGGGATCGCGCTGCCCTGGAGCGGCGCAACACGCTGCCGGAGGAGCCATGGGCGCAACGCAGGAACTGAAGGGGCCCGACCTCGGCGCCGGGATCGACGGGGCGCAACTCCGGGATGGCGAACCGCTGCTCGGCCATGCCGCGGGGGAGCCGATCGTCGTCGTCAAGCAGGGCGGCGAGGTCTGCGCGGTCGGGGCCACTTGCACGCATTATGGAGGCCCGCTCGCGGAAGGAATCGTCGAGCGCGGAACGATCCGGTGCCCGTGGCACCATGCCCGGTTCGATCTGCGGACGGGCGCGCCGGAGCGTCCGGGGCGAGACCCCATTCCCTGCTACCGGATCGAACAGCAAGGCGGGCGCGTACGCGTGGGCGGCCGGATTGCGCCTGCGCAGCCGCGGGCGACAGCGGGTCCCGAGAGCGCGGTGATCATCGGAGGAGGCGCCGCGGGAAACGCCTGCGCCGAGGAGTTGCGGCGGCAAGGATACGCCGGCCCGATCACCTTGCTCGCCGGCGAAAGCACGTTGCCGGTCGACCGCCCGAACCTGAGCAAGGATTATCTCGCCGGGACCGCTTCCGAGGACTGGATTCCGCTGCGCGGCCGCGACTACTACGCGGAGCGGGCGATCGACGTCCGCACCGGTGTCGAGGCTGCTTCGCTGGACGTCGCCAAGCGTGAAGTGCGGCTCTCGACGGGCGAATCGCTGCAGTACGGCGCTCTCTTGCTCGCCACCGGCGCGGAGGCGATCCGGCTGGGGATTCCGGGGGCCGAGCGGGCGCTGCTGCTGCGCACGTTCGCGGACAGCAAGGCGATCGCCGCCCGCGCCGTGGCCGGGCGGCGCGCCGTCGTCATCGGCGCGAGCTTCATCGGCCTGGAGGTCGCGGCATCCTTGCGCGCGCGCAACGTCGAGGTGGCGGTGGTGGCCCCTGAATCGCGTCCTTTGGAGCGCGTGCTCGGGCCGGAGCTGGGCGACTTCGTGCGCGCGCTCCACGAGGAGCACGCTGTGCGCTTCCATCTCGGCCGCAAGCCCGCGCGCATCGACGGC
>JBGQLA010000494.1:0-2626 GCA_041499865.1 Deltaproteobacteria bacterium
CCCTACATGGAGCAAGGAAAGCGGCGCATCGACCCGGCCCCCGCGCTGCATGCCCGCGTGCGGGAAGCCGTGGCGGCGGCGGCGAAGGAGGGGTTGCCGCTCTTCGCCGGGGGCAAGTCGATGGGCGGGCGCATGACCTCACAGGCGCAGGCGCTGGAGCCGCTGCCGCACGTCCGCGGGCTCGTCTTCGTCGGGTTCCCGCTGCATCCGGCCGGCAAGCGGGAAACCGTTCGCGCTGCACATCTGCGCGACGTCCAGGTTCCGATGCTCTTCCTCCAGGGCACCCGCGACGACCTGGCGGATCTCGCGCTCCTGCGGCCGATCATCGAGGGCCTGAGCGGAGCCACCCTGCACGTCATCGACGACGCGGCCCATTCCTTCCACGTGCGCAAGAAGAGCGGCTGGACCGATCCGGAGGTCATCGCGGAGCTCGCGCGCACGTTCGCGGACTGGGCTCAGCGCACGATCGGCGACTCGTCGAGCCGCGACAATAGATCTGCCGGATCGCGGTAGATCGCGACGCAGCCGGCCTTGCGCAGATCGGTTTCCGGGAACCCGCCGCAGAGAACGCCGATCGTCCGGACGCCGAGCCGGCCCGCGGGAGGGTGCCCGCGATCTCCGGTGCCAGAACCGCCGCTCTACGGTAGAACGCGCGCCACGTGAGACCGAAAGGCGCCTCGGCGCTCGCCATCCTCGCCGTCTCGTCGCTGGTCTTCGGGGTGATGGCGGTGATCGCCAAGGCGGCTGCCGCGCGCTTGCCCGGCCCGCAGGTCGCGTTCGTGCGGTTCCTCTTTGGTCTCGCGGCTTGCGCGCTGATCTCCATCCGGCGCCCGCTGCGTCCGCGGAATACGATGGGGCTGATCTGGCGCGGCGTCTTCGGCGGGTCCGCGGTGCTCTGCTACTTCCTCACCATCGAGCACCTGCCGGTCGGGATCGCCACCTTGCTCAACTACACCGCGCCGGTCTTCACCGCGCTCTGGGCCGCGCTCTTCCTCGGAGAATCGCTCGACGCGACCTCCATCGCCGCCTTGGCCCTCGCCACCTCGGGAGTGGCGCTGGTCTCGCTCGGGACCTCGAGCACCATGCCGATCGGCGTCAGCCAATGGCTGATGGTGGGCGCCTTCTCCGCCATCCTCTCCGGCGCCGCGGTGGCGGTGATCCGCCAGGTGCGCAAGACGGATGGCGCCTGGGAGATCTTCGCCTCCTTCTGCGCGGCCGGGGCGCTGATCACCGGGATTCCCGCGGTGCGCGGCTGGGTGGCGCCGTCCACCTGGGAATGGTGGCTGCTCGCGGCGGTCGGCGGCGCTTCCGTGATCGCCCAGATGGGCCTCACCTGGTCGATGCGCTACGTGCGCGCAGGCCCGGCGGGGATCATCCAGCAGCTCACTCCTGTCGCCGCGCTCACCTTGGGGTGGCTGATCTACGGCGATCGCATCCCGCCGCTCTCCATGCTCGGCGCCACGCTGGCCCTCACCGGCGTCAGCTGGGGCGCCTGGCACATCTCACGCGACGTGCTTCCCGAAGACGCCTGATCCGTTCGCAGTTCACTTGTGGGCCATCCATGTTTCGGAAAAGTGGGGGCGCTTACGGACGCGCCGCCTCGACCCCAGTTTCCTGCGCAGTCGGCCGACGAGGAGGGTCCAGTGCTCGACGAATTGAAAGCGGACGTGGCGCGGTATCCGGGAGGCGGAGCGAAGAGCCTGCTCACCGCCCTTCGCTGCGCGTCGTTCTATCCCATCGCCGTCTACCGTTTCGGGCACGACGTCTACTTCCGCTGGCCCCGGCCCTGGTCCGTCGTGGGAAAGCTTCCGTACAAGCTCGCGGCGTTCTTCGCCGAGTGGGCCACCGGCATCTACATCGCGCCCGACGCCAGCATCGGCCCCGGGCTCTACATCGGCCATTGGGGCTGCATCCGGATCGGCCGCCAGGTGCGCATCGGCGCCAACTGCAACATCTCCCCGATGGTGGTCCTCGGATTCGGCGCGCGCGAAGGCCGTACCGGCGCGCCCACGCTGGGCGATTGCGTCTACGTCGCCAGCGGCGCCAAGGTCATCGGACCGGTCCGCGTCGGCTCGGACGTCGCGGTGGGAGCGAACGCCGTCGTCTGCCACGACGTTCCGGAGCACGTCACGGTCGGTGGGGTGCCTGCGCGCGTGATCTCGACGAAGGGCAGCGGACCGTATCTCCAGGTGGGACAGGAGATGGAGGTTCTCCCGGCCGCCGAAGAACGCGCTGGAATCGAGAAGAGGGCAGGCTGACCTCAGCCGCTGCGCCTGGACGGCAACCTCAGTGCACGATCAGCACCGGCTTCTTGCACACGTGCACAAGCCGGTGGGCGGTCCCGCCGAGGAGGATGCTGCCGACCAGCGTGCGTCCGCGGCTGCCGACCACCACGAAGTCCACGTCGCCGGCCTGCGCTGCCTCCGCGATCATCTCGGGAGCCGGCCCTGAAAGGAGCTTCGATTCGACCTGCACGCCCGCGGCGCGCCCCTCGGCCTCGATCTTCTCCAGCGCCGACTTCCCGGACTCATAGAGACGGCGTTCCAGGTCCGCGATGTTCAGCACCACCGCGGGCTCGGAGAAGATGGGCGGCGGGGGCAGCACGTGCACGAGCGTCACGGAGTCG
>JBGQLA010000495.1:0-2577 GCA_041499865.1 Deltaproteobacteria bacterium
CGGCTTTCGGGCCGGGCTGCAGCTCTGCGTGGCGGAAGCAGGTGACGAGATGGTCGTTCACCATTCCCACCGCCTGCATGAACGCATAGCAGATGGTCGGTCCCACGAAGCGGAATCCGCGCCCGACGAGCGCCTCGCTCATGCGGTCGGACTCCTTCGTGCGTGCGGGCAGCCTGCGCAAGGAGCGGCGCGCGTTCTGCCTGGGCGCGCCGCCCACGAAGCTCCACAAGAAGGCGTCGAACGAGCCTTCCTTCTCCCGGAAGTCGAGGAACGCCCGCGCGTTGGCTACGGCGGCTTCCACCTTCTGCCGGTTCCGCACGATGCCGGGGTCCTTCAGGGCCTGCGCGATCCTGCGCCTGTCGTAGCGGGCCATGCGCTCGGGATCGAAGCCCTCGAACACCTCGAGGAAGCGCGCCCTCTTGTTCAGGATCACGGACCAGGAGAGACCTGCCTGGAAGCCGTCGAGGATGAGCTTCGCGAACAGTTCCCGGTCTCCGTGGAGCGGCACGCCCCACTCGCGGTCGTGGTAGTCGAGCATCAGCTGGCTGGCGTCGACCGCCGGCCAGCAGCGCCTGACGATGGCGCGTTCCGCCGTGCCGCCGTCCATCTCTCCTCCGCTACCTGCGACAGTCCACGAACATGGAGGATAGCAGGGTGGGCCGGAGTGTTTCCGGTTCATTTCCACGGTGAACCAACCTCGTGCCCGCGGGTCTACCCGTTCGAGAGGTGGACCGATGAAGAGGCTCTTGCGACCTGCCGCCGTCGCCGTCGCTTTCGCGGTCGCGGCACCAGGGTGCTTCCGCCGCGAAGGCCGGCTGTTCACCGCGATGGCGGGAACGGCCATCCTCACCGCGGCGATCGTCAGCGCGGCCCAGCCGCCGCCGCCCCGCGTGGTGTACGCCCCTCCGCCGCGGCCCGGCTACACCTGGCAGCCAGGGTACTGGACCCTCGACGAGGGCGAATGGGTCTGGATCGAGGGCCGGTGGGTGTCGCACTACCGTGGTTACGCCTGGGTGCCGGCGCACTGGCAGCGCGACCCCGACGGATACTGGCGCCTCGAGCCGGGCTATTGGGTGCGCCATTGAAGGGCGTAAATCAGTTCGCCGCGATGCCCTCCATGTTCGCGCCGCCGGGCACGGCCACGGTCTGGATCAACGTCAAAGAGGCGGACGGTGGCTGCGAGACGAATCAGACCCTTCACAGTGAACTCTCCATCTTCCAGCGGGGCCCGGCTGGGGCGTGCGGTGGACTGCAGTGATCAAGCAGCGACCCCTTGCCGCCCGCGGTACGCGGCGCCCTCGGTTTGTTTTCTCGCCGTGATCGCGACGGCGATCCGGCGCGCCTGCGGTGTCCTGCGTCGGCGAGCAGTCGCCCTCGGCGACCGTACTCGAGGAGCGGACCCTCTCATCGCTTGGGTTGCTGGTTCAGTGCTTCCGCGCGCGCAGCTCGGCGTCGACGAACCGTCGCACGATCTTCACATCATCGGCGGCCCTCTTCCCCATGCGTACAAGCAGGATCGGGAGCTGCCGGTCGGACAGACCGTCGGACCAGTTCGGGTCCTTCAGGTCGAACTGCCCGAGGGCATCGGTGTGCTCCAGCGAGAGGGCGCTATCGTGGCACTTCTGGCAACCGACACGGCGGAGCACGGTCCGGGCTTCTTCCTTGGCGGAAGGATCGGAGATCGCGAGCGCCAGCATGAGCGCCACCATGTGGACCAGAGTACCGCTACGCGCTTCCCGATTCCAGGCTGCGAGCCGCCGAGGATGATGCCGGGTCCCACCCCGGATGGTCGTTGTGAGCCGGTCAGCCGACCTTCGGTCGCCCGCACGAACTCGTATGCGCGCTCGACGTTGCAGACGCGCACGTCGTATGCAGGGTAGAAACGCTCGCGCCGCGTCCGACGTCAGGGCTGTCGCGGCCGTCGAGTACCCTGAACCGGCCCGACAAGCTCAACGCGCTCGACTATGCCCTGGTCGACGCGCTGAGCGCGGCGCTCGACCAGGCGGAAGCGGATGCGCAGGTGCGCGCCGTCATCCTCACCGGCGCGGGCGATCGCGCCTTCAGCGCGGGAGCGGACATCGCCGAGTTCGCGGGCAGCATCGAGGCGGGCCTGGAACCGGCGCTGCGCGACTTCGTGCGCCGGGGGCAGGGGCTGACGCGGAGGATCGAAAACCTCTCGAAGCCGGTGATCGTCGCGGTGAACGGAATCGCGTTCGGCGGCGGGTGCGAGATCACGGAGGCTGCGCCGCTGGCGCTGGCGAGCGAGCGCGCGCAGTTCGCGAAACCGGAGATTCGCCTCGGCTTCCCTCCGCCGTTCGGAGGCACGCAGCGGCTGCCGCGTCTGGTCGGGCGCAAGCGTGCCCTGGGGATGATCCTGACGGCCGAACCCATCGGGGCGCGCGAGGCGCAGCGCATCGGGCTGGTCAACGCGGTCGTCGAGGAGGAGCGCCTGCTCTCCGAGGCGCGCGCGCTCGCCATGCAGATCGCCCGCCATTCTCCCGCGGCGGTCGCGGCGTGCCTGCGCAGCGTGACGCGGGGGCTCAACGTATCCATGGACGAGGGGCTGGCGATCGAGGC
>JBGQLA010000496.1:0-2551 GCA_041499865.1 Deltaproteobacteria bacterium
ATGACGCGCCGCCTGCTCCCGGCGTTTGGGGTCGGCGCTGGCGAGGCTGCGCAGGCACTGGTCGGCGAGCGCCCGCGCCGCGGCGGAACCGCTCGCCTCCGGCGGCAGCGCGAACGTCGCCGTCGGAGCGGGCGCGGCGGCGAGGCGGCCTTCGGCCCACATCCGCCGTCCCTCCTCGACGGGCTCGGGCGCAGCCTCGGGCAGTGGCGGCGGATCGAAGCGCTCGAACGCAGGCACCGCGATCTTCGCCAAAGCGAGCGCGTCTTCACACTTCTTGCGGTGATCGCGCAGCGCGATCACTTCCCCACGCAGCTCGCTGATGAACTGCGCCAGCGCCGCGGGCGCTTCCTCGCCGGCCCGCGCCTGGGCGATCATCTCCGTCAGCCAACGCTCGCGCTCCGCGCGGGAGCGGGCGAGCTCGGCGCGCGCTTGATCCAGCTCCGCGGCCAGCGCATCCGAACGCCGCCGCTCCGAATCCAGCGCCTTCGCGTCCGCGGCAGCGCGCCCCTGCGCCGGATTCGAGAGCAGGGCGGAGATGCGCGCCTGCTCGGCCTCCAGCTCCGCGCATTGCATCCGGGCGCTCTTCGCCTGCGCGACGGCCGCGCGCGCGGCATCCTCAGCCTCGGCGCGCGCCTGCTCCGACGCGGCGCATCGGCGGTGGGCGGCCGCCACCTCGCCCGCGAGCTCCGAGACGCGCCATTCGAAAAACACGATCTTGTCCAGCGCGGCGCGGAGCAACTCGGCCGCGCTGGGCTGCTGGGCTGCCGCGTCGCGATCGCGCTCCGCCAAGTCGCCTCCCGGATGGATCGCGAGTAGCGTATCTTGAGTGGATCGCGGAAGTCAAGCAGGCAAAGCGCTTGGGAAAAAGAGTGGGGTGCGGGCTGCCCCCCAGCCGCCCGCACCCCACGGACCTCAGCGCCACGCCCCCGCGACGCCGATGCCTCTGTCCGACCACAGGAGCAAGCGGCATGCCGCTGATCAATACGCAGTCAGGCGCTTGGAAGAACGAGCCGGCGAATGGTGTCCCCATCTCGCCAAAGTGGAGACATTCATCGCTCGCGGTGGGAAGTCGGGTTCACACTGAAGGCTTGAGGACACCATTCACGAGCGTAGCTACGCCGCTTCGCGCCCCGCGCTGCGGGCCAGCGCCGGCAACTCGGCGACCAGACGCTCGCGGCGGTCCCGGATGGAAGGCGACGTCGCCTCGCGGGGAGCCTTGGAGCCCAGCCTCGCCGTGAAGAGCGCATCCATCCAGTCCTGCGGGCCGGTGCGGCCGGCACGCGCCGCCAGATCGACCAGCAGGGCCGCATCGAGCGCCCGCGCCGCGAGGTGGAGCGCGACCTGCCCGCGCAGCTCCAGGGAAAGCTCGAAGGCGCCGCCGGCGAAACCGGAACCGAGGCCCATCTCCGAGGTGCGATCCGGACCGCCCCAGAGCCGCGCGCCGCGCTCCTCGGCGCGGGTGGAGAGGGACGCCGCGCCCGCCAGCGGTATCCCCTCGCTGGCCAGCGCCTGCGCCAGCGTCTCGCGCAAGAGCGCGTCCGGACCGAGCAGTCCCGTCCCGGCGACCGGCAGCGATTTCTCCTCGAAGAGCGCGGCGACGCCGGGCGCGCAGACCGCGGCGTCGTGCCCGGCTGCGACGAAAGCGCACCCGGCCTCCGCGGCGGCATTGGCGTAGACCAGCGCGGGCGTGGTCCAATCGGCGCCGTCCTCGAGAGCGCTGCGAATTTCCTGCGACGTGAAACCCGTCTTCGGCGGAGCTGCGCGCGGTCCCGGCACGGTGCACACCATCACCCCGCGCGAGCAGCGGTGGTGGGCGAGGAACCCGCGCAGGTCCTCCGCCAGCGCGTCCGCCAGGTGCCGGCGGGTCGGGGCCTGCCGCGCTCCCGGCATCGCCCGGATCTTGCGAAGCTCGGGGCGCAGCTCGTCGAGCATGGACCGGCTCACCAGGCCGGCGCGCAACGCGGCCCGGTAGGCATCGTCGTCGTGCACCTCGAACGCGCCCAGGGCCAGGTCGGCCAGCTCCGCGAACGGGGCGAGCTCGCGCAGGGGTTTCAAGCCGCTCGCCGGGGAACGGCCCGCGCCGCCAGCCTCCACCAGGCTGCCGAAGGGATGCACCAGGTGCGCCCGGGCCGCGAGGATGCCTGCGAGCAGCGAGCTCCCCACGCCGCCCATCCCGACCACGACCAGTCCGACCCGCCCCTTCCCCTCCATCTCACGCCTCCTGCGCGAAAGCAGGCGAGCGCTCCGCGCCCCCGCGGAAGGTCTGCAGCGGCCGTGCCATTGTCAATGCAGTGGGGAACGCGTTAGAACCCCGCTCCCTTTCGTTTCCCAGGAGCAAATCTCGAGATGGCAGCGACAACCGAGCAGCGCCGCAAGACGAAGGCCCCCCAGCCCAAGGGCAAGGGGGGCCAGAAGTGCAAGATCGAAGGCTGCAAGCGCGCGTACCAGGCCAAGGGCTACTGCTTCTTCCACTACGACAAGTGGAAGGACGGCGAGCTGCCCAAGGCGCGGTACGACACCTGCAGCAAGGAAGGCTGCCACAAGAAGGTGG
>JBGQLA010000497.1:0-2549 GCA_041499865.1 Deltaproteobacteria bacterium
CAGAACGCCTACCACACGCTGCGGTCGCTTACCTTCGTGCTGCCCTCGGGCACACGGATCGACACCGCGGCGCCGGACGCCGACGACGTGCTGCGCGCGCGAGAGCCCGCGCTGTACGCCGGCCTGCTCGAGCTGAAAAGGCGGCTGGAGGAGGACAGCGCGCTGTCCTCGCGCGTCCGCGCCCGGTACCGGATGAAGAACACCACCGGCTATTCGCTCAACGCCTTCCTGGACTTCGCGCGGCCGGTGGACATCTTCGCGCACGTGCTCATCGGCGCGGAGGGGACGCTCGCCTTCATCTCCGAGGCGGTGCTGGAGACCGTGCCCGACCTGCCGGTGAAGGTCACCGGGCTCTTGCTCTTCCATGACGTGTACGCTGCCTGCGCCGCCATCGCCCCGCTCAGGGACGCGGGCGCCAAGGCGCTGGAGCTGATGGACCGCGCGTCGCTGCGGTCGGTGCAGGACAAGCCCGGGATGCCGGCGTCGTTCAAGGGGCTTGGGCCACGCGCGGCCGCGCTGCTGGCCGAGTTCCAGGGCGGCAGCGATGCCGATCCGGTGCAACTCGAAGCCGCTGCTCTTGCCGCCTGCGCGCCGCTTTCGCTGCTGGAACCCGCGCAGTTCACCTGCGATCCGACGGAGCAGGCCAAGCTCTGGCTCGTGCGGCAGGGCCTGTTTCCTTCGGTGGGAGCGATCCGCAAGAGCGGGACCAGCGTGATCATCGAGGACGTCGGGTTTCCGCTCGACCGCCTCGCCCAGGCCGCCGACGACCTCACCGCGCTGTTCGCGAAGCACGGCTACGCCGAGGCGATCGTCTTCGGCCACGCCAAGGACGGGAACCTCCACTTCGTCATCACGCAATCCTTCAACGACGCGGCCGCGGTGCAGCGGTACGAGCGGTTCATCGACGACCTGGTCGCGCTGGTGCTCCAGGTCCACGGCGGCGCGCTCAAGGCGGAGCACGGCACCGGCCGCAACATGGCGCCGTTCGTCGAGGCAGAGTGGGGCGGCGAGGCGCTGGCGGTGATGCGGCGGCTGAAGCAGCTGGCCGATCCGCACGGGCTGCTCAACCCCGGCGTCATCCTCCCGGCGCATGCGCGCGCGCACCTCGACGATCTGAAGCCGATGCCCACCGTCGAGTCCGAGATCGACGCCTGCATCGAGTGCGGCTTCTGCGAGCCGCGCTGCCCGAGCCGCGAGCTGACGCTGACGCCCCGGCAGCGCATCGTGTTGCGGCGCGAGATGGCGCGGCTGCAGGCTGGCGGAAAGCCCGCGGGGGCTTCGCTCCACGAATTGCAGGACGAATGGGGCTATCTCGCGCTCGATACCTGCGCGGTGGATGGGCTCTGCGCCACCGCCTGCCCGGTCGGCATCGACACCGGGATGCTCACGAAGAGGCTGCGCCGCGAGGGGCACTCCGGCGCGGCGCACGCGCTCGCCTGCACCGCGGTCGCCGGCTTCTCCGGCGTGGAGACGATCGTGCGTGGCGCGCTGGCGATGGGGCGGCTGATCGGTCCGGCCTGGCCCGCGGAGATGCCGACCCCTGCGCGCCGGCCGCCGCGGACTTCCGCGGCCGGGGCGAGCGCCGTCTACTTTCCCTCGTGCATCTCGCGCACGATGGGCAGTCCGGATGGCGCGTCGTTGCAGGAAGGCCTGGTTGCGGTGTGCGAGCGCGCGGGGATGCCGGTCCACATTCCGTCCGACGCGGCCGGGGCCTGCTGCGGCGTGCCCTTTTCGTCCAAGGGGTACGCCGATGCACATGCCGCCGCCGTCAACGAGACCATCGGGCGGATGTGGGCCTGGTCCGACGGCGGGCGGCTGCCCATCGTCGTGGATACCAGCCCCTGCACCTATGGCCTGCTGCACTCGCGCGACGCGCTGACCGTCGAGAACCAGGGGCGTTTCGACCAGCTTCGCATCGTCGATTCGGTGGCCTTCGCGCACGACGAAATCCTGCCGCGGCTGCAGATCGCGCGGAAGGCTGGCTCCGTCGCGCTGCATCCCGTCTGCTCGCTTGTGAAGATGGGGCTCGCGGGCAAGCTGCAAGGCATCGCGCGCGCCTGCAGCGACACCGTGTGCGTGCCCGTCGATGCGGGCTGCTGCGGATTCGCCGGCGATCGCGGGTTCCTGGTCCCTGAATTGACCGCGTCGGCGACCGCGCGCGAAGCGGTCGAGGTGCGCTCCGGGGCCTACGACGGGTTCTACTCGAGCAGCCGCACCTGCGAGATCGGGATGGCTCGCGCCACCGGAAAGCCCTACCGTTCGATCTGGTTCCTCCTCGACGACGCGACGCGCCCGCTCCGCCAGTCTGCCGACTCGCGGAAGTCGTAAATTTGCTCAAACCATTACGAGCTCGGGATGCTCCGAGGCGCCTCCCGACTGGCATTCAGTGCTTCTCATGGAGCTGATTTCGTCCCTCTCCATGATTCCGGCCTTCACTCGCGCGGTCGGCGTCCCCCGGCTGGCCGGCATTGCCTACCCGATGTCGCGGCCCTTGGGGCGCCCGCGGGATGCTCCGGGCCAGAGGGCGGTCCTCCGGGCATTGCTGGAGC
>JBGQLA010000498.1:0-2540 GCA_041499865.1 Deltaproteobacteria bacterium
CTGCCCGATCACCTGGCCGCTCGGCCAGGGACAGGACTTCAAGGGCGTGGTGCAGCTCTTCGACGCGGAGTGGCAGCGCCGCCCCGTCGACGCCACGGTGCCCGGGAAGGTGCGCGAGGACGTCGAGCTTCTCCAGGCCGCAGGCGACCCGTTCGACCGCCAGAAAGTGCTCGCAGGTGAACTGTCTCCGGCGTTCTTCGGCTCCGCGATGACCGAGGTCGGGGTGGACGAGTTCCTCGACGCCTTCGTGCGGCTGGCGCCGCCGCCCGGTCCGCGGCTCCGCGTCGACGGGCAGCCGGTGGATCCGGGGGAGCCGCAGTTCTCCGGTTTCGTCTTCAAGATCCAGGCGAACATGGACCCGGCCCACCGCGACCGGCTGGCATTCTTACGTGTCTGCTCCGGCCGGTTCTACCGGGGGATGGACGTGCACCTGCCCAGGGAGGAAAAGCCCATCCGCCTCTCCATGCCGCACCAGCTCTTCGGGGCCGAGCGGCACGTGATCGAGGAGGCGTGGCCGGGCGACGTGGTCGGGCTGTTCGACACGGGCGCCCTGCGGATCGGGGATACGCTCTGCGAAGGCACCGCTTTCGAGTACTCCGAGCTTCCCCGCTTTTCCCCGGAGATCTTCGCCCGTGTCCGGGCGAAGGACGCGCTCAAGCGCAAGCAGTTCGAGAAAGGCCTCGAGCAGCTCTCGCAGGAAGGCGCCATCCAGATCTTCCACGCCAGGGGCGGCGGGATGCGCGATCCCATCGTGGGCGCGGTGGGCGCGCTGCAGCTGGAAGTGCTGCAGTACCGGCTGCTGCACGAATACGGCGCGGATCTCTCCCTCGACCGCCTTCCGTACCAGACCGCTCGCTGGGTCTTGGGCGCCGACTTCGATCCCGGCCGGTTCGAGGCCGAGGTGGACGCGCTCTGCGTCGAAGACCGCGATCAGAACCCCATCGCCCTGTTCAAGAGTGAATGGAACCTGAACTACGCGATGGGCCGGCACCCGGCGTGGACCTGGTCCCCGACCGCGCCGGTCGCTCCGCTGTCGAAACGTAAATAGCTCGCGAGGGGTCCCGGGTTCCGCACAGGCGACCGCTGCCTACCTTGTGCCACGTGAAATCGCGCAACCTCGCCATCGTCTTCGCCGGCCTCTGCGGGTACGCGGAGCGGCTGGGGGCGCTCACCTGGGAGGAATCCCAGCGGATGTTGCGCCTGCACGCGGCGCTGGTCGATCCGGCGTTCCGCAAGTTCAGGGGGCGCAGGATCAAGCAGATCGGCGGCACCTTCCTCGTGGCCTTCGACTCGCCGACCCGGGCGGTGCTCTGCGCCGCGGCCCTGCGCGAGCGGGTCCGGCGCTTCGATCAGGGAGTGCCGCCCGAGCAGCGGCTGCAGGCGCGGGTGGGGATCCATCTCGGGGAAGTGCGCATCGAGCGCGGCGACGTGTTCGGCGAGCCGGTGAACATCGCCTCGCGCATCGAGGCCCTGGCCGGTCCCGGCGAGGTGCTGTTCGGCGAGTCCGTCTGGCTGTCGATGAACCGCGCCGAGGTCCGCGCGGAGGACGCGGGGGAGCGGCCGCTGAAGGGCGTGCCCGAACCGATCCGCGTGTTCCGGCTGGCCGGCGCCCTTTCGCCCTTGCCCGACCTCGGTCCCCTGCCCCCGCCCGACGGCGTCGAGCCGCAGGGCGAGGTCTCACGGCACCTGCGCGCGGCGGCGCACGCGGCGGCGCGGCAGGCCGAGGAGGCGCTGCCGAAGCTGCCGGACAAGGTGCGAGTCTTCGTCGGCGCGGGGCTCGCGGCGATGATGGCCGTGGCGGCGGCGTTCTTCGCCCTGGCGAGGCTCGGGGCGCTGCCGTGATGCGGGGGGAAAAGAACCTCGTCCTCCTCCTCTCGGACATGAAGGGGTTCACCGCCCGGACCAGCCAGCAGACGCGCGAGGAGAACGCGCGCATGCTGGCCCTGCACGATGCCTTGCTGCTGCCGGTCGTGCGCGGGTACCGGGGGCGCAAGCTGAAGGGCCTGGGCGACGCGCTGCTCGCCGCGTTCCTCTCCCCGACCGACGCCGTCCTCTGTGCGATGGCCATGCAGGACCGGCTCGCCGCCTGGAACGAGCGCGCCGCGCCCGGCGAACGGATCGAGGTCCGGATCGCGCTCAGCCAGGGCGAGGTCCGGCGCTCGCGGGGGGACGTCCACGGCGAGGCGATGCAGCTTGCCCACCTGGCGGAGGCGCGCGCCGAGGCCGGCGAGGTCTTGCTCACCGACGCCGTCTATCTCTCGATGAGCAAGAGCGAGGCGCCGACGGAGATCGTCGGCGAGATGCCCCTGCGCGGCGGCGGGCGGATGCGGCTTCGCCGGGTGATGCGCGGCGACGACCCCGCGGTGCCCTTTGGCGGGCAGGCCCTCTCGCGCCTCCGCCGGCTGCCCGACCCGGCGCGCGCAGTGCGGCTGCGCGCGGCCGCCGAATCGGTCCTCGAGTTCGCGCGCAAGCGCGCCGCCTGGGCAGCGGCCGGGCTGCTGCTGGTGGCCGCCGCCGCCGGCGAGCGGGTGACGCGCAGC
>JBGQLA010000499.1:0-2479 GCA_041499865.1 Deltaproteobacteria bacterium
CAAGGGGCCAGAGGGTGCGGCGAAAATGCTCAGCGATACTGAATGGTTTTCGGCGCAGAGCGGCGTGCGCTGTGCTAACCTCGCGCCCTTCATGCTCCACGACGCCGACCTCGGCGAGTGGGCCGACGCGCTGGAGCGCGGGCGCATCGTCCACTTTCCCAGGTGCCCCATCCCGCTGCCCGCGCCCGAGGACCAGGATTTCCTCCGCCAGGGTCTCGCGCCCTATCTCCGGAAGAAGAACGTCAGCTACTACCCGGGCGCGGACAAGCTGTCGGGCCTGCAGGCGCCTACCGCCTTGCTCGAGCGGGCCCGCCTCATTCTCCGCGACCACTCGATCCGGGTTCGCGAGTTCCTCCAGCGGGCGATGCCGGGGTTCGCTTCGGCGTGGACGCCGGGAACCTCCAGCTTCCGGCCGCTGGAAGAGCAGGGTCGCGCCCTCTCGCCGCACGCCAGCAACGAACTGATCCACGTCGACGCCGGCGCTTACGGAGCGACGCACGGGGATCGCATCCTCCGCTTCTTCGTCAACCTCAACCCGGCCCGCGAGCGGGTCTGGATCAGCAAGGGGACCTTCGAGGATCTCCTTCGCCGGCACGGCGAGGAGGCGGGGGTGCGCCGCGGGAAGCTCGAGCCCACCGTGCCGGAGCGCGCTCTCAGCGGGCTGGTGCAGGCGGCGTCGCGAGCCTTGCCGATGCTGCGGGTGATCGACACCTCGCCGTACGACCGCCGCATGCGGCGCTTCCACAACTGGATGAAAGACACCCCCGCGTTCCAGCAGCCTCCGCACCAGCGCTTCTGCTTCGCGCCGGGGTCGTCGTGGATGGCGCTCACCGACGGCGTGTCGCACGCCTGCGTGGCCGGACAGCACGCGCTGGTCGACACCTTCCTGGTCCCGCTGCGGAACTGCAAGCGGCCCGCCCCGTTCCATCTTCTCGCAGGACAGGCGTGAGCCGGACGGTCCTCGTCCTGCGCTTCAGCGCGGTCGGCGACGTGGTGCTGACCGCTCCCGCCCTCGACGCGCTGCGCGCGGCCTGGCCCGACGCGCGCATCGTCTACGCGGTGAAGCAGCGGCTCGCGCACCTCGTCGAGCACAACCCCAACGTGGACGAGGTGATCGCGCTCCGGGACGGGGAAGGGCCGCTCGCCTACGCGCGCAGGCTCCGCGCCGCGCGGCCCTCCGCGGTGCTCGACCTGCACGGCAAGATCCGCAGCCGGATCCTCCGCGCGCTCTTGCCCGGCGTGCGCAAGGTGGTGTGGCACAAGCGCGACTTCCGGGACACGCTGCCGGTGAAGCTGGCGCTGCGGCCTTACCACTCGTCGATGCTCTTCGCCGACCGCTACCACGCCGCGGTGGAGGAGCTGGTCGGCGCCACGCTGCCCAAAGGAAGGCTGCAGTTCTTCCTCGGACCCGGCGACCGCGCCGCCGCCGGCGAGGCGCTGCGTGCGGCGGGGCTCGATCCCGCGCGGCCGCTGCTCGGGCTCTCCCCGGGGGCGAACTGGGCGACGAAGCGCTGGCCGGTGGAGCGCTTCGCCGGGCTCGCCCGGCGCGCACTCGCCCGCGGTTATCAGGTTTCGGTGCAAGGCAGCGCCGCGGAGGCGCCGTTCGGGCGCGAGGTGGCGCGGCTGGCGCCGGGCACGGCGGACCTCTCCGGCAAGCTGGACCTGCCCGCCCTGGGCGGGTTCATCGCCGGCTGCGTGGCCTTCGTGGCGAACGACAGCGGGCCCATGCACATCGCGCGCGCCCTCGGCGTCCCCACCCTGGCCTTCTTCGGGTCCACGGACCCCGACATGTTCGACTTTCGCGGACACCAGGCGCTCTTCGCCGGCGTCCCCTGCGCGCCGTGCTCCTTCTTCGGACGCCGGCGCTGCCCGCGCGGGCACTTCCGCTGCATGCTCGATCTCGACGAGGAGCGCGCGTGGGGCGCGCTCGAGCCGCTCCTCTCCAAAGGACGGCTGCCGCTGCTCTCCGCGTGACCTGGCCCCGCGCCCCGCTCCTGATGGTCTCCAGCTCCTCGCGCACGGGGCCCGTGGAAGGGCTGATCTCCCTCGCGCGCGAGCTGCGCTCGCTGGGCCTCGATGCGCGGTTCGCGGGCGACACCGTGCGCTCCGGCGAGAACCTCGGCGAGCACCTCGCGCACGCAGGCGTTCCCTGGGAGACCGGGCTGCGGCTCTCGCGGAAGGTGCGGCCGCTGGACGTCCTGCACGACGCCAGGCTCTTGACCTCGCTTCTGCGCGAGGGGCGCTACGACGTGCTGCACGCGGCGTTCGCGCACGACCACTCGCTCGCGCTCTGGGCTTCGCGGCGGGCGCGGAACCCCGGCGTGCGCGTGGTGCGCGCGGCCCAGCGGCGCATCGACGTGACGGCGGGCGCCCTGCGCCAGCGGCTGTGGGCCTTGCGGCGCAGCGATGGCGTTCTCGTGCACAGCGAGAAGTACCGGGCGGCGCTGCTGGCGCTCGGGCTGGACCCGCGGCGCGTCGC
>JBGQLA010000500.1:0-2454 GCA_041499865.1 Deltaproteobacteria bacterium
ATTCCCAGCACGTACGCAGCGCCCGAGCGGCGAGCTTCCGCGATCGTCACCCGCTTGCACGACCCGCACGCATCGCAGCCTGCGGCGCGCGATTCGGCGTCGCCCGGGTAGCTGACGCGAAGCCCGCCGGGCGAGAAAGTCGCCTCGTTGGCGCGGACCTGGACGTGGGCCCGCAAGTCGGGCGGCAGGTGCGAAGCGATCACCGCTTCGACGTACGGCCGCAGGCCTCCGGAGGCGAGATAGAAGGGCGCTCCGCGGTCGCGGGCGGCGGCGACCAGCTCGACGAATCCCGGCCGCAGCTGCGCGGTCCGCAGGGCGAAGGCGATCACCTCCGCCTCGGCGGCGCGGACGGGGGCGTAGATGCTCTGGATGATCGCCCGGGTGGTCAGCTTCCCCTCGTGGAAGAGCTTCTTCTGCAGCGCCAGGTATTCGGGGCCGCAGAAATGCCGGCTGATCTCGTCGCCGACGTCCAGGAGCGTCGCGGTCCCGTCGAAATCGCACACCACGGCCAGATCGGTCACCGCGCGCTTGTAAGCGGCGGCGCCGGGGTGGCGCAAGCTCCAGCGTGCCAGCGCCCGGCTGCTGGCCGCAGGCGGATCCCGCGCGCCGCTGATAGACTTTGAAGCGGTCATGAACCTGACCGACGCCGAGCTGTTCCAGGAGGCAGCCCGCAGGAGCGCGGCGCGGGAAGCCTTCGTCCTCTGCACGGTGACGGCGACCGCGCGCTCCGCCCCGCGCGACGCGGGCGCGAAGATGCTGGTCGCGCCGGACGGCGCCATCCAGGGAACCGTGGGCGGCGGGCCGCTGGAAGCGGTGGTGATCCAGGAAGCGGTGCAGCTGCTGAAGGGCGACGGCGTCTCCAGCGAACGCCGGTTCGCGCTCACCACCGCGGGCGATGCCGCGCACATCCTGCCGCCCGGCGGGGCAGTGCCCGAAGATCTGGGGATGAAGTGCGGGGGGGAGGTCCGCATCTTCCTCGACGTGGTCCGCCCGGCCGCCCGGCTCGTCCTCTATGGCGCCGGCCACGTGGGCGAGCGCGTGGCGAGCATCGCCGCGGAGATCGGGCTGGACACCGCGGTGATCGACGATCGCGACAAGTTCGCCACACGCGATCGCTTTCCCCGCGCCTCGGAAGTGCGCTGCGCCGATCTGGCGGCGGATCCGCTCGGCGGGCTCGCTCCCGATCCCGCCGATTTCGTGGTCATTCTCACCCGCTGCCACGCCCTCGACGAGAGCGTCCTCGAGGCGGCGTTGCAGAGCCGCGCCCGCTACGTCGGGCTGATCGGGAGCCGGCGGAAGGTCGCGCTCATCCTCCGCAACATCGCGCGTCGCTCCGGCCGCGATCCGCGCCAGGACCCGCGCCTGCACGCTCCCATCGGGCTGCGCCTGGGAGACAAGACGCCCGGGGAGATCGCCATCTCCATCCTGGCGGAGATCCTGCTGCTGAAGTCCAAGGGAGAGCTCTCGCACTCCCGCCTCTCCGCGACCGGCCCGCTGCGCGCACGCGCCTGAGAGAAGGCCGCTTTCCCGCTTTGACATCTGTACGCCCGTTCACTTAGGGTGGGCGGCGATGCCCACCGAGACCGCTCTCGCCCAGCAGGAGCCCGCGACCCCTGCCGTCCGCCGGTATGCCCTGAAGAGCACTGCGCCCGCGCGCAAAGGCCTGGTCGACTACGACCGCGACCTCTCCGACGAGCAGCGCGCCGTGGCGCTGTGCGATCCGCGGCCCACGCTGGTGATCGCGGGAGCGGGCTCCGGCAAGACGCGCGCGCTCACCTACCGGGTCGCGCACCTGCTCGAGACCGGCACGGCGCCGGAGAAGATCCTGCTGCTCACGTTCACCAACAAGTCGGCGCGCGAGATGATGTCGCGCGTCGGCCAGCTCTGCCGGGTGGAGACGCGGAAGATGTGGGGCGGGACGTTCCATCACGTCGCCCACGGGCTTCTGCGCGAGCATGCGTCGCGGCTGGGGTACGCCGACCGGTTCGGGCTGCTCGATCGCGAAGACGCCAAAGAAGTGATGGCGAGCGCCACCGCGGATCTGGGATTCGGCGTAGGCCAGCGGCGGTTTCCCCGGCCCGACGCGCTGATCGATCTGTACTCGTCCGCCATCAACACGCAGCGGCCGCTGGCCGAGGTGATCGTCAAGGAGTCGCCGCAGTTCGTCGCGCTGGAGGACGAGATCCTCAAGGTCGCGCGCCGGTTCGCGGAGCGCAAGGCGCAGATGAACGCGATGGACTTCGACGATCTCCTGCTCAACTGGAAGCGGCTGCTGGTCGAGGTGCCGGCGGCGCGGGAGAGCATCACCAGGCGCTTCTCGGCGGTGCTGGTCGACGAGTACCAGGACACCAACCGGCTGCAGGGCGAGATCGTCGACGCGATGGCCGCTCCCCACGGGAACGCGCTGGTGGTCGGAGACGACGCGCAGAGCATCTACGGCTTCCGCGGCGCGCA
>JBGQLA010000501.1:0-2420 GCA_041499865.1 Deltaproteobacteria bacterium
GCGCCGAAAGCGCCGAAGGCGTTCTTGCCCGTCTGCACGTCGGCCGCGACGGTGATCTTCTGCAGCCAGGGCGCGTTGATGGGAATGTCGGGCGAGCCCACTGCGCCCATGAAGCCCGCGCGGTTGGTGCCGCTGCCGTCGCTGGCCTGGAAGAGCTTGTCCTGCAGGGCGTAGTAGCCGCCTGCCGAGACGAAGCCGCCCACCACCGGGATGCTGTGCTGCGCCTGCGCGTAGAGAATGTTGTAGTCGGTGCCAAGAGCCGCGGCCGTGCTCGTCTTCGTGCCCACGCCGAAGATCCCGACGGCGAGGCTGGGCTGGAAGCTGAAGAGCTTGTCCTCCGGCACGCCCAGCTTGGCGTTGAGCAGCAGCGGGTCGGAGCTGGGCAACAGCAGATCGAACCCCACCTCGAGCTGCAGGTTGTCGAAGGGCAAGACGCCCATGGTGAGCCCGGTGGTGATCGGGTAGATGGGCGAGCCGGCCTGGCCGGCGGCGGTGCCCTTCCAGAAGTAGGTGTCGTACGTCAGGTGCGGAGTGAGGAACGGCTGGATGGCCGTAGTGGAAGGCGCCCAGACCGTGGTGGTCGGAGTGGCCTGGGCGGCGAGGGCTGCGAGAGCGACGAGGCCGAGTGCTGCTCTTTTCATCGGGAGAACTCCTTCTCTTTCGACTGCGAGGGGCAAGACCTTCCCGTGCGCGTCCACAGGGGACGCGGCGGGCACTGCGACGGCGAGTACGGCTAGATGTCGAAGTGGTGCGCGACTGCGACTGCGTGCTTTGCCTTTGCCGCTGTTTTCCTCACTCGGGTTCCGGTAACTGCAAAGCATAGACCGGTGCGCGCAACAGCCACCGTACCTCTGTAAACTGCGCCACACGGGAGCCCGCCGGCACCGACAGACTCGTCGGGTCCGCCCACCGACAATGACTTTTTCGTAGCAATCCGCCGCCAGCTCGCGGGATCGATGGTTGGCGAATCCCGCTGTGATCCCTCGCTGCGCCCGGCGCAGCCCGACACGCCAGTTGACGACGTCGTAGGTTTCGCGAATCGACCCGACAAGATGGTCGGTTTCCCGGCCCCGCAATGCGCCGGGACGCGAGGTGTGCAAGACCTACGTCGTAAAGCCTTTCGTCGCAGCCAGATTGGCGTGAATGCTGGGCGCAGCGAAACGGACTGAAGCGATATCCGGCGAAAGGCTGAGGATCGCGCCTTGCCGCTATCGCCCGAGGCGCACGACCGCCGACCAGCGTGCGTTCCCTGGCTTGCGCGGATCGGGCTCCGGAAGTAGCGAGAACACGCGCAGGAACGCCGGCACGCGCCGGAACCGCACGGCCGATCTGAAGATCGAGCGGATGTCGCGCGCCTTCCACCCGATCGCCTCGAAGAATGCGACCCCGTCGGGGGGCGCGAACTTCAAAGGCGCCTTCTCCATGTGGCTCCCCATACCGCGCGCGATCATCTTCACGATCGCCGGCGACGCCACGTCGAGGATCCACCACTGGACCGGCGGCCGCGCCAGGTCCCGGCCCAGCGCGCGGACCTGCTCGTCGTCGAGGTACGCGAGCAACCCTTCGCTGATCACCAGCGCCTTGAACGCGCCGCGAGTTGCGCGCGTCAGGAACGCGTCCCGCGCCGCGGCATCGGCGAGGTCCACCCGCTCGCGCGTCAGCTGGCAACGCGGCGTTTCAGCCGCGAGCAGCCGCTCCTTCTCGTCGATGATGGCGGGCAGGTCCGCCTCGATCCACCCGAGCGTCCGCGGCAGTTCGAGCCGGTAAGGCCGCGTGTCGAAGCCGGCCGCGAGGTTCAACACCCGGTCGCACCCGTCGGAGAGCGAGGCGGCGATCAGGTCGTCGAAGAGCTTCGTGCGCGTGATCATCGGCCAGCCGGTGCGGCTCCGCGCCGGCGCGGCGGCGGCGATCGCCCGGCCGCGCTCGCCTGCCAGCCGCTCGGCGAGCGGGTCGTGGAAGAGCGCATCGGGTCGCGCCGATTCCCAGGCGCGATACACCGCCACCCAGCGCGCGGTGTCGGAGACGTTCGCGATCAGCGGCTCGGGCATGCGCGAAAGCTATCAGGGGACCTTGGCTGTTGTCGTCGCGAGGGCGACCGTTGCCGTTGTCTCCGGGATTCCTGCCAGCAGCCCAGTTCGCTCCACCTGCCGTTGACTGCGTCGCAGCCCGTGCTTAGAATGCGCCCCGCTCTTCGGAGCCGCGCCGAAACTTTCCCCCACCGAGTTGGCTGGAGGGCGCGTAACAAATACTCGAGCCTTAGCTCGGTGCGGTGGGGCTTTCCGGCTTCGGCAGGGAGGCCCCTCGTGCTTCGGGCCCAGAAACCTGGTGGGTCTGGAGCGCGTCATGATCGCCGGCGACGACCTGGACCTCAGCCTGGACGAAGGCAACCTCCTCGACCGGGACCACACCTTCCACCTCCA
>JBGQLA010000502.1:0-2363 GCA_041499865.1 Deltaproteobacteria bacterium
CCCGACCTCGCAGTCGGAGTGCACGGCGGAGCAGGCCTACGGCTGGACCGACGGCCGCGCGATCTTCGCCAGCGGCAGCCCGTTCCCCAGCGTCCAGTGCGCCGGCCGCACCTTCGTGCCCGGGCAGGCGAACAACTCGTACGTGTTCCCGGGAATCGGACTGGGGGCGATCGCCAGCCGCGCCAAGCGCATCACCGACGAGATGTTCCTCGCCACCGCGCGGAAGCTCGCGGATCTGGTGACCGAGGACGACCTGGCCAGCGGGCGGATCTATCCGTCGCTCTCGCGCATCCAGGAAGTCTCTGCGGAGATCGCCGCCGTGGTCTGCGAGGTGGCGTTCGCCCGCGGGCTGTCCGACAAGCCGCGCCCCCAGGATCTGCTCGGCTACGTGAAGGGCCAGATGTACCGGCCGTTCTACGACTGAAAGAGCTCGCAGCGCCGAAACTGATTCGGGCAGACCTTCCAGCGGCGCAGCCGCCGCTTGGAACCGGAGAGTTGGGGACAAGTACCCGGGGCCGGACTCGAACCGGCACGAGCCGTTGGGCTCAGAGCGTTTTAAGCGCTCCGCGTCTACCGTTCCGCCACCCGGGCACGCTCCCGGCCAATCCTACAGCGCATTCGCTTGGCGGTCCCGGAGCGGGCGATGGATTCCAGCGCCCCGTTTGGTTATCTTCCCCCGCCCCATGGACTTCGATCGCGATTTCGGCATCAACCAGGTCTTCGTCGAGGACCAGTACGAGCGCTGGCGGAACAACCCGGCCGCCGTCTCTCCCGACTGGCAGCAGTACTTCGCGAAGCTGCACGGCCTTCCCACCGTTCCGCCGTTCCAGGCGAGCGCCTGGTCGCAGCCAGCCGTCCAGGGCAACGGCAACGGGCAGGCCGCGCCGTCCCTGCCGCCGGAGGGTGATTTCGCCGGCGCCCTCCCCTCGATCTCCGCCCCCGCGGCGGAGCGCCTCGAGGCGGAGATCCTTCAGGAAAGGGTCGCCGAGCTGATCAACGCCTACCGGATCCGCGGCCACCTCTTCGCGCATCTCGACCCGCTGGGCCTGCTCCGCCCGCCTCCGGCCGAGCTGGACATCGAGCACTTCGGCCTCTCCGAAGCGGATCTGGACAAGAGCTTCGCCACCGGCGACTTCGCTCCCGGGCAGAGCGAGCTTACCCTGCGGGAGATCGTCGCGCGCCTGCGGCGCACCTACTGCCGCACCATCGGCGTCGAGTACATGCACGGCGAGGATCCGGCGATCAAGCGCTGGCTGCAGGAGCGCATGGAAGGGGCGGAGAACGAGGCCCGGCTCTCGCGCGAGCAGAAGCTGCACATCCTCGCCCGCCTCACCGACGCGGAGACGCTGGAGACGTTCCTCCACCGCAAGTACATCGGCAAGAAGCGCTTCTCGCTGGAGGGCGCGGAGAGCCTGATCCCGCTGCTCGACTGGATGGTCGAGGACTTCGCCGCCCAGGGCGGCGAGGAGATCGTGCTGGGGATGGCCCACCGCGGCCGGCTGAACGTGCTGGTGAACGTCCTCGGCAAGGGCTTCAACGAGCTGTTCGCCGAGTTCGAGGACACCGAAGTCGAGACCATGCTCGGCCGCGGCGACGTGAAGTACCACATGGGCTACTCCAGCGACCGCGCGGTCGCCGACGGGCGCAGCCTGCACCTTTCGCTCGCCTTCAATCCCAGCCACCTGGAGATCGTCGATCCGGTGGTGGAGGGCCGCGTCCGCGCCAAGCAGGATCGCACCCTGAACTGGGAGGGCGCGCCGGAGCCGCGCGATCCCGAGCGCCGCAAGGTGCTGCCGGTGCTGATCCACGGCGACGCCGCCTTCGCGGGGCAGGGCGTCGTGGCCGAGGTGCTCAACCTCGCCAACCTGGAAGGCTACGCCACCGGCGGGACCATCCACGTGATCGTCAACAACCAGGTGGGGTTCACCACCAATCCCGAGGACGCGCGTTCCACCCCTTACGCGACCGACATCGCCCGCGTGCTGCGCCCACCGGTCTTCCACGTCAACGGTGACGATCCGGAAGCGGTGGTCTGGGCGGTCCAACTCGCCGTCGAGTACCGGCAGCGGTTCCAGCAGGACGTGCTCATCGACCTCTACTGCTACCGCAAGTACGGCCACAACGAGGGCGACGAGCCGGCGTTCACCCAGCCGATCATGTACGAGGTCATCCGCGCCAGGAAGCCGCCGCGCGAGGTGTACGCGCAGAGGCTCGCGGAAGAGGGAGCGGCGACCGGCGGCGAGGCCGACGAGCTGATGCGCGCGCGGATGGCGCGCCTGGAAGAGGAGCTGGACCGGACGCGGAAGGAAGGCGCCAAGCGGAGCTTCTCCGCGATGGCGGGCCTGTGGTCGAAGTATCGGGGC
>JBGQLA010000503.1:0-2357 GCA_041499865.1 Deltaproteobacteria bacterium
CGCTCCTTGGTGGTGAAGAAGGGATCGAAGATGCGCTGCAGATCCTCGTCGGCGATCCCGTGCCCTGTGTCCGTCACCTCGAGCACGCCGTGCCCGCTCTGGGAACCGATGCGCACCTCGACGCGGCCGCCGGGCGGCGTCGCATCGCGCGCGTTTCCCAGCAGGTTCCAGAGCACCTGCCGGAACTGGCCCGAGTCCGCCTGGACCCAGACCGGCGTCGCGGCGCGGGCCACGAGCTCGATGCCCCGCTCCGAAACCTCGGCCCGGAACAGCTCCACGGTGTCGGCCACGGCCCGGGCCGCGTCCAAAGGCTCGATGGCGGGCGAGAGCGGGCGGGCGAAGGAGAGGAACTCCCGCACCAGCGCTTCCAGCCTCTCGGCCTCGCTGCGCACCACCTGCATCAGGCGCCGCTCCTGCTCGTCCAGGCCGGGCGCGGCGCCGAGGACCTCGATGGAGCCGCACATCGACGCCAGCGGATTGCGGATCTCGTGCGCGAGCCCCGCGGCGAGGCCGCCCACCACCGCCAGGCGATCGGCGCGGCGCACCGCCTCCTCCATCTGCCGCAGCCCGGTGAGGTCCTGGAAGAGGATCACCAGGCCGCCCGGTCCACCGGCGAGCGGCGCCGTGGCGTAGCCGAGGATGCGTTCGCGCCCGTCGTGCGCCCGCAGCAGCACCTCCGGCCGGCCGCGCTCGCGCGGCCGCACGATCGACTCCGCCAGCTCCGGGAGCAGCGCCTTCAGCGGCTGCCCTCGGGCGGAGCCGTCGGAGAGACCGGTGAGGTGCTCCGCCGCCGGGTTCAGGTAGGTGATCCGCCCGTCCTCGCCGACGGTGAGGATCCCGCTGGCGATGGAGCGGACCACCGCCGAATAGATGGCCTCCAGCGCCTCGAGGCGGGTCTCGCTGCGCAACAGCTCGCTGCGCGCACCCTGCAGCTGCTCGGCGAGGAATGAGGACAGGGCGCCGACGAGGAGGAAGGCGGAGAGGTTCGCCGCCATCACCACCGCCAGCCGCCCGGCCGCGACCGGAACCCGGTCCAGATCGCCGGAAGTCGGGGCGATGATCCCGCTCTGCATGCCCCAGGCGAGCACGCAGAGGGCGACGCAGGAGGCGGCAGCGCCCAGCGCGGCCCCGCGCCGCCCCAGCCCGATGGCGCCGCTGACGATGGCCAGCGGGTAGAGCACGGTGAAGATGCTCTCGGCGCCGCCGGTGAGATAGACCAGCCCGGTAGCGGCGATCACGTCGGCGCCGATCTGTCCGTGCGCCACCCACCCGAGGTGCCGGCGGGTGCGGAGGAGGAACGTCCCGATCAGCGAGGCGAAGTAGATCAGCGCGATGATGGCGAAGAGCAGCGCCTCGACCGTATGGGGAAAGGGCTCGTGCCCCAGCGTGGTCCAGGCCGTGGCCACCAGCAGCGCGGTGCCCACCAGCAGGCGGATGCCGGTGAGCAGCACCAGCTTGCGCCAAAGCATGCCTTCCGGGCGGTCGCCCAGCGGCGAATAGACGCCCGCTTCCGCCATCGCTCCCTACTTGACCGCGCCGGCGATCGAGAAGATCGGCAGGTACATGGCCACGAGGAAGCCGCCGACGATGCCGCCGAGGAACACCATCATCACCGGCTCGATCAGGCTGGTGAGGGCCGCCACCGCGGCGTCCACCTCGTCGTCGTAGAAGTCGGCGATCTTGGTGAGCATCTGGTCCATGGCGCCGGTCGCCTCGCCGACGCCGATCATCTGCACCACCATCGGGGGGAAGACCTTGGTCTCCGCGAGCGGCTGCACGATGGTCTTGCCCTCGGCGATCTTCTCTTTGGTATACCGGATGGCCTTCTCCACGACGGCATTACCAGCGGTCTTCGCCACCACCTCCAGCGCGTCGAGGATGGGCACGCCGGAGCTGATCATGGTTCCGAGGGTGCGGGTGAAGCGCGCCACCGCCACCTTGCGGATCAGGGGCCCGAAGATCGGGGTGCGGATGGCGAAGGAGTCCCACTGCACGCGCCCGCGCGGCCAGTTCACCCAGGCACGGAAGGCGATCGCCGCGGCGATGATGCTCCCGATCAGGTAGCCGATGTAGTGCTGCAGCCACTTCGAGATGTCGATCACGATCTGGGTAGGCGCCGGCATCGCTCCGCCGAAGTCCTTGAACATCTTCTCGAACGTCGGGGTGACGAAGAGCAGCAGCACCACGGTGACGCCGACGGCGACCACCAACACCACGCTCGGGTACACCATCGCGCCCTTCACCCGGCTCTTCAGCTTCTCGTTCTTCTCGATGTACTGCGCGAGCCGGTTGAGGATGGTGTCGAGGATACCGCCGATCTCGCCGGCGGCGACCAGCTGCACGTAGAGGGTGTCGAA
>JBGQLA010000504.1:0-2336 GCA_041499865.1 Deltaproteobacteria bacterium
GCTGGAGCAGGCGGGCATGGCCCTGCGGGTGTCGTGGCAGTTCCACTGGCGCAACGAGGGATACCGCTCGATGCCCGACTTCCTCGCCCGCTTCAACTCCAAGCGCCGGAACATGCTCAAGCGCGAGATGGCGGCGGCCGGCGAGCAGGGCATCGCCATCCGCACCGTCCGCGGCGACGAGCTGGGGCGGGATCCGTCCCGCTGGGCGAAAGCGGCGCACGCGCTGCACCGGAGCACGGTGGAGAAGCTGATGTGGGGCCGGCGCTGGCTGAACGAGAAGTTCTATCTCAAGGCATTCGCCGGCATGCCGGACGCCGTGGAGGTGGTGGCGGCGTTCCGCGGCAAGGAGCTGGTGGCGGGCGCCTTCAACGTGGCCTCCGCCACCCGGCTCTACGGCCGCTACTGGGGGTGCTTCGAGGAGCACCCGTTCCTCCACTTCAACGTCTGCTACTACCACTCCATCGCCGACTGCATCGTCCGCGGGCTGGAGGTCTTCGAGGGCGGCGCGGGAGGCGAGCACAAGCTGGCGCGCGGGTTCCTGCCTGCCTTGACCTGGTCGGCGCACGGCTTCTCCGACGCGCGCCTCGACCGGGCCGTGCGAGAGCACCTCTCCCGGGAGACGCCGGCCCGGGCGGCGAGCATCGAGCAGTCGATGCGCGAGTCGCCTATATTCAAGGTGGCCTGATGAGCCCTTCGAAGAAACAGCGGGGCGACGTCGGCGTCGCCGAGCCGAAGACGAAGGCGAAGCCGAAGCTTGCGCGGCCGCGCCTGTACAAGGTGCTGCTGCACAACGACGACTACACGCCGATGGAGTTCGTGGTCCTGGTGCTGCGCGAGGTGTTCGCGAAGTCCGACGCCGACGCGCAGGCGATCATGCTCCACGCGCATACGCACGGAATGGCGGTGGCGGGCGTGTACATGTTCGAGATCGCCGAGACCAAGGTGCAGCAGACGATGGCGCTGGCCGACAAGGCCGGCTTTCCCCTGCTGTGCACGATGGAGCCGGAAGACGCGCCGGGATGATCGCGCGCCTGCGCTGGTTCTACTTCCTCTATTACGCCTCCGTCGGGACTTTCCTCTCCTACTTCGCTCCTTACCTGCGCGGGCTGGGGTTCTCCGGCGAGCAGATCGGCGCGGTGACGTTCGCGCAGCAGGCCGTCGCGGCGCCCGCGGCGCTGGTGTGGGGCGGGATCGCGGACCGGCTCGGCGCCCCCTCCCGGGCGCTCTCGATCTGCGCCCCCGGCATGCTCCTGGCGATCTGCGGGCTGCCGTTCGCGCGCACGCCTGCGCAGGTCGGGATCGTCCTGGTGCTCTCCGCTCTGTTCTCGGGCGCCGTGGTGCCGCTGGTCGATTCCACCACCGTGGAGACCGTGCGCCGCCTGACGAACCACAGCTACGCGCGCACGCGGCTCTGGGGATCGATCGGCTTCGTGATCACGGCGCAGGGACTGGGATTGCTTCTGGCGGCGCGCGGCGAGCGTCCGGGGGATCCGGCGATGCCGTTCGCGTACCTGGGCTGCGTGGCGGGATTTGCCCTGCTCGCGCAGGCGCTGCCGGCGGTGGACGCGCACCCGGAGCGGCCGCGCTGGAGCGACGCGCTGGCGCTGCTGCGGAACCCGCGGCTCCTCTTCGTACTGGCGATCTGCGCGGTCCACTGGTGCGCCTGCGCGCCGTACCACCTGCTCTTCGGCGTGCTGGTGCGGGATCTGGGATTGCCCTCGTCGGTGACGGGCGCGGGGCTCGCCGTGGGAGTCCTCGCGGAGGTGCTCGCGCTGTTCGCCTTCCCCGGGCTGCTGGACAGGTTCTCGCTCCGGGCGCTCTTCGGCGCGGCCTTCGCCGGGAGCGCGCTGCGCTGGGCCCTGCTGGCGCACGCGCACGGCGCTCCGTCGCTGATCGCGCTGCAGCTGCTCCACGCCCTCAGCTTCGGGATCTTCTGGGGCTGCGCGGTGGAGGCGATGCAGCGCACGGTGCCGGTCCGGCTGCGCGCGTCGGGGCAGGCGCTGTTCTCCGCCCTGGTGTTCGGCGGCGGCAACGCGCTCGGCTACGCGCTCTCCGGGGCCGGCTACGATCGGTTCGGCAGCGCCGCGCCGCTGTATGCGTACGCAGCCGCCCTGGAGCTGCTGCCGCTGCTCCTCCTGCTCCTGCCCCTTTCTCCCGAGAAACCGCGTGCATAGCTTGCGCGCCACCGGAGGGGTTTGCGTCGCTTTGGCGCGGAAGGAGAACGGGATGCCGAAAGCCTGGAGCAACAAGCGGGAGAGGCAATACGAGCACATCAAGAGCTCCGCGAAGAAGCGCGGGCGCAGCAGCGGGACCGCGAAGCGGATCGCCGCCGCGAC
>JBGQLA010000505.1:0-2258 GCA_041499865.1 Deltaproteobacteria bacterium
GGTGCAGGGAGGACCGGCGCGGACAGCGGCGGCAGCGGCGAGAGGGGAAATCCGAGCTCGCGCCAGCGCTGGACGCCCCCACGAAGCGCCCGGACGCGGGAGAACCCCAGCTCGATCAGCGTCAGCGCCGCACGGGCGCTGGAGTTCTCGTTCGGTCAATCACAGAGAACGACGATCTCCTTGTCGCGCGGGATTCCTTCCGCCCAGCGCGGCAGGTCGGCCGGCGCGACCGGGCGCGCGCCCGGGACCGAGACGTGCCCGCGGGTGACGTCGCTGCGCAGATCGACGACGGCCGGCGGATCCGCGGAGGCCAGCCGGAACCGCAGATCGTCGGCCTCGATCCGCGGCGCGAGCGCGGCCCGGGCCACCACGCCGCGCTGCGCGATCTTCCATCCCAGCCAGAGGCCCAGCGCGACGCCCGCCGCCAGCGCGACCCAGGCCCCGAACCGCAGCCCGACCTGCACCAGCGCCATCAGCTCCGGGCCGTTGAGGAACCCGGCGCCGGCGAAGAGCGCCGACCAGAGAAGAGCGCCCGCCGAATCGAGGAGCAAGAACCGCCTCACCGGCATCCCCGCCATTCCCGCCAGCGGCGGCGCGACGGCGCCGAGGCCGGGAACGAAAGGCGCCGCGACCAGCGCCCGCCCGCCGTGCCGGGCGAACAGATCCTCGGTGCGGCGCACGCACGAATCCGGCTCGATGGAGATCCGGCAGAGCAGGCGCAACACCGCCGTCCCGCGGCGGCGCCCGGCCTCGTACCAGACGAGGTGCCCGAGCGCGGAGGCGACCGCGGAGAGGGCGACCACGGGAACCAGCGAGAGCTGTCCCGCCTTGGCGAGCACGCCCGCCGCGAGCAGCAGCGGGGTGAGCGGGACAGGGAGGCCGAGCTGCGCGATCAGGCTGACCGCGAAGAGGACGGCGTAGCCGTGCTGCAGGAGGAAATCGGCCATGCGTGCCGGTGGATGCCCGCCGGCAGCGAACGATTCCGCCCGGGTTTCTTTAGACGAAGAGGGAGCTGAGCGAGTCGCCGGAGTGGATGCGGCGGATGGCCTCGCCGAAGATCTTCGCCACCGAGAGCTGGGTGATCTTCCTGCAGGCGAGGGCGTTGTCCCGCAGCGGAATGGTGTTCGTGACCACCACTTCTTCGATGGCGGACGCCTGCAGGCGGTCGATCGCCGGTCCCGAGAGCACCGGGTGGACGGCGTAGGCCACGATGCGGCGGGCGCCGGATTCGGCGAGCGCCTTGGCTCCGAGCGTCAGGGTCCCGGCGGTGTCGATCATGTCGTCGAGCATGATCGCGGTCTTCCCCCGGACGTCGCCGACGATCTGCATCACTTCCGCCACGTTGGCCTTGGGCCGCCGCTTGTCGACGATCGCCAGGGTGGCGCCGAGACGCTTGGCGAAGGCGCGCGCCCGCTCGACGCCGCCGGCGTCGGGGCTCACCACCACCACCTCGTCGGGGCGCCCGCCGTACTTGCGCTTCATGTCCTCGAGCAGGATGGGCGAGGCGTAGAGGTGGTCGGAGGGCATGTCGAAGAAGCCCTGGATCTGGCCGGCGTGCAGGTCCATGGAGAGGAACCGGTCGGCGCCAGCGGAGGTGATCAGATCGGCCACCAGCCGCGCCGTGATCGGCGTCCGGGGCGCCACCTTGCGGTCCTGGCGCGCATACCCGAAGTAGGGGACCACCGCGGTGATCGACTGGGCGGAAGCCCGGCGGGCCGCGTCGATCATGATCAGCAGCTCCATCAGGTGATCGTTCACCGGAGTGGAGGTGCTCTGGACGAGGAAGACGTCGCGGCCACGGACGTTTTCCTCGATCTCGATCTGGATCTCGCCGTCCGAGAACTTCCCCACCTCGCAGCGGCCGACGGGGATCTCCAGGTATTCGCAGATCTCCTTGACCAGCGCCTTGCTGGAGTTCCCGGGAAAGATGACGAGGTCGGAATCGGTCTCGGGCATGCGCGGCCTTGTACACGACCGCTTCGGGCAGATCCAGAGCGCGAAGCCCGGGCCGTCCGGCGCGGCTACCCGCCGGCGGCGGCGGCGGAGGTGGGAGCGGTCCCCCGGGCCAGCTCGCGGTCGTACTCGGCGAGGATCACCTTCTCCATCCGCTCCCGGGTCTCGCTGTTCAAGGGATGCGCGATGTCCTTGAAAGTCCCGTCCTTGCGCCGTTTCGCCGGCATCGCCACGAACAGGCCGGTGTTGCCGTTGATCACCTTGAGGTCGCGGACCACGAAGCAGTTGTCGAGCGTGATCGTGAC
>JBGQLA010000506.1:0-2245 GCA_041499865.1 Deltaproteobacteria bacterium
ATCCCCACGGCGCCCATGCCGGACTGCGCCGGCTCGGTGGCGACGCCGCCGCCGACGAATTCGGGCGCGTTCTGGCCCTGCTCGGGCTGCGGCATGGAGAGCTTGCGGTCGGGATCGTTGAGGGAAGTGATGTGCCGGAGATTGGCGTTCAGGCGCTTGACGCGGTCGAGTTCGTCGTTGATGTGGGAAAACTTTTGCTCTGCTTCGCGCCAGCGGTTCTGCAGCTCGAGGTTCTCGGCGCGGATCAGCTCGTTTTCCGCGACCTTGCCGACCACCTGGAAGTAGTGGGCCAGGGCTCCGACGAGAGCGAGCAGCACCACGCCGAAGCAGATCCCCACGCGCACCAGCATCCGGTGCTCGAGGCGGATCTTCTTCACCTTGGCGTCACGGTCCGGGACCAGCAGGATCGTGTACGACTTGTCCAAGGAACCTCCTGCGGCGGGAACTCCACTTCCCAACCGACCGCGCTTTCCGCCGCTTCCCCAACCAGGATACAAACCGCGCGCCAGTCTGCACAGCGTGCGAGCGTCGTTGAGTATCGGATGCGGAGCGGGTGCGTCAAGGTTTACGCACCCACACGGAACCACCCGAATCGCGGCGTGTTTCAGCTACTCGGTGCGGTGCACCGCGACCACGGTGATGTTGTCGTCGCCCCCGCGGGCGTTGGCGAGCTGGATCAGCATCTCGGGGACCTGCGCCACGTCGTCGTGGCCCAGGGCATCGCGGATCTCGTCGGTTTCCACCAGGTTCGAAAGCCCGTCGGAGCAGAGCAGGAACCGGTCGCCCGCGCGGGTCTCCACGCCCATCACGTCGACGAGCACGTCCTCTTCGAAGCCCACCGACCGGGTGATGATGTTCTTCAGCCGGCTGTGCTTCGCTTCCTCCTGTGTGAGGAGTCCCGCGCGCACCTGCTCGTTGACCAGCGAGTGGTCCTCGGAGAGCTGCCAGACCTCGCCGTCGCGGACCAGGTAGGCCCGGCTGTCGCCGACGTGGCCGAGGATGGCGTGATCGCCGTGGACCAGCAGCGAGATGCAAGTGGTGCCCATCCCCGCAAGCTCGGGGTTGGCGCGGCTGGTACGGAAGACCGCGGAGCAGGCCCCCTCCACCGCCTCGCGCAGAGCGCCGGCCAGCGGAGATTCCGCCAGCGCGACCTGGGAGGCGAAGGGATCGTCGGTGCGCAGCTTCGCCGAGATCAGCTCCTTCTCGATGGTCTGGACCGCGAGCCGGCTGGCGGTCTCGCCGCCCGCGTGCCCGCCCATTCCGTCGCAGACCACGAAGAGCCCGAGGTCCTCGTTGACGAGGAAGCTGTCCTCGTTGTGCTCGCGCTTCATCCCCACGTCCGTGCGCGCGGCGCTGCGGTACCTGGCCATTCCGTCCAACTTTACACCGCCTTCCGCTTCCGCGAATCGCCGCTCTGCGCGGCCGCCAGCAGCTCGCGGGCGTGCTCCAGAGCGACGTCGGTGGCCTTTCCGGAGAGGAGCCGCGCGAGCTCGCGCACCCGCTCGTCGCCGTCCACCGCGCCGACGCGGCTGTGGGTGCGACCTTTCAGCACTTCCTTCTCGACCGTCAGGTGCTTGCCGGCGAAGACGGCGATCTGCGGCAGGTGGGTGATGCAGATGACCTGCCGGCGCCGCGCCACCGCGGCCAGCGCCCGGCCCACCGCGTCGGCGGTAGCGCCGCCGATGCCCGCGTCGACCTCGTCGAAGAGGTAGGCGTCCACCGGGTCGGACCCGGCCAGGACCCGCTTCACCGCCAGGAGCACGCGGGACAGCTCGCCGCCGGAAGCGATCCGCGAGAGCGGCCGCAGCTCCTCGCCAGGGTTCGGGCTGAGCAGCAGCTCCGCGGTCTCCAGTCCGGTCGGCCCGAGGCCCGCGATGGCTCCCTCCCCCGCAGGGTTGAAGCGCACGGACAGCTCGCTCTGCATCCCCAGCGCGGAGAGCTCCTGCGCGACCGCCTTGCCGAAGGCGCCCGCCGCGGCGCGCCGCTCGCGCGAGAGCTTCTCCGCCAGCGTCCGGGCGGCGGCCGCGAGCTTTTGCACCTCGCCCTCGCGCCGCGCCAGCTCCTCGTCGTGGTTCTCCAGCGAGGCGAGCTCGGCGCGCATCTGATCGCGCCGCTGGAGCGCGCTGGCCAGGGTGCCGCCGTGCTTGCGCGAGATGCGCCTCAGCACCTCGATGCGCTCGTCGATCTCCTCGAGCCGCTGCGGATCTCCGCCCGCGCGCGCGCCGTAGCGCGACAGCTCCCGCGC
>JBGQLA010000507.1:0-2215 GCA_041499865.1 Deltaproteobacteria bacterium
AGGTGGCGTTCCGCGAGGTGCTCGAGGATGCCGCCCGCAGCGGCGCCTCGCCCGGGTCGGTGGAGGAGGCGCTCCGGTACTACCTGACGCGCTACCTGGCCGACGACATCCTGGTGAAGGCGGACCGCGCCTCGATGGCCGCTTCCCTCGAGCTGCGCGCGCCCTACCTGGACACCAAGGTGGTCGAATTCTCCGCGCGGCTGCCCTGGCGGCTGAAGATGTCGCTCACGCGCACCAAGCTGATCCTCAAGCGCGCGCTGCGCGGGACGGTGCCCGACGAGATCCTCCGCCGGCCGAAGAAGGGTTTCGGCATCCCGGTGGCCGCCTGGATCCGCGGGCCTTTGCGGCCGCTGATCGAGGAGGCCTTCTCCGAGCGCGCGCTCCGCGACGGCGGCGTGTTCGATGCGAATGCGGTGCGCTCCCTGCTCCAGGCCCATCTCGACAGGCGTGCCGATCTGCGCAAGCCGCTCTGGACGCTGCTGATGTTCCAGCTCTGGCAGAAGCACTACGCGCAGGCGCTCCCGCTCCGGAGCGCCGCATGAAGCGCGTGGTGGTGACGGGCGGCGCAGGTTTTATCGGCTCCCATCTGGTGAAGGCGCTCCTCGATCGCGGCGACGAGGTCGCGATCGTCGACAACTTCGATCCCTTCTACCCGGAGCGGCTCAAGCGCGTAGCGCTCGATCCGCGCGCCCGCCTGTTCGAGGCGGACATCCGCGACGCGGACGCCCTGCAGCGCGCCTTCGCCGCCGCGACGCCGGAGGTGGCGGTGCACCTGGCCGCGCTCGCCGGCGTCCGCCCCAGCCTGGAGCGGCCGGCGGCGTACATGGACGTGAACGTGCGCGGAACCGCCTGCGTCCTCGAAGCCGCGCGCACCGCGGGGACGCGCCGCTTCGTCCTCGGGTCCAGCAGCTCCGTCTACGGAGCGCATGCGCAGGCCCCCTTCCGGGAGACCGCGCGGATCGACTCTCCGGAAAGCCCCTACGCGGCCAGCAAGGTCGCCTCCGAGGTGCTGGCGCACACCTTCCACAACCTCTATGGCATCGAGGTTGCGGCGCTGCGCTTCTTCACCGTGTACGGCCCCCGCCAGCGGCCCGATCTGGCGATCCACAAGTTCTCCCGGCGCATGCTCGCGGGCAAGCCCCTGCCGTTCTTCGGCGACGGGTCCACCCGGCGCGACTACACCTGGGTCGACGACATCATCGCCGGCGTGATCGCCGCCTGCGACGTGCCTCTGGGCTTCGACATCCTCAACCTGGGCGGCGCCCACACCACCTCGCTTCTCGAGCTGGTCTCGCTTCTCGAGGACGCTCTCGGCGTCCAGGCCATCCTCGATCGGCAACCCGCGCAACCGGGCGACGTTCCGCTCACCAGCGCCGACGTCACGCACGCCGGCGAGATCCTCGGGTACGCGCCCCGCACGCCCATCCGCTCCGGGGTGCGAAAGTTCGCCGAATGGGTGCAGGGCGAAGGGCGCGACTGGATCTGAACGCTCGCCGGGAGCGGCGCGCCCGCTACGTGACGCCGAGCAACTCCACCTCGAACACCAGGGTGGCGTTCGGCGGGATCACCCCCGCGGCGCCCTGCGGGCCATAGCCCAGCTCGGGCGGGATGGTCAGCTTCCGCTTCCCGCCCACCTTCATGCCCTGCACTCCGTCGTCCCAGCCGCGGATGACGTGCCCGCGCCCGAGGGGAAACTGGAAGGGCTGGCCGCGGTCCTTCGACGAGTCGAACTTCTTTCCGTCGGTGAGCCACCCCGTGTAGTGGACGGACACCAGCTTCCCCTTCACGGCCTCGGCGCCCGTGCCCGGCACCACGTCCTCGATCTGCAGCTTGCCGGCCACGAACGCCTCCTTCAGCGCTGCTGAACCAGGGGACCGATTCCCGGCGCTTCTTCGTCGGGAAAAGGCATCTCGCCGGGCAGCAGCCGATACACCTTCACCACCTCGCGCCCGTCCAGGCGCTCCACGTGCCAGGGCGTACGCCGGGAGAGATTCTCCACCGCCTCCTGGTTGAGGAAGTACAGGCGGCCCGTCTGGACCACGACGTAGCAGACGCGGCCCGATCGGCAGGTGCGGCCGCGGCGGACCAGCGTTTGCCGGAGATCAGGGCGTCCCGCCGCCTCGGCGTACAGCCGGGCCGGCCAGTCGATCTCGGTGGAAAGCTCGGCGCCGGGTTCGGCGTAGCGGGACACGAACTGCACCGCTTCCCGGAAGCC
>JBGQLA010000508.1:0-2181 GCA_041499865.1 Deltaproteobacteria bacterium
ACCGATCCGCGGCGGGCGTGATGAAGTGTGCGTAAGCGCTCGCCGGGGACTCCGCGCTGTCCGGATCGCGTGAGAGTACCCGGCCTCCCCCGCGCCCGGGGGCTGGTAGAACCTCGATCTCGTCGCGCACCCGCACCTCCCGCCGCGACGGGAAGGTAGGTCTTCGCTGGGCCTGCGACAGGGGGTGGGCGCCCGTCTGCCTGCCGCCGCCCGTCGCGCGAGTGCGCATCTTCCGCCCCGACTTCTCCAGCGCGAGGCAACGATGAGAGCGTACGAACGGGCGCGGGGTCTGGGCTGGTTCAGCATCGGACTGGGGCTTTGCGAGGTGTTAGCCGGGCGCAGGCTGGCGCGCGCGCTGGGCCTGGAAGATCGCGTGACGCTGGTGCGCCTGTACGGCCTGCGCGAGATCGCCACTGGCATCGCCATCCTCGCTTCCGGCGAGCGGGCGCTCTGGCTCTGGGCGCGGGTGGCGGGCGACGCGCTGGATCTGATGACGCTTGCGGCGGCGCTGAAGCGGGACAACCCCAAGCGGCGCAACGCCGTCATCGCCGCCGGGAACGTCGCCGCCGTGACGGCGTTCGACGTCCTCACCGCGCGCCAGCTTCCCGCCTAGATCGGCGGCGAACCGCTCACCGCTTCGCCGCGTCCGGCGGTTTCGCCACCGCGCCCGGAATCGGTCGAGGGGCCTCCACCCCTGCCGGCGCGCGAGCCGCCTGCGAGGGCGCGCCGCCGCCGGCCTTCTCGCGCCAGAGCGAAGCCAGCGTCTGCTGCCCCTGCCTCGAATAATCGAGCGAGATCCCGAGAATCCGGCTTCCCTCCTGCGGGGCGTGGAAGCCGGTGGAGTTCTCCGCCTCCGCGAAGTCGAGGAGGAACTGCGCCTTGCGCTGGAAGTCCCGCGGCTTGCCCAGCTGCTCGTCGGTCAGCCCCTTCTGCTTCGCGTCCTTGACGTCGCGGATCAGATCCATCAGCGCGTCCATGGCGTGGTTGCGCAGCTCGTAGTGGCGGTTCTGGATCTGCTCCACCCGATCCTTGATCTCGGACTCCGGATAGCGGTGGCAGGTCTGGCAGGCGTTGGCGATGTTCAGGAGCGGGCTGCGGACGTGGTGATCGCTGATCTTCTGCGCGCCGATCCGGATGTACGGCATGTGGCAATCGGCGCAGGAGACGCCCGAGCGCGCGTGCAGCCCCTGGCTCCAGGTCTCGAACTCCGGGTGCTGCGCCTTGAGCACCGGCGCTTCGGTCTCCTTGTGCACCCAGTCCTTGAAGCCGATCTCGTCGTAGTAGGCGAGGATCCTGTCCGCCTGCAGGCCCTTGTCCCAAGGGAAGGTGAGCCGCTTCTCGGCGCCCTTGAAATAGTACTCGACGTGGCACTGCCCGCAGACGTACGCGCGCATCTCCTGGCGCGAGGCCATCTTGTTCACCTCGTAGTTCGGAGTGCCGGCCGCCGCCTTGACCTTGGCGATCCCCTCCATGAACGCCGGGCGGGTGACCCGCAGCGCCATGGTCTTCGGGTCGTGGCAGTCGATGCAGGCGACCGGATGCGCCACTTCCTTGCGCGCGTCGAAGTAGCTCATGTAGTCGTGCGGGGTGTGGCAGTCGTTGCACACCGCCACCGCGTGGTGGCTGGCGCGGGTCCAGCCCTCGAACTGCTCGCGCATGATGTGGCAGTTCATGCACGCCTTCGGGTCGTTGGTCAGGTACGAGCTGCCGCGGGCGTAGGCGAAAGTGAAGCCGCCCACGCCGATCAACACGCCGAAGGCGATCCCGATGGAGATGCCCAGCAGCGTGATGGCGCCTTGCGATCCGCGGGACATGGCGTGCAGTGCTACTTGCCACAGGACCGCTTCCGGCGCGAGCAAGCCGGGCCGCGATCTGTTGCCGCGCGGAGTGCCATGATCGAGCCTGCCTGGCGCGACGCGCTTCCCTTCACCGGCGGGCTCGGGGCCGTGCGCTACCCGCCAGTGCCGGCGGAAACCCGTTAGCGTGATATGCGAAGGCGATGTTGCTCGTATCCGACGCCCTGTTCGCCCTCGTCGCCGTGCTGCACGGCTGGTTCCTCGTCCTCGAGGTCTTCCTCTGGGAGAAACCTCTCGGCCTCAAGGTCTTCCGCCAGTCGCGCGAGCAGGCCGCGGCGACCGCCGTGCTCGCGCAGAATCAAGGGCTCTACAACGGATTCCTCGC
>JBGQLA010000509.1:0-2164 GCA_041499865.1 Deltaproteobacteria bacterium
CGATCCGTTCGGTGGTTCCGAGCAGGCGGGCTGCCTTGGCGCAGTTGCCGCGCGCGCTCTTCAGCGCGTCGACGATCATGTCCTTCTCGTACTGCTCCACGGCGTCCGCGAGCGAGGTCTGCACCATGGTGCCGGAAGCTTCGGCGGTCTGCAGCGTGGGCGGCAGATGATGGCCGTGGATCACCTGCCCGTCGCAGGTGACCACCGCGCGCTCCATGGTGTTCTCCAGCTCGCGGACGTTTCCCGGCCAGTGGTAGCTGACCAGCATGTCGATGGCAGGGGTGGAGATGCGGCGGATCTGCCGCTTGTGCTTCCGCGCGTACTTGGCGAGGAAGTGGTCCGCGAGCAGCATGATGTCCGGCTTGCGGTCGCGCAGCGGCGGCACGAAGATCGAGAACACGTTCAGGCGGTAGTAGAGGTCCTCGCGGAACTGCTTCTCGGTGATGCTCGCCTCCAGGTCGCGGTTGGTCGCGACCACCAGGCGCACGTCCACGCGGACCGTCTCGGTGCCGCCCACCCGCTCGAACTCCCTTTCCTGGAGGACGCGCAGCAGCTTCACCTGGCTCCCCGGGTTCAGCTCGCCGATCTCGTCGAGGAAGAGCGTCCCGCCTTCCGCCAGCTCGAAGCGTCCCTGCTTGCGCTGCTGGGCGCCGGTGAAGGCGCCCCGCTCGTATCCGAACAGCTCGGCCTCCAGCAGGGTCTCCGGCAGCGCCGCGCAGCTCACCTTGACGAAGGGCTTCGCCGCCCGCTCCGAGTTGTAGTGGATGGCGTGCGCGATCAGCTCCTTGCCGGTGCCGGACTCGCCGCGGACCAGGACGGTGGTGTTGGTCTTCGCCACCTGGGCGATCTGCTCGTACACCTGCCGCATCGGGCCGCTGGTGCCGACGATGTTCGAGAGATCGTAGCGCTCCTCCAGCTCCTGCCGGAGATGGACGTTCTCGGCGAGCAGGCGGTTCCGCTCGGTCTCCACCGTCCGCTGGGCTTTCAGCGCCTGGGCCATCATCGACGCGGCCACGCAGAGAAACTGGGTGTCGGTCTGGTAGTCGCGGTTGGCGTTGAAAGGGAAGTCGACGGCCAGCGCACCCGCCGGCTTGCGCTCGAGCAGGATGGGGACGCAGACCAGGCTCCACTCGCTGTTGCCGCTGCGGCGGCGGAGGAAGGCGCGATTCAGCACCAGCGGCTCGCGGGCGGTGGCGGGAATCACCACCGGGCGTGCGCTCTGCACCACACGGCCCACCACGCCTTCGCCGATCTTGTAGCGCGCCCGCAGACCCTCGCTGGGGATGCCGACGGCGGCCTCGACGCCGATGTCGCCGGTGGAGTCGTCGAGGAGGAAGACCGCGCCCCGGACCGTTCCCCGGTGCTGCTCGATCTTCTCCAGCGCCCGCTCCAGGGAGGCGCGGAGCTCGAGCCCGCCGGCGAGTGCCCGACCGACGTCGGCCAGCGCCGAAAGCGAGCGGAGATCGGTTCGCGCTTCGTTCGCTGCGACTGCCACGAAAGTTGACTTAGCAGCGCGCGCAAGGCGTGGCAAGCGGGCCTACGAAATTGTCTGACCACTTGTTGAATCGGACGGTTTCGTCGGACCCCGCGCGGAGCCGCGATTTCCCTCGGACTTTGGCCCTGCGCGGGGGGGATGAGCGCCCCGATTTGTTACAGCCCGGCTGCCCGAGGAGGCGGATACATTTTTGTCGGTATTTTCGGCGGTTCCGACAAATCCGTTTGGCCCACGGGATTGTGCGGGCGGCGCACCAAGAGCGCGGGCGCACATGCGCGGTATGGTCCCACCCTTGCACTTGCAGCGCGCCCGCGGAGGCGATCGTGCCTGCCGCCTGGAGGAAGAATGCCGACCGCTGCCCTGGACAAGGGCGATACTGCCTGGGTTCTCATCTGCACCGCTTTCGTCCTCCTCATGACGCTGCCCGGACTCGCGCTCTTCTATGGCGGGATGGTGCGCCAGCGGAACGTCCTCTCCACGCTGCTGCAATCGCTGGCGGCGCTCTGCGTGGTCTCGCTGCAGTGGGTCCTGTTCGGATACTCGCTCGCCTTCGGTCCCGACAAGGGAGGCGTGATCGGCGGACTGGAGTGGCTGGGCCTGAGCGGCGTCGGCCCCGGTCCCTCCTCTTATGCGCCGACCATCCCGCACCAGGCGTTCATGCTCTTCCAG
>JBGQLA010000510.1:0-2002 GCA_041499865.1 Deltaproteobacteria bacterium
ACCTCCATCGCGTAGGTCACGCCCACGCCCGAGCTTCCGGTGAAGGTGCGGGCCCCGGCCGCGGAGGCGCCGTACACCACCGAGAGCTGCCCGTGCTCTCCTTCGCCGTGGATGAACTCCGCGTCGATCTCGCCGTCGGCCACCATCTTGGCCAGCTCCATCATCGCCGCCGTGTACGGACGGATCGGGTACGAGCAGATCACGTCCACCTTGGCAAACTTCACGGCCTGGGCCGACGCGGCACAGCCGCTCAACGTCATCTCTTTAGCCATTGTCGTCCCTTTCTAGAAAGGCTTCTCGAGGCGAACCACGCCGTCGTCGAAGTCGAGCTCGTACGCCTTGCTCAGCGCCTCGGTGGAGCACTCGTTGATGCAGACGCGGCACCCCTTGCAGTACTTCGCGTTCCACACCACCTCGTCCTCTGCCTCGTTCAGCTGCCAGCAGGCATCGGGGCAGAACACCACGCAGTTCATGCAGAGGTTGCAGATCTCGGGGTCGATCACCGGCCGCCACTCGCGCCAGTTGCCCGTGATCATCATCGGCTGCTCGCCGACGGGCGCCGGCGTGACGCAGCCAAACGGCACCGCGCGTTCCTTGGGTACGTTGAACATGGTCGAAGTCTCCTGTGCGGGTAGCCGCACTGGTTAGTGGAGCATCTTGATCACGGTGGTCTCGTGACCCTTGAAGAGGCCGTTCTTGTTCTGCACCACGCCGGCGAGGCTCTCGAGCTTGACCAGCCCGGTCGCCCTGGCCACCGCGCCGAGCAGCGGCGCGGCGATGCCCGCGCCGAGTCCGACGGTGTCCACGCCGCCCTCGGTGCCGGAGAAGTCCACCGTCGAAGTGCCGCTGATTCCGTCGGCGTCGACGCAGGCGATGGCCTTCAGGAGGCCCTTCTCGGGGATGAACTTGAGGATCTCGTCGGGCGACCGCTTGGTGTTGACGACAAGGATGCCGTCCTTCTCGACGCCGCGGAGGACGTTGATGCCCTTGACGATGGTGGCGTCCACCACCACCACTACCTCGGGCTTCTCGTTCTCGTAGTCGTACTTCATCTCGATGTCCTGGTCGCTGATCCGCGCGTACTTCCGCAGCGGGACGTTGACCCGGTCGGGAAGGTCCACGTAGTTGTCGAAGGCCTGGGTGAACTTCCCTTCCTTGTCGGCGGCCTTGGCGATGCCGTTGGCGACGTCGCGGCCCTCCTTGTCCTTCACCACTCCTCGCGTCCAGATCGTGATCTCGTGTACGTGCGCCACTCGTACCTCCTGGGGAAACCCCGCTTGGTTGTCAGAGCCGCAGTGGATGCGGCGTGCCATGCAACGACGCGTAAGGTAATGGGGTGCGGACAAGATTACGTTGATCGCGATCAAGTGGTCTGATAACCACCCAGGTGCGGCTCGAAGGAACTGCGCGCAGGCGAGGCTCAAGTGGCGAAAGAGGCGAAGGTGCTCTCCGAGGAATCGCCGTTCGTAGAATGGCTCACCGCCAGCATCCTGCTCGCCTCCTGCGTCGTCCTTGCGCTGACGCAGCTGCTCGCGAGGTAGCGCGGCGCAATCCCGTCGCGCTGGCGGGATCGACGGAGCGGAGATAGCCTGCCGCTCCGATGAAGTCCGACGTAATCGTGATCGGCGCGGGCGTGCAGGGCTGCGCCGTGGCGCTGCGGCTGGCGCAGGCCGGACAGAGCGTGCTGGTGCTGGAGCGCTCCGTTCCCGGTGCGGAAGCGTCGAGCGCGGCGGCGGGAATCCTCTCGCCGGGCGTCGAAGCGGAGGAGCCGGGTCCGTTCTACCAGCTCTGCGCCGCCTCCCTGGCGCGTTACCGAGCGTTCGCCGCCGAGTTGGAGCGGCTCACCGGGGTCTCCGTGGGATACCGCGGCGGCGGCACGCTGCAGGTGGCCTTCGACGACGTCACCGCGCGCGCTCTCGCGGGCCGCGCCGCCCAGATCCAGAAGCACGACATCCCCGTCGAGGTGATCGACGGCGACGAAGTGCGGCGCCTGGAGCCGGCG